>CATYDM010000001.1 GCA_958405195.1 uncultured Collinsella sp.
ACGCGCATAAAGAAAGCCTCCCATTTCTCATGTCCAAGAAATGGGAGGCAGTTCACAAGGCAGAACCGGGTTTCTTTAGCAATGCTTGCTTTGCTCAGGCAGTAACTAGCAGTTACTCAGCCAGGAAGTCACGCTGGACAGCGGGATCGACCTTGACGCCAGGGCCCATGGTGGAAGACACGGAGATGGACTTGACATACTTGCCCTTAGCAGAAGAGGGCTTGACGCGCAGGATCTCGGTGTACAGGGCAGCGTAGTTCTCGACGAGCTGCTGCTCAGAGAAGGACTTCTTGCCCAGGGGCACGTGGCAGATGCCGTAGCGGTCGGCGCGGTACTCAACGCGGCCAGCCTTGAGCTCGGAGACCATCTTGGCGACATCCATGGTCACGGTGCCGAGCTTGGGGTTCGGCATGAGGCCACGGGGACCAAGGATCTTACCGATGCGGCCAACCTTGGCCATCATGTTCGGCGTAGCGATAGCGGCGTCGAAGTTGATCTCGCCCTTCTGGATCTGGGCGACGAGCTCGTCGGAACCGATGATGTCGGCGCCGGCAGCCTCAGCCTCGCGGGCCTTCTCGCCCTCGGCGAAGACGGCAACACGAACGGTCTTGCCGGTGCCGTGGGGCAGGGAGATGGAACCACGGATGTTCTGGTCAGCCTTACGAGTATCGATGCCCAGACGGAAGTGGGCCTCGACGGTCTCGTCGAACTTGGCGGTGTCGAGCTCCTTGAGGAGCTTGGCAGCCTGAAGGGGGGTGTAGAGCGTGGCGCGGTCGATCTTCTCGGCAGCGGCGTTATAGCTCTTACCATGCTTAGCCATGTGCATTACCTCCTGTGGTTAAACGGGCGTGAGCCCTCCCACATCGTATCGTGTGCCCTATTGCACACATTTAACGGGCGCCCCGGTCGGAGCACCCGTCGTTACCATAAGAAATCGCTACTCAGCGATGGTGACGCCCATGGAACGGGCGGTACCGGCGATGATCTTCTTGGCGGCGTCAATGTCGTTGGCATTGAGGTCCGGCATCTTGATCTCGGCGATCTTGGTGAGCTGCTCCTGGGAGAGCTGACCAACCTTGTCGGCCTGGGGCTTAGCGGAACCAGACTTGAGGTTCAGCTCCTTCTTGATGAGGTGAGCCGCCGGCGGGGTCTTGGTGATGAAGGAGAAGGACTTGTCCTCGTAGACAGAGATCTCAACGGGGATGATGTCGCCCTTCTTGTCCTGCGTCTCGGCGTTAAAGGCCTGGCAGAACTGCATGATGTTCACGCCAGCAGCGCCCAGGGCGGGGCCGACGGGAGGAGCGGGGTTAGCTGCACCAGCAGGAATCTGGAGCTTAATGACGTTGGCAACCTTCTTCTCAGCCATGGTCATTCCTTTCGAATCACGAGTGTGAAGTACTTGCTATATCGTAAGCACGCACGTGTTAGAAGCACTCCTGAGATGAGCAATCACAGAAGAAGCACGCTCGCGCGAACGGACGAAAACTTAAGCGATGACAGCAACCTGGTTAAAGTCGAGCTCGACCGGCGTCTCGCGGCCAAAGATCATCAGCGTGACCTTGAGCTTGCCAGCATCGGTGTTAACCTCGGAGACCTTGCCATCAAAGTCGGTAAGCGGGCCATCGGTGACGCGGACGGACGTGCCGACCTCAATATCAACCGAAGTGCGCTTGGGCGAATCGCCCTTACCGGGACGACGAGTCATCTTGTTGTACTCGTCGCGGGAAAGCGGAGCGGGCTTGCCGTTGCCGCCCAGGAAACCGGTGACGCCAGGCGTGTTACGAACGCACGTCCAAGCATCATCATCCATCTCCATGCGGACCAGGACATAACCCGGGAAAATCTTGGAATCCTTGGTCTCACGCTTGCCACCCTCTTTAATCTCGGTGACACGCTCCATAGGAATCTCGATATCAAAGATACGGTCCTGCATGCCCATAGTCTCGATGCGATGCTCGAGATCGGACTTAACGCGGTTCTCGTATCCAGAGTAAGTGTGAACGACGTACCAACGCTTAGACATGGTTTAGCCCCTCAATCCAGAGAACAGAGCAAGAGCCTCGCCAAAGCCAGCATCGAGCAGAGCGATGACGACGCCGACGACGATCAGAGAAGCGCAAACGACGACCGAGTAGTTCACGAGCTCCTTCTTATCGGGCCACGTGACACGCTTCATCTCGGACTTGACCGAAGCAAAATACTTCTTGGTGCGGGCGAAGAAACCAGGCTTCTCGTTCTTCTTGGACTTCGCAGCCTTCTCGTTCTTCTTGGCAACGGCCTTCTTGGCCTCAACCTTGGAGTTGGCGGCAGCGCTGTTGGCAGGTGCCGGCTGCTGAGCCTTCTTCTTGTTCTTCTTGTTGGCCATTTGGGTTACCTCCGCGCAATGCGCTTATACATGAGTAAACCGTAAGCCCCCAAGTGGGAGCTTACGGAATAATGACTGGCACGCCAGGAAGGACTCGAACCCTCAACACTCGGTTTTGGAGACCGATGCTCTACCAATTGAACTACTGGCGTATGTGACTAGAGACTAGCGAGTCTCTTTGTGCAGCGTGTGGTGACGGCACCAGGGGCAATACTTCTTGATCTCCATACGATCAGGCATGGTCGACTTGTTCTTGGTGGTCGTATAGTTGCGGCGCTTGCACTCAGTGCACGCAAGAGTAACTAGAGTACGCATGTATCCTGAACCTTTCATTTCCGCCCCGTACGGGCACGAGTTGTTACTTTATCAGCTCCACGTAAGTGCTGTCAATGAAAACCTCGAGTCAATTGGTTCTCGGTGGATCCATTCATATTTGGAACACATCAATGAAGCCATCGAGAGCTAATCGACGGTGCATCCAGGACCATTATCGATCCTCTCGACACCAGCAACGGCTCAATATCCATTGCAGAAAAGAACCCGGCACCCCTATAAGTGCCGGGTTCTCTAAGTCAGCTATATCAAAGAGCTAATTTACTCAATGATCGTGGAGACGATGCCCGAACCGACGGTGTGGCCACCCTCGCGGATAGCGAAGCGCAGGCCCTCCTCCATGGCGATCGGGTGGATGAGGTCACCCTCGATGGTGATGTGGTCACCAGGCATAGCCATCTCGGTGCCCTCGGGGAGCTTGACCGTACCGGTAACGTCGGTGGTACGGAAATAGAACTGAGGACGATAACCATCGAAGAACGGGGTATGACGGCCGCCCTCCTCCTTGGTCAGAACGTAGATCTCGCCGGTGAACTTGGTGTGCGGGGTAACCGAACCGGGCTTGCAGAGAACCTGGCCGCGCTCGATGTCCTCACGCTTGATGCCGCGGAGCAGCAGACCGACGTTGTCGCCAGCCTCGCAGAAGTCCATGGACTTACGGAACATCTCGATACCGGTAACGACGGTGTTCTGGGTATCCTTGATGCCGACGATCTCGACGGGCTCGTTGAGCTTGAGCTCACCGCGCTCGACACGGCCGGTAGCAACGGTACCACGGCCGGAGATGGTCATAACGTCCTCAACGGCCATCAGGAACGGGAGGTCGTTGTTACGAGCAGGCGTCGGGATGTACTCGTCGACGGCCTTCATGAGCTCGCGGATAGCGTCCATCCACTTGGCGTCGCCCTCGAGAGCGCCCAGAGCGGAACCACGGATGACGGGGATGTCGTCGCCGGGGAAATCGTACTCGGAGAGGAGCTCACGGGTCTCCATCTCGACGAGGTCGATGAGCTCGTCATCGTCGACCATGTCGCACTTGTTCAGGAAGACGACGATGTAGGGAACGCCGACCTGACGGGCGAGCAGGATGTGCTCGCGGGTCTGAGCCATGGGGCCGTCGGTAGCGGCGATAACCAGGATAGCGCCGTCCATCTGAGCAGCGCCGGAGATCATGTTCTTGACGTAGTCAGCGTGGCCCGGGCAGTCAACGTGAGCGTAGTGACGGGCAGCGGTCTCGTACTCAACGTGGGAGACGGAGATCGTAATGCCGCGCTCGCGCTCCTCGGGAGCCTTGTCGATGTTCTCGAACGCAGTGAAGTCAGCCTTGCAGCCCTCGGTCTCGGAGAGAACCTTGGTGATGGCAGCGGTCAGCGTGGTCTTGCCGTGGTCGACGTGACCAATGGTGCCGATGTTAACATGCGGCTTAGTGCGCTCAAACTTCTCTTTGGCCATAAAGCCCTCCTCTAAACAGGTCGTCCCCGGACGGGACTTTGCCTTTATACCATAGTGGCCTCTCAACATACTATTGAGAAGCCACCGTGTTACCTATGGTAGCGGTGACTGGATTCGAACCAGTGACGCCACGGGTATGAACCGTGTGCTCTAACCAACTGAGCTACACCGCCGGATGGAGCCTGCAACCAGACTTGAACTGGTGACCTCTTCGTTACCAACGAAGTGCTCTACCGACTGAGCTATACAGGCACTTGACGGGTGGGAGCTATAGGATTCGAACCTATGTAGGCAGAGCCAACGGGTTTACAGCCCGTCCCCATTAACCACTCGGGCAAACTCCCAATCGTTCAAGTATCCGCAGGTTCTTTGGTCTTTTGGACCGCCGCCCCCGCGAACGAAAAAGATAATACGATGCAACCTTGGGGGCTGTCAACGAAAACCTCTAGATACACGGTGCCGGGCGTATCTATATACCTTTGACCTGCGGTTTTGTTGAGTTTAGATATGAAGGACGGTAGATTTGGCTGCGCTGGTGACATTTCCCGAGGGAACACTTTGGCACGGTGGAGTACGCCTACAGCATCGACCTTCGATAACGGCCCTCTTGCACTATTACATAGGTCGCGATCGTGCTTCCACGGCACGTTCAAGCGTGGATAATCTCCCGCTTTTAGCGCGGCTCTAAGCCCAAAGTGGGAGATTATCCACTCTCATTCTCCAGACGGGAGAACTATAGAGCCGCTACTACTCGGGCCAGACCAAAGTAGACCCATAGAGCGGCTCCCCCTTGGTGCAGGGGTAGCGACTCAAGTAACACGATGATAGCAAGTCGAAGAAATAGGTCATGGCGTATTTCGAATAAACGCCGAGTCGGTCAATTCCGTTTCCCGCATTACCAAGACGATATACACGGTCAAAAGACCTCGATTTGTCATCGTTGCTAAACGCAGTAATTAGAATCTTCCTGCCCGAACGGCAATCAAGATACTCACGCGCCTGTGACGCAAATAGCCCGGAGACCGATACGAGAATTATCAATGACTGCGAAGCGTCTCCCATGTTTTTCAATTCCGCGACGTTAGCCCCAGCAACTATGCGAACTATCTTGCCCGCATAAAACATTTCCTGCTGAAATCGTACGAGATTGGCGCTCACATTATTGGTGCACCAGATTTCAACGTTTTTATGGCCATCAATTTCGTCGGCAAGGTGCTTAATAGCGATATCGGACACGCCGCTTTCAACCTCAGCGAACATCTCGATCATGCGAACGTCGAGCTCTGCCCTGTACTCCTCGTAGCCAAATTCCTCCTCTCGATGGCTTAAGTCGCTTGGAAAGACTGATTGAGTAAATGATTCTTTCAAATCGCTAAGAGACTGGTAGCCCAATCGATTGCAGAAACGACGAACAGCGGAACGGGTCACGAATGCATCGCGGGTTATTGCGGCAACATTGATTTCGCTCGAACGCCTAATGTGAGCGATGAGATATCGAGCGATGGCGGCATCGTTTGACCCAAACTCGCTGTTGATGATGGAGCTAATGCGATTGAGCACATCGAAGTCATTGATATTCACGTGATCTCTCCTTACGCTCTCCTCGAAATCATAGTTCATTTATTGAATCAAACAGCTTTGGTCGTTCTCTTATGATTCAAATCAGTTGACGTCATCTTAATCGTAATTCCGCCACACGTATCCACCGTGTTGAATGATGGAAAGGGGATTCATGGGCAACGTGAACAGCATCCCGTTTCTCTGGGGTTCCGCCACGGCGTCTTATCAGTGCGAGGGTGCCTGGAACGAAGACGGCAAAGGCCTTGGCGAGTGGGATTTCTTTAACCACACAAGCAATAAGAACATCAACCATGTTGACGGTGATGTATCTTGCGACTTCTACCATCGCTATGAAGAAGATATCCGCATGATGAAAGAAGGCGGACAAAACACCTATCGTTTCTCTCTTTCATGGAGTCGAATCATCCCCACGGGTATCGGCGAAGTGAATGAAAAGGGTATCGATTTTTATAATCGGGTCATTGATTGCTGCCTCGAAAATGGCATAGAGCCCAACGTTACGCTGTTCCATTACGATCTGCCATTCACGCTTGCTTGCAAAGGCGGATGGCTGAACAACGACATGGCAGAGTGGTTCTGCAAATACGCCAAGATTTGCTTTGAGCGCTTTGGAGACCGCGTCAAAATCTGGGCTACCGTTAACGAGCCGCATTTCTACAGCTACTGCGTAAACATGTTGGGCAACTATCCCCCCAATCGATCGCTCGACGTTCAGTCGTACATGCAGTTTCAGTACAACCTGATGCGCGCAAGCGCACTCGCAGTCCGAGCATATCGTCAAATGGGCTACGACGGCATCATCGGTGCCGTCCACGATGGCGGCGTTGTCGAACTCGACCCGGCAACCGAGCACCCCGATGACGTATTTCGATACGCAGACTTTTTCGCCAATCGCATGATTCTGGCACCAGCACTTCAGGGTCAACTGCCGCCAGAAATGGACGAAATCCTTGAAAAACTTGGCGTCACGCTCTATCGATCCCCAAATGACGTAGAAGAATTCAGAGACGGTAAAGTCGATTTTATTGGACTCAACGTGTATTGCCGAGAGTATGTAACCGACTGGCACGGTGGAGAGCTTGCCGTTTCGGCGAACAATAAGGGCGGTTCGAGCAAAAAGGTCGAAGGAAAATGCATTGCGCCCTTGTTTGAAAGCGCCCGCGACAGCAATGTTCCCCGCAATAAATGGGGCCGCGAAATACTCCCAAGTTGCATGTATTCAACCATCATGGATGTCCACGAGCGCTATGACGCGCCCCGCATCTTTATTACGGAAAACGGACATGGCGCCTATGAGCAACCAGACGCAGACGGAATGATCCACGATGATGACCGCATCGAGCTTCTGGGCCAGTTCATCGAGCACATGATGAGGGCTAAGCGCGACGGCGCGCGCGTTGAGGGCTACTACCTCTGGTCGACGATGGATCTGTATAGCTGGATCAACGGCTACGAAAAACGATACGGACTTGTCCATATCGACTTCGAGAACAATCTGGAGCGCACCCCCAAAAAGAGCTGGTATTGGTACCGAGACCTTATCTCGAAGTATCAGGAGCAGGAAGGTTAGGAGAAAGAGATGAAATATCAGGCAATGTCCGAAACAGTCCTAAAGGCTGTTGGCGGCAAAGAGAACATTACATCGGTAACTCATTGTGCGACGCGCCTTCGCATCGACGCACGAGACACCTCGATCATCGATCTCCAGCTCGCCAAATCGGCCGACCAGGCGCTCGGGGCAGTAGTCAGCGGTGGCCAGCTTCAGGTGATCATCGGCCCCAACGTCACCGAGGCTTACAACGACTTCCTCGACTTCGCGGGAATCGAAGTCGGCGGTGGCACGGTTGCCGACGATGCCCAAACCGCCAAAGACCTTGCAGAAGGCATTAAAAGCGGTAACACCGCCATGGGCTTGATTGAGAAATTCGGGAACGTCTCTGCACAGGTATTCATGCCCATCGTCCCGGCGCTCATCGTTGGCGGACTCATTCTTTCGATCAAGAATCTCCTGGTCAATTATTGTGGATTGAGCACCGATAGCGGAACCGCCCAGGTTCTGCTGGCGATCTTCAGCGCCTCATTTAGCTTCCTGCCCGTTTACCTCGGCTATCAGCTCGCCGCCGTCATGAAGATGCAGCCTATCATGGGCGCACTGCTGGGCGCAATCATGATTAGCTCGTCTATTAGCGGTGCTGAGGGCCTCGACTTTCTTGGCATCCCCATCCCGACGAATGACTACTCGAGCACGGTGGTGCCAATCGTACTGGGCGTTGTGTTCATGTACTTTGTTGATCGCGGTCTTCAGAAAATCATCCCCGACATTACCAAACTGTTCTTGAAGCCGCTGCTCACCATGTTCATCGTCGTGCCTGTTGAGCTGATTATCCTCGGCCCCGCCGGCAGCATGATGGGCTACGCGCTGAGTGATGCCGCCACGTGGCTCATGGATAACGTGGCATTTATCGCTACTCCAATCCTTGCAGCCCTTAACCCCTATTTTGTCATGCTCGGTCTTGATAAGGCCTACATCGCGATCGAAGTTACGAGCTTGGCGCAGCTCGGCTGGGCGCCCATCATCTTTGGCTTCATCTCAAACCTCTGCATTGGCGGCACGAGTCTCGCCTTGGCAACTGCAATGAAAGGCAACAAGGAGAAGAGAGGTATGGTCACCACGGTTGCCGTCACCGCACTCTGTGGCGTAACTGAGCCCGCATTTTACGGCTGCCTCATCGAGCGTCCCCGCCTGCTTGTCGGCACGGCAATCGGCGCCCTCTGCGCGGGACTCCCTGCAGGTATCTTCGTCCTGAAGGAGTATGTTGCGGGAGCATGCCCCAGTCTTCTTTCTGCGCTGATCTTTATCGCTCCCGATGGATCCATGGGCAACTTCGTACTGGCGTGCGTTGTCGCCGTCATCGCCATCGTCGTCTCGTTCATCGCTGCACGCGTGATCATCAAGAAGAATCCCAACTATATTGAGTAGATGCCCGCTGCTTGCATTGGGGACATCCTCGGCAGACCATTAGCAAGAACCCAAGAAGTCCCTTAGGAGCTCGATTAATCCATTCGGATTCCTCAGGCACAAACGACCCCGATTCCACAATGAAATCGGGGTCGTTGTTTCTAAAGCCTTCGATAGACAATCGGTGTTTACCTTAGCTCCCTATCCAAGTTAATTATCCACGCTCGTTCTCCGGTCGGAAGATTTTCTTCTCTCGCGTGTCCAGAAATCCACGCTCGAGCAGAACATCCAGGTCCGCACCCGCCCTTGTCTCGATCTGTAACAGCAAGAGGCCTATTCCGCTTCTACATGTTACAGATCAAGATATTCCTAAAACACCCTAAGTTTCATCTCAATCTGTAACAGTTAGATGCCAAATATCGGTCTTGGTGTTACAGATTTAGACAAACTGGAGGACGAGACAAACCAAAAACGGGATGGGCGCTAACCCGATGGCGCACCACCCAAATAGAAACGGGCTCTGTCCCATATAGAGACAGAGCCCGAAACTCTCATGGAGCCAGTGACAGGAATCGAACCTGCAACCCACTGATTACAAATCAGTTGCGCTACCGTTGCGCCACACTGGCACACTTGGCGCTTTCGCGCGAAGCCTGTTAAGAATAATGGAATTGCGGACGGGGCGCAACAGGCCGCACGGCGTTATACAAATATGCAAAATCCAGCAACAACGCGTACCAGGCCCGTTCATTTCTGTCAGTGCGCCCTCAATCTTAAAACCATTCGCCAGAACGAATAGTTTTAATTACAATTGCTATATATAAAACTATTCGTTCTGGCGAAGGGTTTCGTGATGCTTACTACCAAAGAAGCCGCCGAGCTACTCGGCATCACTCCGCGCAGGGTGCAGGAGCTCATAAAAAACGGAGCACTTGAGGCCCGCAAGGCTTCTGGTGTATGGCTCATCGACAAAGACAGCGTCGACACGCGACTCCGCTCTGTGACCAAAACGGGGGGACGTCCCCGCCGCGGCCACGGTAAGAGCGAGATCGCGTTCACCCTCATGAACCGCACGTACGAAGTCGCTCAGCTGGTCTACAGCACATCGCGAAAAGACTTTACCCACATCGGTGCCGACATCGATTACGCCCACGCCCCTATTGGAGTATTTGGCCCTAATAGCCCCATATCGCTAGACTCCTTCCGCATCTGGTGGCGCGGCCGCGGTATCCCGCTCGCACGCATTGGGCTAGCCTCCCTGCTTGCAGAAGCCGCAGTCGATGTTCCCGATGAACTCGTCCAGCGAAATCTCGGCCTCTCCTTATCCGACCAGTATTGGATTAGGCCCCAAGGTTCCGGTCTCATCTGGGAGGATATCAACTTCTTCAATAACGCCTTTGATGACGTCTCGCTGTCCATTGCACCCTTTGCCCCAGAGGGAAAAGCGGCTGCCGCAAAGCCCGATAACACCTCGGACGGCAATCTTCAAAAGTACTGGACGTGCGAGGGCGAACGTCGAATTCTGCATAAGGCAGGAGCGCACCTGGACCAGGAACCTTATAACGAGCTGGTGGCGACCGCGCTCCACCGTCGCATCCTAAACGCCAGCGATTATGTGCCTTACTCGCTCGAGGGCACGGGCACTTCCGCCCTGAGCACATGCGATGTCTTCTTAACTGATGAAGAAGAGTATGTCCCTGCGTTCTATGTAAACCAGCACGCAAACGCAGATGAACGGCTAACCGACTACGAGCGATATGTAGCAAACTGCGAGGAGCTCGGGGTGACAGGCGTCAAGGATGCCCTTGACCGCATGATCGTATGTGACGACATCATTGCCAACTACGATCGTCATTGGCGCAACTTCGGCCTCGTGCGAAACGTAAACACGCAAGCTTGCAGACCTGCCCCCATCTTCGATTCGGGCTCATCACTCTGGTGCAACATATCGCTAGAGGAGCTTAGGGCGGGAGAGCACAGTTTTACCAGCGCACAATTTCATTCAAGCCCCGCCAAACAAATGATGCTCGTCGAGGACATGGGCTGGTTTGACAGCGACAAACTCGAAGGCTTCGTTGACGAGGCAATCGAGATTCTTTCCAGAAACGACGCGCTCACGGCAAGGCTGCCATATCTAAAAGAGGCGCTAACGTGGCGCCTCGAAAGAATGATCGACATCGCTGAATGGAGTTAGCGAGGCAGCATTGCCCCGCCAACTTCCCTACCTCCCGCGCAGGGCCTTGAGCTTGGCCAGGGCCTCGGGGCTTAGACGGCTGCCCAGGGTCATCTTGATCTGCGGGGCCTCCTCGGCCTCGTGCACGTCGTTGTCGATCTGTTTGATCTCGTCCACCAGCATACGGCTCGAGATGCGCGTGACACCCTTGCCCATGACGACGGCCTGGATCGTGCCGTCGCTCGATACCATGGAGCATGCGCGGCCTTCCTCGCGCGCCTCGATGCAGAGCTTTTGCACCACGGTATCGGCTGAAACACCCGTCGGCGAGAACTCGATGCGCACGCCGCGGGCCGGCAGGTTGGGACGTTCACTGGAGATATTGCCCGCGCCGTCGAACACGATCACGGCCTCGTAACGGCCCTGGGCAAAGGCAGCAACGTCGTTGATGAGGGCGGTGCGCGCCATATCGTGGACGTCGCTGGAATACGGATCGTCGGAATGGTCGTACACGAGCTTTTCGTAGCGCGGCGTGCAGTGGATCACGTTGTAACCGTCGACCACCAACAGCTCGGGCTTATTGGAGTGCACCGTCGAGACCGGGTCGGCAATGGCCTGCGCAAACGCATTGCCGCCCACGCCGTAGGTCGCGGCCGAAACAATCGGCTTGGCCGAGCCCTCGCCAAAGCGCTTGGCCTTGGACTTGGCACGGTTCTTCTTGGACATGCGCTACTCCTCCCCCATGAGCTCGCCGGCGTTGCGGCGCAGCCACTCAAAGCAGAGGGCCGTAGTCGCCTGGGCAACATTGAGGCTCTCGGTCATGCCGCGCTGGGGAAGCTTGGTCAAAAAGTCGCATTTCTCGAGCACCAGACGCGAGATGCC
This sequence comes from uncultured Collinsella sp., assembly GCA_958405195.1. GTDB lineage: Bacteria > Actinomycetota > Coriobacteriia > Coriobacteriales > Coriobacteriaceae > Collinsella. The sequence continues at coordinate 11,746 of CATYDM010000001.1, forward strand.
GTCGCCCTCGGAGCCCATGACGAGCGCCACGCGGCCCTCGAAGGGAGCATCCCAGCAACTACCTTCGGCGTGCTCGGAGGCACCGCCCACCCAAAAGCCAGCGGCCTTAAGATCGTCGAGCGCACGGGCGATGTTGGGCACTTGCACGATAGGCAGATGCATGACGGCGCCGGCTGAAGTTTTGTAGCTGCCCACGGTCACGCCGGCGGCACGCTTGTTGGCGATGATGACGCCCACTGCGCCCACAACCTCGGCAGAGCGCACGATGGCGCCAAAGTTACCGTCGTCGGTCACATGGTCGAGCACAACGACAAGCGCCGGACCGTCGCCCGCGCGGTCGAGGATGTCGGCGACATCGGCATAGGGGAAGTTGCCAACCTCGAGCGCAATGCCCTGGTGAGCGCCATGGCTCGACAGCGCATCGAGCTGCGCGCGTGGAACGAACTTAATGCGGACGCCCGCGGCGTTGAGGTCATCGACCAGGCGCGACAAGGCGGCATCGCGCTCCCCGCCCTCGGCAATGAGCGCGCACTTGACGGGAAAGCCGGTACGCAGCGCCTCGGCAGCAGCACGGCGACCCTCGATGAACTCACCCTTGGGAGCCTGAACGTTGTCGCGGTTGCGATCTCGCTGCGGACGCGCAGCCTGAGCTTGGGTGCGCTCGCGCTGCCCCTTAGAAGCAACAGCGCGGTCGTTACGGCGAATCGGACGCGAGCCGGAAGCGGCCTGCTTGCCACCACGCGGAGCACGCTTGCGATTGTCGGCCATAAAGTGACCTCCTAAATACAACTATCAAACGAAACAAGTAGACCGACCGCCCGAGGTGCGGCAGATTGCCTTGAAAGAGGAGGGCATAGACCTTGAGGTCATGCCCGACGATTGAAAGGCAAGGTGCCGTGGCTCGGGCGGTCGGGTGCTTGGGAAACCCGCGGGGATTAGAGAGATTTGATACGAGTGCCGGCGGCGGTATCTTCAATCGTCAGGCCCAGGTCCTTGAGCTGGTCGCGGATGGCATCTGCCAGATCCCAGTTCTTGGCGGCACGAGCCTCGGCACGAGCCTCGAGAATCTTGGCAGCGGCCTCGTCCACGTCGTCGCCCGTGTAGGCAACCAAACCGGCGGCAACGCCCAGCAGGCCCAGCGGCAACTCGACCTTGGGCTCGGGAAGCTCAACGCCAAACGTATCGAGCAGCTCGGCCAGCGTATCGGCGGCAGCCAGGACTGCGGCCTTGTCGGCAGCATCGCCCGCCTGCTCCAGATACTGATTGCACTCGGTGACAAAGCCAAAGACAGCACCCATGGCACCGGCGGTGTTAAAGTCGTCGTCCATGCACTCCTTAAAGGCGGCGCGGGTCTCGGCGGCCTTGGCGGCAAACGCCTCGGCGGCAGCCGCATCGGCATCGGCCGTCGCATGGTTCGCAGCCCAACGAAGGTTCTCGACCGTACCGGCAATACGCGTGAGCGAATTCTCGGCACCCTCCAGGCGCTCCCAGGAGAAGTCGAGCGGCGAGCGATAGCTCGTCTGCAGCATCAACAGGCGCAGGGCCGCGGCAGAGTGCTGCTCGAGCACCTCGGCCAGCGTAAAGAAGTTTCCGAGCGACTTGGACATCTTCTCGCCGTCAACCAGCAGCATGCCCGTGTGCATCCAGGTGTTGGAGAAGCCCTGGTGCCAGGCGCAGGTGGCCTGGGCGCACTCGTTCTCGTGATGCGGGAAGGCAAGGTCGGAGCCGCCGCCGTGGATGTCGATCGGGGTGCCTAGGTAGCGATGCACCATGGCGGCGCACTCGGTGTGCCAACCGGGACGGCCCTCGCCCCAGGGGCTCGGCCAGCTGGGCTCGCCGGGCTTGGCGGCCTTCCACAGGGCAAAGTCGAGCGGGTCGTTCTTGTCCTCGTTCTCCTCGATGCGCGCGCCAACCATAAGGTCGTCGATGTTGCGGCCCGAGACCTGACCATAGTTGGGATCGCTGCGCACGGCAAAGTACACGTCGCCGTTATCGGCGGCGTAGGCATGGCCCTGCTCGATAAGCGTCTTGATCATAGCGATCATGGGGCCGATCTCCTTGGTGGCGCGGGGGCGCACATCGGGATCGAGCACGTTAGCGGCACGCATGACGCCGATAAACTTGTCGGAGAACTCCGTCGCGACCTCGGCGGCCGTGCGGCCCTGCTCGTTGGCGCGCTTGATGATCTTGTCATCGACATCGGTGAGGTTCTGGGCGAATGTGACCTCGTAGCCGCTCGCGATGAGCCAGCGACGAATTACGTCAAAGCTGATGAACGTGCGGGCGTTGCCGATGTGGATGTTGTCGTAGACCGTGGGGCCGCACACGTACATGCGGACCTTGCCGGACTCGATGGGCTGGAACTCTTCCTTTTTATGGGTAGCGCTGTTGTAGATACGCATTCGTTACTCCTTAACGGTTTTCTGTAGCAGGCAGACGGCCCAGGCGCCGATTCCCTCGCCCTGGCCTTCCCAACCGAGCTTTTCGGTCGTAGTGGCGGCGACGCCCACGTTTTCGACGTCAACGCCCAGGGCATGGGCAAGGTTGGCGCGCATGGCATCGCGGTGCGGGGTGATCTTGGGTTGCTGGCAGGCAATGGTGCAATCGGCATCGACAAACTCAAAGCCCAGCTCGCGCGCATAGTCCATCACGCGAGCGAGCAGCACCATCGAATCGGCACCCTCATAGGCGGGGTCGGTATCGGGGAATAGCTTGCCGATGTCTCCCCCGCGACAGGCGCCCAGAATGGCGTCGGCCAAGGCGTGCGCGAGCACATCGGCATCCGAGTGGCCCAGCAGGCCGCGCTCGTAGGGAATGTCGACACCGCCGATGATACATCGACGCCCCTCCACCAGACGGTGAACGTCGTAGCCATGGCCAATGCGCAGGTTACTGAACATGGGGAAGGTCCTCTCCCTCGGCCATGCGGCCAAGCAGAATCGCGGTTACGGGACGCAAGTCCTCGGGCACCGTCACCTTAAGGTTATCGCGCGGGCTCTGGACGCAGCGGACGCGCCCACCCATGCGCTCGACCAGCGACGAATCATCGGTGCCGGTAAAGCCCTCGGCAATGGCTGCAGCGTGGGCGCGCTTCATAGCATCGACGCTAAAGATCTGCGGCGTCTGCGCGGCCCAATAGAGCTCACGCGGCGGCGTCTCGACGATATTGTCGCCATCGACGATCTTGAGCGTGTCGATCGCGGGCTGGCCGCACACGACACCGTCGAGAGCACGGTCGCTCACGAGCACGTCGATAGCGTGGTCGATGGCCTCGGTCGCAATGAGCGGACGAGCGCCATCGTGAATGGCGACGTATTCAAAGCCCGCCGGAACCGCATGCACGCCGGCACGGGTGGAATCCTGACGGGTATCGCCGGCATCGGCAAAGCTGATGGGCGTGTCATAGTCAAACGGGTCGATGGCCAGGCGGCGCATCTCGGCACGGCGCTCGGCAGGACACACCACTACAATGTGGCCGACCTTGTCGCTACGATCGAACGCGCGGATGGACCAGCTCATGAGCGGACGGCCCGCCACGTTAACGAGCTGCTTGCCGCCGGGGTTACCAAAGCGCTGGCCGCTGCCACCGGCAACGACCACGGCGCATACGGGCGCCATTATGCGTTCCCCTGTTTGGTGCCCTTCATGCGGTACAGCGAGTCCGCAAGAATGGCAGGGTTGTTGACGCCAAAGTCGCCCAGGCGCTCCGGATCCTCGCTGATGTCATCCATGAGCTCCTGCAGCGAGCCGTACTCGTCGACGATCTTCTCGGCCACGCCGTCGCGCACGACGGACACGCGCGAAAGCGTGCGCAGGCCCAGCGGTGTCATGACGGAGTCCTCGTCCAGGTCGTCATAGCCCAGAACTGCCGCCACGTGCTGCGGGTCAGACAGGTCCTTAGGCGTCATGCGACTCAGCTCGGCGCGAATCTTCTCGGCGTTGGCCTCAGAGGAATCGCTTGCGTAGTCGCGGATCATCAGGTCGTATTCGGTATCCATGCTGGAGCCCGCGAGCTGCTCGAGCTGCATCTGCACGAGCTTGCCCTGGTTACCCAGCTTGACGATGCAATCCTTAAGCTCGGTCTTTGCCTGCTGCATGATCTCGAAACTCGAGAAAATGCCGGTGATGTCGGCGAGCGTGACGTAGTCGTCGAGCTCAAGGGCCGTCAGGCGCAGCAAGGAGCGGTCGAGCGACTGACGGGTGGTCTGGAGCGTGGCGACGAGCTGGTTGACCGAGCTCATGATGGTGGTGACGGGCTGGATCTCGTAGCTCTTGCCGTGAACGTACACGTTAACGACGGCGCGACGAGCCGAAACCGAGATCACGATGGCATCGGTGAGCACCGACATGCGAGCGGCAGTACGGTGACGCATGCCCGTCTCACTCGTGGCGAGCGAGGGATCGGGATTGAGGTGGAAGTTGGCGCGCAGGATCTGGGTGAGGTCGCCATCGATAACGATGGCGCCGTCCATCTTGGAGAGCTCGAACAGGCGGTTCGAGGTAAACGAAATGTTGAGCGGGAAGCCGTCGTTACCGGCGGCGAGCACGTTTTCGGTGTCGCCGACGCAGATAAGGGCGCCCAGGTGACCGGCAATGATCATGTCGAGAGCGGTGCGGATCGGCTGGCCAGGTGCCGTCAGGCGAATGGCCTGTTCCATACGCTTTTGCAGCTCGTTCTTATCCAAAGCATCGCTCCCATCGTATACGCTCCATAAACGCTAAATAGTTTCTCACGGTTTGTCCCCGCAGCAGCCACGAAATCCGATGCTTACAGAATGAGCGAACACCGCTGAGAGCCCCAATCCAAATGAGCTGCTTATGTGGTAGCATCGGGATTCGCATAAATGAGGGAGTAGTCGCGTGATCGGGTTCGCCTCCGGTGGCGCGGCAAGTCAACACACTGGCCGAAACGGTCTGGCTTGCCTTAATGAACGAGACTCGTGGTTGTGCGCGCAACGCGTACGCCACGGGTCTTTTTTGTTGCTCCCCCGCCAGAAGTACACGCGGGTTCGCCCGCAAGGAGGGAGCCGAACTATGGGATTCGCAGAGCTTGCGCTGCTCGCCATCGGCCTTTCGATGGACGCCTTTGCCGTATCCATCTGCAAGGGCCTTGGCATGAAGAAGATCAACCTTAAGGTCGCCATGGTGCTCGGCCTGTTCTTTGGCGGCTTTCAGGCCGGCATGCCCGTAATCGGATGGGCGCTTGGCAGCCAGTTTATGGGCATCATCGGACCCATCGACCATTGGATCGCCTTCACCCTGCTCGCCTTTATCGGCGGCAAAATGCTGTGGGAGGCCTTTACCGAGGACGAGAACGAAGGCGACGGCAAGGATGCCGAAAAGATTGACCTGGGCGAGTACCTGATCCTTGCCATCGCCACCTCAATCGACGCCCTGGCCGTGGGCATCTCGTTCGCCGCGCTTTCGGTCGACATCGTTCCCGCTGTGTCGCTCATTGGCATCACGACCTTTGTCTTCTCCATCGCTGGCGTGGCGATCGGCCACACCTTTGGCGCGCGCTACGAAAAACCCGCCACCATCGTGGGTGGCGTCGTGCTCGTCCTCATCGGGCTTAAGATCTTGCTTGAGCATCTGGGGATCCTCGCGATATAAAAAACGCCTCTCATAAGCCAACGTCAATGCAGGAGTCTCATGCAGAGTTTTGCATAATGCCTATTCGTGCAGACTTTTGCATGTCATACTGATATGCAAAAGTCTGCACGTTAGGAGATAGCCGTGGATACCCTTCCCATCACCACACCGCGCCAAGCTGGCATCTACGTGCGCCAGGCACGCGAGACTCAGGGTCTCACCCGTGCCGCCCTCGCCAAAAAGGCCGGTGTTTCGGAGCGCCTGCTCGCATCGCTCGAGCTAGGAGACGCCACCGGCATTCGACTCGACAAGTTGCTGGCGATTTTCGACGCTCTTGGACTGGCACTCGCAGCACAAGGGGATATCGGCGAAGCGAAAAACGAGCGACCAGTCGACGCCCCGCATGCCAATCCGCTGCCTCGCAGCATCCCCAGGCGCCATCACACTCAACGTCCTCATCATCGCAACCGTCGTAGTACCGCCATTCCGGCTCTTCCAGATGTCCCCTTTACATCCGCACTCTACGACGAGGTCTTCGCCGATTTCGCCATGTCCAATCTCGGAGTCTCGATTGCCGCAAACGCATCTAGCAAAACCAAGCCCGAAGGGAAATAGCCAATGGCCAGAACATCACTTCGGACCATTATTTGCGGCGTGCCTGCTGGAACGCTCACGCAAGATGAGAACGGTCTTATCAGCTTTACCTACGATCATGACTATGACGGGCCAGCCCTATCGACCAACATACCCGTATCGAATCGCGCATACGGACAACAGGCATGAATCCGTACCTGTTTGGCCTTCTACCCGACAGCGAGGACCAACGAAAAGCGATTGCCGCGGAATTCGACGTTAGGCCCAACAATCCCATCGCACTACTCAGCCGTATCGGACTCGACTGTCCGGGCGGCGTGCAATTTTGTGCCGAAGAAGATATCGACGCCGTCCTGCATCGCTCCGGCGAATACCGCCCCATAGACGACCACGAAATTGCTCTCCGCCTCAAGTCGATCAGAGATGACCGCAATGCATCGTGGATGGGCCTAGATGAAAGTTGGTCACTTGGAGGCAATCAGGGCAAGTTCGCTCTCGCACTCATGGACGGTCGCTGGTGCGAATGCATGGGGTCCTCGCCCACGACGCATATTTTCAAAAATGGCGTTATCGGTTTTAAACTCGAGGCTCTCAATGAGTTTGTCTGCATGAAAAGCGCCCAGCGCGCCGGCATCGCAACGGCAAACGTCGAATATCGTATGTTTGAGGACGAACCTGCCCTCATTGTTGAGCGCTATGACCGCGTGAAAGTCAAAGACGGAACGATCAGGCGCCTACACCAAGAAGACCTCTGTCAGGCCCTTGGAGTGATGCCCGCTCAAAAGTACACGGCAGACGGCGGCCCGAGCGCACGCGATATACAGGAACTCCTCGTCAATACGAGCCACTATCAACTTAACCTGTATCTGTTTACGCAGATACTTTTCTTTAACGCCATCATCGGCGCACCGGACGCGCATGCGAAAAACTATTCCCTGCTCCTTGGAAACGGCGGCACAGCCATGATGGCCCGGATGTACGATGTCGCGTCGGGACTGGCATACGAACGCATGCGGCGAAAAGCGCGCCTTGCCATGAGCGTTGGCGGCGAAAATCGTGTGGGGCGCATCGGTCCAGGCGCTATCCGCCGATACCACGGTATGGGCGACCCCGCGCTGGAGGCGACGCTCACCGATGCCGGGCTATCCGAGAAGTTTTGCTTTGCGACCATGATGGACCTCGCCTACGAGGTACCCATTTGCATGGAAGAGGTCATGGACGAATACGCCGACCTGCCCGGCATGGCGGACCTGCGCGAGCATATGCTCGGCCCCGTCCGCGAAAACTGCCAGCGCACCCTCGACCTCATCAAGGCGGATATGGGCTAGACGCCAATCAATTTCCCATTTCTTAAAAGCAGAGAAGGAGGCACCCGTCGCAAAAGCTCGGATGCCCCCTCTCGTAATGTCATTTGCAATCCGCTAGCACGTGACTCGGACTGCTGCTAGCGCAACCTTTACGCAGCGAGGCGCTTGAGGACGTCGATGAGCAGCTCGTAGAAGCGCTCGGCAGAAGCGAGCTCCATGCTCTCGTCCGGGGTGTGGACGTCGGAGAGCGTCGGGCCCACGGCGATGGCGTCCAGGCCGTGTAGGGCCTCGGCAAACAGGCCGCACTCAAGGCCGGCGTGAATGGACTCGATGCGCAGCTCGGAGCCAAAGAGCTCACGATAGCTCTCGACAAAGACGTCGCGGACCGGCGAATGCTCGGCATAGCTCCAGCCGGGATACTCGAACTCAAACTTGGCGTCGAAGCCCAGAACATCGGCCAGCGTCTGCAGGCGGTCCTTGAACTCGTTCTGCAGCGAGGTGATCGAGGAGCGCGGGGACAGCATGATCTTGACCTCGTCGTCAGAAGTGGCAACCACACCGATGTTGGAGGAAACCTCGACGGAGCCGTCGGTGGCGACGTTGCGGCGAATCACGCCGTTAGGGGCAAGACGCAGGGCGCGGATGAGGGCAAGTGCGGACTTCTGGTCCATGGCCTCGGCCTCGGCGTCGTCGGCAATCTCGACGGTGCAGGTAAAGCCGGGGTCGAAGACCTCGAGCTCGGCAGTGACGTCGGCGATGATGCCCTTTGCGATCTGCGCCGCGGCCTCGGCGGCAGCGTGGTCGGCATAGACCAGAACAGCCTTGCACTCACGGTTGATGGCATTGTCCTTAGTGCCGCCGTTAAAGCTGACGATGGCGGGCTCGCCGGCAACCATCAGGCGGTCGATGATGCGGGCCATGATGAGGTTGCCGTTGCCGCGCTCCAGGTTGATGTCGGAGCCGGAGTGACCGCCCAGCAGGCCGGAGATGTCGAGCGTGAGGGTGCTACCGGTCTTGTGCTCGCGCGCGATCGGGCAGGTGTAGGTAACGACGACGCCGCCGGCGCAGCTGACGGTGGCAACGCCCTCTTCCTCGGAGTCAAGGTTAATCATGGTGCGGGCGCTAATCTGGGACTTGTCGAGCGTCTCGGCGCCGACCAGGCCAGTCTCCTCGTCAGTGGTGAATACGCACTCGAGGGCGGGGTGAACGATCGAATCGTCGTTGAGGACAGTGAGCATAAGCGCGACGGCAATACCGTTGTCGGCGCCCAGAGTGGTACCGTTAGCGGTGAGGACGCCGTCCTTGACGACCAGGTCGATACCATCAGTCGTAAAGTCGTGCTCAACGGAGCCCAGCTTGTCGCACACCATGTCGATGTGGCCCTGCAGCATCACGGTCGGGGCATTCTCGGCGCCGGCAGATGCGGGCTTGCGAATGATGACGTTGTAGACCTCGTCCTGATACACATCGAGACCGCGCTCCTTGGCAAACGCGACCAGGAAATCGCTGATGCCCTTCTCGTTGCCAGACCCACGGGGGATCGCGCTGACCTCCTCAAAGAAATGGAACAGCTGGGCGGGCTCGTAGCCGGTAATCTTGTAGTCCATGGTGCCTCCTTGGCGCAACTGGTTAGACAGTAAGACATGCGACTTGTATATTCCCAGACTTTGCGTGCATAAACCAGTCGAAAACGCCGAGCGCCCTCGCATCATCGGCTAACGGTGGACCGTATAGCGCAACGGTCACAACTTCCGCAGCTCTACAAATCGAGGCGCCCTTTCCGGAGCGCCTCGATTGCGCGTATCAAATTGTCGCCACGCCCTACAGCGCGCCGGAACCGGCTTGCATCATGCCGCCGGGGCCCGAGGTCACGCCGCCGCTCACGGGCGAGGCGTTGCCGGTGTGCGGTGCCGCCGGGACGGTATCGCCACCGAGTGTGCCCGCCGGACGCGGTGCCGGGATCTCGCCCGTGCCGTGGCTAAAGACAAACTTGCCATCGGCCACGTCGCACAGGACGGTATCGCCCTCGCCCCACTCGCCGGCCAGAAGCTCCTCGGACAGCGGGTCCTCGATGAGCTTTTGAATGGCGCGGCGCAGCGGACGCGCACCGTTGGTGAGATCGGTGCCCTCGGCCACGATCTTGTCATAGGCCGCATCGGTGAGCTTGATGTTCATGCCGTTGGCAATCAGGCGCTGACGCAGGTCGTCCACCAGCAGGTGCGCGATCTTGGTCAGGTTCTCGCCCGAGAGCTTCTGGAACACCACAATGTCGTCGATACGGTTGAGCAGCTCGGGGCGGAACAGGCGCTTGAGCTCGCCCATCGCACGGCCCTTGATCTCACTCGAGGTGAGGCCCTGCTCGCCGGTGGTGCCAAAGCCAACGCTCGCATCCTGCGCGATCTCGCGGGCGCCCACGTTGGACGTCATGATGATCACGGTATTGCGGAAGTCGACCGTCTTGCCCTGGCTATCAGTCAGGCGACCCTCCTCCAGCACCTGCAACAAAATGTTGAAGATGTCGGGGTGCGCCTTCTCGATCTCGTCGAACAGCACGACCGAGTACGGGTGACGACGAACGGCCTTGGTAAGCTGACCGCCCTCGTCGTGGCCCACGTAACCCGGAGGGCTACCGATAAGCTTGGAGACCTCGAACTCGCTGCCGAACTCCGACATGTCGAAGCTGATGAGCGCGTCCTTACTGCCAAAGAGGTACTCGGCGAGCGTCTTGGCGAGCTCGGTCTTGCCTGTGCCGGTGGGACCAAGGAAGATAAAGCTACCACCGGGACGACGCGGGTCCTTGAGCGGCGAGCGGCTGCGGCGCACGGCCTTGGCGACGGCCTCGACGGCCTCGTCCTGGCCGATAATGCGGGTCTTGAGCACGCTTTCGGTCTGCAGCAGGCGACGGCTCTCGCTCTCGGTGAGCGAGGAAACCGGCACGCCAGAGGTCACGGACACGATGTCGGCAATCTGACTCACGTCGATGGTGAGCGGGCTGGCGTCGAGCTCGGCGGTCCAGGCGGCCTTGGCCTCGGCGAGCTCAATCTCGGCGGCCTTCTGCTGCTCGGTGATCTCGGCGGCCTTGTTCATGTCGTCGCTCTCGGTGGCCTCCTGCGCGGCGGCCTTGAGCTCCTCTATGCGATGCTCGGCCTCGCGCACCGGCTCGGGCGCACGATTCGCGGCGATGCGAGCGCGGGCACCGGCCTCGTCGATGAGGTCGATGGCCTTATCGGGCAGGAAGCGATCCTGGATGTAGCGGTTGGAAAGGTTCGCGGCAGCCTCGATAGCGCCCTGCGTGTAGCGCACATGGTGGTGCTCCTCGTAGCGCGGCTTAAGCGCGGTCAGGATCTTGACGGTGTCCTCGACGCTCGGCTCCTCGACATCGATAGTCTGGAAGCGACGCTCGAAGGCTGGGTCTTTGGTGAGGTACTTGCGGAATTCCTCGGCCGTGGTGGCGCCAATAATCTGGAAGGCACCGCGTGCAAGCACGGGCTTGAGCATGGAGCTCGCGTCGATGGAGCCCTCGGCAGAACCGGCACCGATGATGGTGTGCATCTCGTCAATAAACAGGATGACGTCGTCAGCCTCGGTGGCCTCCTGGATCACGTTCTTGAGGCGCTCCTCAAACTCACCGCGATACTTGGCGCCCGCAACGAGGCCCGGCAGGTCGAGCGTCCAGATGTTCTGGTTCATGAGGTTCTCGGGCACGTTGCCGGCAGCGATCTGCTGCGCCAGGCCCTCGACGATGGCCGTTTTGCCCACGCCGGGATCGCCCAGGATAAGCGGGTTGTTCTTGGTGCGGCGCGAAAGGATCTCCATCATGCGCTGGACTTCCTTTTCGCGGCCAATCACGGGATCGAGCTCGCCGTCGCGCGCCTTTTGAGTGAGGTTGGTGGCGAACTGCTTGAGCGTGTCGGTGCCGCTCCCCTTTTGCTGAGAGGCATCCGAGCCGCTAAAGAACGGCAGGCCCGCACCGGGACGACCAGCACCGGCGCCGGCGAGCGGACGCTTCTTGTCCTGGTCCTTGGCGGTGAGTTTCTCGATAGCCTTTTTGATGGAGGCGGACGACACACCCAGGCGCATGAGGATGTCCATGGCCATGCCGTTGCCCTCTTCGACGATACCGATGAGCAGGTGCTCGGTCGACACGTAGGTCTGGTTGTTCTCGCGCGCCACGCGGAATGAACGCTCCATCACGCTAATGACGAGCGGCGTAAAGGCGAGCTTGGCCGCCTCGGTCTCCTCACTGGGCTCGGGAACCGTGGTCTGGACCTCTTTGAGGGTGTCCATGATGTCGTCGTAGGAGATATCGAGCGAGCGCAGCGCCTCGGCGGCAATGCCCTCGTCCTCCTTGGCAAGCGCGAGCAGCAGATGCTCGGTGCCCACCTTATTTGAATGAAGATCGAGCGCCTCTTGCTTGGCCATGGACATGACCTTACGCGCGCGATCGGTAAATCTATCTAACATGCTCGTTTCCTTACATGAGTTCATCGAAATCAAAACGCCCGCCCGTCGGCGGCGCTTTTGTCTCTTTACCCACAGGTTGTCTATGTTAACAGCTGGAGGAATATCTATAAACCCGGCTCACATGAATGCAGGTTATGACCGCATCGCGGGACTCACCGCGCGATGCGCGACGGGCGCCCCGCAAGAGAAACCCTAGACGTCTTTCACCACGTCGGGACTCGTCGCACGCGATGCGCGATAGGCATCGGCCTCCTTGGAGACGCGTTCGAGCAGCTCGGATGTATCGACGCCCTCGACTTGCGCGACCGTTTCAACCGTCTGCATGGCGACCGCCCTCAGGTACGCGCACGCGCTGTCCCCCAGCTGCTCGAGGTCTATCTCCTCGCCGCCCTCCCGGGCAAAGCCGACCGCCATCACAAAGCCCATGATGCCCGAGACCAGAAAGCCCACCGCAAAGCTCGAATCTGCCTTGAGCTCTTCTCCGTCGGGGTGGACGATCTCTCTCACGCGGTCGATGATGATCGTATGGATGCCCTGCTCGACCTGCTCGGCGGCACCCGCCCTCATGGTGATGACGATGCGCCGCAGCAGGCAGCGGACGTCGCGCCGGTCGAACGCCGAAAGGTCGCCCTCGCTCGAAAAATGCCAGAGGGCATCGGTGATGAGCTCGTTATCCTGCAGCAGCTGGGCTATGGCGATGGCGACGAGTTCATCGAAATCGTGAAAATAGTAGTAAAACGTTCCGCGATTGCACTGGGCGGCGCGGGTCACCTCGCCAACCGACAGCTCGAAGATGCTGTTGTTCTCGATGAGCTCCCAAAACGCCTCGATGATACGGGTGCGTGCATCGGGCGCATCGGCGTCCTTACGCGGTCTCGCCATGCGCCTCACCGCACCCCTGCGCCTTGGCGTTCATGATGAGCATCTGAAGACGGTTCTCCACGTTGGCGAAGCTCACGTCGGGATCGTAGTCGAGCGGCAGGAACTGCGCCGTGGGATACTGCTCCTTGAGCGCATGGATGAGCCCGCGCCCCACGACATGGTTGGGCAGACACCCGAACGGCTGCAGGATCACGAAGTTGCGGCAGCCGCGCTTGGCGTGCTCGAGAATCTCCGCCGGAATCAGCACGCCCTCGCCCGCATCGAACGTATGGTGCAGGATCTTATCGCTCGCGCGCACGAGCTCGGGCATGCGCGTCGGCGGCTCGTAGAGCGGGCTCGCCGCGCCCAGGCGGTCGCAACGGTCGTGCGCGAGCTCGAACAGGTTGTCCGCCGTGGCGTACCAGGCCTTTTCGGGCAGCGACAGGTCGACGTGGAACTCGCGCGACTGCGCATGCTTGTAGAAATAGGTCTTGCGGATCACGTCGGTCATGCGCGCCTCGATGACCTCGAGCCCGTTGTCCTCGAGGTAGCGCTCGATCTCGTGGTTGGCGCCGAGATGGAAATTGAGCAGGTACTCGCCCACGATGAGAACGGTCGGATGCGGGTTCGAGCGGTCGTACGGAACGGCGTCCATGATCGCAAGCGCGCGTTTGAAGCCCGTCGCCTGGCCTCTCAGCCCGGAGCGCTCCATGCCCTCGATAACCTCATCGAGCGCGCGGTCGAACGCAGCGTCCGCCGCGCCCTTCTCGAGCTCGTAGGGACGGATGCGCCTAAGCATGGCCTCGAGGGCATCGATCATGGGAAGACCGTAGGCGATCTGGATGCTCGGGCCAAGGCCGAGCTTGAAGCCCGGATGCGCATTGTGGGCATCGACGTCGTCGTTGGTGAGCACCGGGACATAGTCGTATCCCGCGTCGTCGAGCGCGCGGCGCAGCAGGGGCATGTAGTGCGTCAGGCGGCAGTCGCCGATATACTTGCCAGTCACCACGGCGACGTCGTGCGGGTCGTACTTACCGCTCTCGAGTGCCGCGAGCGCCTCGCCGATCACGATTTGCGCGGGGAAGCAGATGTCGTTGTGCACATAGCGTTTGCCCAGGCGGATGGCATCCTCGCGCCCGATATCAAGGGCCTCGGCGCGCACGCCCTGATTGCGCATCGCCGCGGTCATGAGCCTGCAGAACGCATGGGAGGTGTTGGGGACCAGCGCGATCTTGTCGTGCCGGTCGCGCTTGGTGTACTTGACCTTATACGGGTCGTCGAGCGGATGGACCGCGTGCACCCGGGCGCCCTCGGCACGCTCCTCCGCGCGACGACGGTTGACCGACTCGATAAACGAACGCACGCGAATGCCCATGGGACCGGCGACGTCGCTCTCATCGAGCTTGATCATCATCGGAACCTTGGAGCCCATCTCGCCCATCATGCGCGCGATCTCGTCGGTGAGATACGCATCGTGGCCGCAGCCGAAGCTGCCCATCTGCACGAGCTCGAGCTCGGGCGTCGATGCGACGATGACCGCGCACGACAGCATGCGCGCATGGTAGTTGTTCACGATGTCGATGCGGCTGTTGGAAAGATCGACGTTGCAGACCCCCGGCACCGCATCGGGCGTCAGCACGGGGATGCCGCGCTCAGAGAAGAGCTTGGGCAGCCCGTGGTTGACCAGCGGGTCGTTGTGGTACGGGCGCGAAGCGATCACCACCGCGTAGCCGCCGTCCTCGCGCACGTTCTCGAGCACCTGCCTGCCGCGCAGCTGCAGCTGGTTCTCAAACGTCTGCTGCGCGCGGTCCGCCTGCTCGGTCGCCTTGGCAACCAGGTCGGCATCGATATCGAAGGTCTCCTTGCACCACGCCTTGAGCTGGCGGTTTCGGTCGCCCTCGTCGTACCAGTGGAACAGCGGCGTATCGAACGGAACGCCGAAACGCTCCTCCGGGTTATCGGAATTGCGCATCACGTAGGGGTATCCCTTTACGACGGCGCACATCCACTCGCTGGTAGAGGCGGTGTTTTCGGTGGGCACCGTCGTGATGATGGGCATGAAGATGCGGTCGACGCCGGCGTCGACGAGATTGCGGATGTGCCCGTGGACGAGCTTGGCCGGGAAGCACACGGTGTCGGATGTGACGTGCGCCAGACCGCGCTCGTACATCGCCTTGGTGCTGCGTCCCGAGACGCGCACCTTAAAGCCGAGCGTGCTGAAGAACGTCGACCAGAACGGCATGGTGTCCCAGAACTCGAGCACACGGGGAATGCCGATCGTGACATCGCGCCCCCCGCTGACGGGAACCGTGGGGTACGACTCGAACAGCAGCTTCTCGCGGTCGACAAAGAGATTGGGGGCAGCCGCGGTCCGGTCGCGCCCCGTGCCGGGTGCCTGTGCCTCGCAAGCACCCTGCGGACGCAGCTCCTCCGCCGCGGGAACCTCGCGCACGAGCTCATCCCATGAGATGGCGCCGCCGCGCGGGCAGCGATTGCCCGTGACGTAAAGCGAGCCGTCGCCAAATGCCACGACCGCGCGCTGGCAGCGGTTGTTGCACCGACGGCAGGTAACGCCGCCGAACTCGCGATGCTCGAAGCGCTCCACGGCATCGAGCCCGATAAACGACGTGCCGGCGTCGCCCTTGCGGCATTCCTCGCGCGCGAGCAGGGCGATACCGATAGCGCCCATCAGCCCCGGGTGGGGCGCACGCGTGACGGGTTTGCCCAGATACTGCTCGAATGCGCGCAGCACCGCGTCGTTTCGGAACGTGCCGCCCTGGACGACGACTTTGTCGCCCAGACGGTTGAGATTTGAAACGCGAATGACCTTGGTGAACACGTTCTCGATAATCGAACGGCAGAGACCGGCCATGATGTCGCCCGGACCCTTACCGCGCCGCTGCTCGGAAACGACGCTGCTGTTCATGAACACCGTGCAGCGGCTGCCGAGAACGGCGGGGGCTTTGGACGAAAATGCCTCGGTCGCGATATCCTCAACGGCTATTCCGAGGTTTTTGGCAAAACCCTCGAGGAACGAGCCGCAGCCCGCAGAGCACGCCTCGTTGACGACGATATCGGTCAGCACGCCGTGGTTGAGCCAGATGGCCTTCATATCCTGTCCGCCGATGTCGAGCACGAAGGTCGCATCGGGAACGCATGCGCACGCGGCGCGGGCGTGCGCGACCGTCTCGACCGTATGGTAGTCGGCGTGGAACGCGCGCGCGAAAAGCTCCTCGCCGTATCCCGTGGTGCCCACGGCATCGATCGCAAGCGTGACTCCCGCTGTCTCCCAGCGGTTCTTCAAGCTGACAAGACCCTGTTGGGCGACGTCGAGCGGTCTGCCGTTATTAGACGCGTAGAACGAATCGACAAGCTCACCCGCCTCATCGACCAGGGCGAACTTGGTCGTCGTGCTCCCCGAATCGATACCGAGCGCCACACGCACCGTCTCTCCGGGCGCATACGCATCCGGACCCTTTGCCGGCGTCTCTTTGCCATGGCGTGCCGTAAAATCCGCCTGCTCGGCAGGTGTGGCAAAAAAGGGCTGGGCAAGACGTCCCTCCCCGCTTGCGGGCGCGACCGTCTCGAGCTTATCCAGCCGGACAAAAGCGTCGGGAAGGTCGATCGGTTGGGACGATGCGAACATGTCGGTCAGCGACAGGGCGGCACCGCGCGCGACCATGATCTGCGGATCGCGCGGGACGATAACCTGATCGTCCGATAGATTCAGTTGCTCCCGGAACACGCGGACCAGTGTGGGGTTGTAGGCGAGCGTACCGCCCTCGAAGATTACCGGTGGCTCGATGTCGATACCCTGGGCCAGACCGCCGATCGTTTGGCGGGCGACCGCGTGAAGCGCCGAAAGCGCCAGGTCGGTGGTAGGAATGCCCTCGTTGAGCAGCGGCTGGATATCGGTCTTTGCGTACACGCCGCAGCGGCCCGAGACCTCGTGGACGGTCGTTCCCCGGCTTGCGAGCTGCTCGAACTCGCCCGATTCGGTGCCGACCCCCATGAGCTTTGCCATCTCGTCGATAAATGCACCGGTACCGCCTGCGCACGAGCCGTTCATGCGCATGTCGGCAACCTCGATGTCTCCCTTATCGTTGGTGCGGAAGAAGATCATCTTGGCGTCTTGGCCGCCCAGCTCGATGGCGCAGCGCGTCTGCGGATAGAACCTGCTGATCGCGAGCGCGTTGGCGACCACCTCCTGAACGTACGAGGCGCCCAGCGCGGTCGCGATATCGCGCGCACCCGAGCCGGCCACCGCAACGCGCAGTGACTCATGGGGAAAGCGCTCGGCGAGCTCGCCGAGCATGGCGCGCACGCTCGCTGTCTGACACGCCCCGTGGCGGCGATATCCCCACCACGCCTCGGTCATATCCTCGTGCATCGCGTAAACTTTGGTCGTCGTCGACCCTATGTCCAGTCCTACTAGCAACGCCATAATGCTCCGTCTCTCGCATTTTTCCCGCTAGAGATATACCACTCTACGTAATACAACAGACTGTTGTATTTAAACTCCGTATAAAAAGCGGCTGCCGAAACGCTTCAGCAGCCGCCGAATGCACCAACAGATTGTTCTGCGCGCTAGCACGTCGGGCAACGGAGCAGCACGGGCCCTCCGGTCATGCGCACCGCTCACGCCCGCGATGTCGCCGAGAGAGCTATCCACGCTTAGGGCTCCAACCAAGCAAGTCGCCCGCGCTCAGCAGATCCCTAAGCGAGCTACTCGCACTCAGGAGCCATAGCCTGCTCCAAGAGCTCGGCATGCTCCTCCTCGAAAACCGTCCCCACAGGGAAGGCGCGACGGAAGACGAAGTGGGAAATCGGACCGGCTACCAAAAGGTTCCACGGCAGCGCCATCACAAAATTATGCGGGATGTTGATCATCCAGATCGCGGGCACGGAATACAGGTTCGCAAGGATGCCGCCGGGCATGTGCGTCAGACCCTCGCAGGCACCGTACAGCGACATGATGATAACCATGGGAACGACCATGCAGGAGCTGACGGCGAGCGTCATGGCAAGCGGCGAGCTCTTGCCCGGCGTGACCAAGTACTTAAAGGCGAAACCCTTGGCGAGCGGGCTGGCGACGAACCAGTCGCAGCACATGGCAAAAATGTAGGCAACGGGGAAGCCGAGCCACGCAGCGGCAACGACCTCGCCGTTGATGGCCCCGTGCTGCAGGGCAACGTTGTAGATGCTCATCCAGAGCACCATGCAAAAGCACATGATAAAGGTGAACAGCAGGCTCTCTCGTTTGTTGATAGGCATGAAGGGCAGATTCCTTTCTGTGTTACGCCGCGGCACCACGCAACAAAAACGGGCGGGCAAGATGGAGCTGTTGGGACTTCATCTCGCCCGCCCGTGTTACGCGCGTCTGCGACTACTTATGTGGTGGAACTACCCTAACACGAACGGCGCGCGCTTCGTAAGCGTTGAGTTTGTGGAGATGCAGGGCACCAAAACCCCCGACCCCATAAGTTGCGGTGGAATACGGACTGTTTTGACCCTTTAAGCAACAATTCAGTCCCTATTTCACCGCAACTCATTTGGTGCAAAGTAACCTGTCCCCCTTGCACCAATTAGCTGGTATGGCGCCAGCGAGGGTCGGTGAGGGTTCTCGCCACGCCCAAGCCAACGGGCAGAAACGCCACGATGAGCACTGCGCGCACAAACCAGCCGAGCATGTTGACCGTGTCGAAGGTGCACATGTAATACATAGAGCGATAGAGATACAGACCGGGCACCATAATGACAATCGAAGGCACCGTGAGGGCGATGCGCGGGTAGGTGAGCTTGACTTCGGCCAAGCTTGCCAGCAGACCCGATACCAGCGCGCCGATAAACGCTGCTGCCTCGGGAGGCATTCCCGTGCTGAGGCCCAGGAAGGGAATCATCGTCGGCGCATCGACAAGGGTCAGACGCAGGGTATTGGACACGGCGCCGATCAACCCAGCTGCCGCGGCCATCTTTACCGGGCTGTTGAACATCACCGAGAAGCCGAATACGCCAACGAAGCTCATCACCACGCGCAGGAGCGTAAGGGCAAGCGGCGAAAGGCCCAGTGGGGCAAAGTCGTCCGGCGCCAGGCCAACACACTCGGCAACCATCCAACCTACGAGCGTCGCCATCACAATAATCGATACGGCATATGAAAGGCGCTCGATACCGCTTCGCATGTCGAGCTTGGCGATGTCGAGGCCCGCCGTAATGAGCGGAAAGCCGGGAATCACAAAGAGCATGGCGCCGATATAGCCTTCTTGGTGCGACATTGCCCCCGGTATGACCTGGCCAAGGCCGAGCAATGCCAGCAGATACGAAACGCAAGCGAGCGCAACGCCGGTCGTCAGCGCGCTGAACTGACCAAGGCCTTGCTTGAGAATATGGGAGCGGGCAAAGTTGCCGACACCCGCGCCCACAAACGCGCAGGCCATCTCGATAGGGCCGCCGCCGAGCAAAAAGACGAAGGCGCCGCAAGCACAAGCTGCCGCAAGGCCCTGTTGCCAGGGAGAGTAATCGGGTTTTGAACTCTCAACGGTCTTGAGCATCTCGTGGTATTCGTGCACGGTAAACCGGCGCCCATACGTCTCGATTTCCTTTAAGAAGCTCTCCATCATCCAAATGCGATGGGTATTGACTCCCGTTGTGGGCAGGCTGACAACCTCGTTAAAGCAGTGGCCATCTTCGATGCAGGTGCACTCAAACGACAGAAGACTTAAGTCAACGTGGATGGTGACACCGAGTACGGCGGCAACACGATTCATGGTATCGCGCACGCGCCAGGCACCCGTTCCGCTTGCCAGCATAAGCATGCCGGTGCGGCAGATGATGGATGATTTATCGGTGAGCGGCGCATCGACGGCAAGCTCATCGCCTGCCGTCACGATCTGGTGCCAGTCAGTTTTCATATGGAGCGCGCCGGCACGAACGCCGTGGTGCATGGGGGCTCTCGAAAGCAGCGAGTCAAGGCGCGAAGGCTGTGGGGGCTCCGTTAATTCGCCCTCGTCCTCGTCGGGCTCTTCATCGACCAGATCAAATGAGTCAAGCGGCGCTGGCTCGCGACGGTCGATCAGCTCCTCGTCCTCATCATCAAAGTAATTGAACTGATCGAGCATGTCCTCTTCGATTGAACGCTCGCTCGCGTCGTCCATATAGACGCTCCCTTCCTACCGACTAACCCCCATCCTAGGCAGCAACGGCTAAAGGAAACATAAAAGAGACGGCTGTCATGCATGGAAGGCGCAAACCCCCAATGCGTCGGTAGACCCCCTAGTCATTGGGGACGTTCTTAAATGACCAGTCAAACAAGAACGTCCCCAATGACTACTCCGGCAACGCCGATGTTTTGGCAACGCCAGCGCCCTTGAAGTTGAACGTCAGATTGTCCAAATGCGGCCCGCGCAGCGTCGAGCCGTTACGCGGTTCGTAGAACCGCGTAACTAGTTAGTACATCTTTGCGCCGGCGGGGATGGAGGCGTCGAGCTGGATCAGGTTGAGGCGCTCCTCACCATCCTCCTCGTGGACAGCGCTGATCAGCATGCCGCAGCTGGGAATACCCATCATCTTGCGCGGAGGCAGGTTGGTGATGGCGAGCAAGGTCTTGCCGACCAGGTCCTCGGGCTCGTAATAAGCGTGAATACCGGAGAGGATGGTGCGGTCGGTACCGGTACCGTCGTCGAGCGTAAAGTTCAGCAGCTTCTTGGACTTCTTGACGGCCTCGCATGCCTTGACCTTCACAGCGCGGAAATCGCTCTTGGAGAAGGTATCAAAGTCGACGAACTCCTCAAACAGCGGCTCAACGGCGATCTTGGAGTAATCGAGCGTGGGCTTAAGCGACTTAACGAATGGGCTCGCGGCGTTGCCGGCCTCTGCAGCCTTGGCGGCAGCGGCACCGGACTGGAAACCCTTCTCGGGCTTCATGTGCGGGAACAGCAGGACGTCGCGGATAGAAGCCTGGTTAGTAAGCAGCATGACCACGCGGTCGATACCAATGCCAATGCCGCCGGCGGGAGGCATACCGTACTCGAGGGCGCGCACGTAGTCCTCGTCATACTCCATAGCCTCATCGTCGCCGCCGGCCTTCTCGGCCATCTGGGCAGCAAAGCGCTCAGCCTGGTCGACCGGGTCGTTGAGCTCGGAGAATGCGTTGGCGTACTCGTGGCCGGCGATGACCAGCTCAAAGCGGTGAGTCAAACGCGGGTCGTCCTCAAAACGCTTAGCGAGCGGGCTGACCTCGATGGGGTAATCGCACACGAAGGTCGGGTTGACGATGGTGTCCTCGCCCAGCTCATCGTAAATCTCGGCGATGATCTTGCCGGCAGTCCACTCGGGCTTGATCTCCAGGCCCTTCTCGCGCGCGGCGGCAGCAAGCTCCTCGACCGGCGTGTCGATGGTGACCTGCTTGCCGAGCACGTCGGAGACGATGTCGGTCATGGGACGGCTGGCCCACTCACCAGAAAGGTCGATGGTCTGGCCCTGGTACTCGATGACCTCGGGGTTGCCGATGGCCTTGTTAGCCGCCTTAATGACACCCTGGGCGAGCGCCTTCATGCCCTCGAGGTCTGAGAAGGCACGGTAGGCCTCCATCGTGGTGAACTCGGGGTTGTGGGTGAGGTCCATGCCCTCGTTGCGGAAGATGCGGCCGATCTCGAACACGCGCTCAAAACCACCGACGATGCAGCGCTTGAGATGGAGCTCGGTGGCAATACGCAGGTAGCACTCCTGATCGAGCGCGTTGAAGTGGGTAATGAACGGCTTGGCGGTAGCGCCGCCCTGGATGGTCTGCAGGATGGGGGTCTCGACCTCCATGTAACCGTCGGACTCCATAAAGCGACGGAAGGTAGAGAGAATCTGCGAACGCTTACGGAAGGTCTCGCGAACGTCGTCGTTGGCGATCAGGTCGACATAGCGCTGGCGATAGCGGGTCTCCTTGTCGGAAAGACCGTGGAACTTCTCGGGCAGTGGACGAACGGCCTTGGAAAGCAGGGTCGCGCTCTTAGGGGCAACGGAAAGCTGGCCGCGCTGGGTGCGCACGACCACGCCGGTCACGCCCAGGATGTCGCCCAGGTCGAGGGCCTTGAGCGTATTCCAGGCAGCCTCGTCCATGTCGTTGATGCGGCAGAACAGCTGAATCTCGGCAGTCGCATCGCGCACGACGATGAACATTATCTTGCCCTGGCCGCGCTTGGCGACCACGCGGCCGGCGATCTTCACGACGTCCTCGGTGTCCTCGCCATCGGCAAGCTCGGCGTACTTAGTCTCGATATCGGCGACGTAGTCCTCAAGCTCAGAGTGCTCGGGATAGGGGTTCTGGCCCGCCTCGAACAGGGCGGCGCGCTTGGCCAGGCGGGTGGCGCGCTCGTCGTTGAGCGTCGATGCCTGATCGGCGGCGTTCTGGTTCTCTGCCATAAGTTAGCTCCTCAAACTAAAACGCTCCCCAGGATTCGGTCCCAGGGAGCGAAAACATACCTTTACGCGGGACCGTGGTCTAGCGTGCGATCTTGGCGATGGTGTAGACGCGAGTCTTGCCGGAAGGCGTAACGACCTCGACGGAGTCGCCCTCGCCGTGACCGATGATGGCGTGACCGACCGGAGACTCGTTGGAAATCTTGTGCTCGAGCGAGTTGGTCTCGGTGGTACCGACGAGCGTGACTTCCATGACCTCGCCGTTGGGATCAATCAGCGAAACGGTGGAACCGATGGAGACGGTCAGGTCGCCCGTGGTGGCAGCAACCTGAGCGTTGGCGAGGATGGCCTGGATCTCGGCAATACGAGCGGCGTTCTGGGCCTGCTTGTCCTTAGCGGCGTCGTACTCGGAGTTCTCCGAAAGGTCGCCGAACGCGCGGGCTTCCTTGATGTCCTCGACGATCTCCTTGGCGTAATCGCCCTCACGCCAAGCGAGCTCCTCGACGAGCTTCTGGCGGCCCTCAGCGGTCAGTACGATCTGGCTTGCGTCCATACGGATATCTCCCCAACTCTGATCAAACAATCAACTGTCAACAAAACGAAAAAGACCGGCTAGCCTGCGGGCAAGCCGGTCAGGTGCTCACCCCAAAGGGATGGGACTACTCTGCGTCCGCGTCGCTGTCCTCTGCCTGCTTCTTCTTGGCAGCAGCGAGCTTGGCCTCGAGCTCAGCGATCTCCTTGTCCTCCTCGGACTGCTCGACCACGACCTCCTCGGCCTGCTTGGTCTCGGCCTTATCGTCGCCCTCCATACCCTCACGGATATTCTTGACGGTAGAGCCGAGGGACTTGCCGAGCTTCGGCAGGTTCTTGGGCCCGAAGATAATCAGGACAACGACGAGAATAATGATGAGCTCAGGAGCCCTCAGTCCAAACATGTAGACCTCCACAATACAGCGAGACAAGCTCGAATGAGTATACCGCGGGTATCGCGGTATCACAACACTAGCTAAAAAAAGGGACCGCAAGAAGCGGTCCCTCCTCATGCTCTGGTCGGGTTGACTGGATTTGAACCAGCGACCCCTGCGTCCCGAACGCAGTGCTCTACCAAACTGAGCCACAACCCGTTAGCTCGACTATAGTAACAAAGATTTTCGCCGCGTGCTAGAGAATTTTTTATTTCTTTGGCGCGTCGATTTGAACCGTGTTGGAAATAAGCTCAGTCGCGCAGGCCCACCAGCCATTTTGCTGGGCAGCATCGGCAAGCCTTTCGGCCGTGGCAGCGGTGTCGCAAATGGCAAACGAGCAGGCACCCGATCCGCACACATCTACAGCAACGGTTCCGTCCTGTTTACGCAGCCAGTCGAGGACCGTTTGAATCTGCGACTCCATCTGTGCGGAAATGACACCAAGGTTGTTATGGATGAGTGCATATGCCGTCTCGGCATCACCAGCACGCAAGGCAGAAGCTATCGCGCCGGGCTTGTCCGCAGGCACCGGGGCCTCGTCAAAACGTCGATAGGCTTCAATTGTCGAAACGCTTGCCTCGCGCGGCTTGACCAGCACGACGGGCGTCGCGGGCAGCGCGGGGTACTCAGTTGCCAGCACGTCTCCCCCACCTACGTAGAACGCAGGACTCGCGTGCAAAAAGAACGGGACGTCGGCACCAATGCCCCGCGCAATATCGTCGAGCGCTGGGTCGGTGCGATCAATGCCCCAGAGCTCCGCCAAGGCGACAATGACCGCGGCCGCATCCGTCGAGGGGCCGCCCAAGCCAGCGCACAATGGAATGCGCTTCTCAATCGTCACGCAGATGTTTGCCTCGCGACCATAATGCTCGGCCATAGCAACCGCAGCCCGATACGCCGTATTCTTTTGCATGGGAAAATCTGATGCTGGAACCGTCTGGACGGTCAGCGCCTGCGCCGGCGTGACCGTCACGGTATCGGAAAGACCGACGGCTGCCATCAGAGAATCGACCCTGTGGTAGCCGCGGTCATCGCGCTCGGTATGAACCCCCAGGTAGAGGTTAATCTTTGCCGGCGCGGAAAGAGTCAGGGACCGATCGGTCACCGTTAATGCTCCTCGAGCTGATTGCCGAGCGGGGTAAAGATGTGCTCGCCGCTCTCGGGGTCGAACAGCTCGACCTGACCGGTGAGGACATCGATATACTGGTAGGACTGACGCGACTTGCGGCCGCGACGCTCGTCAACCTCGACAATGAAGACGGCGGGGTGGACGCTCTTGATGGTGCCCATGCGCTCGACGACGCGGGTACGGCCCATGTTGGCCTTCACCTTGACGCGATCGCCCACCATATCGGTCAGCTTCTCGTGGATGTCGTCGACGTGATTGACTTCCATCTCTTCCATGAACAGGGCCTCCAGAAGGTGCAATTCAAAAAGGGGATAATACCCCTAAGATAGACAAAACTCTAGTACTATAGCACCCTGTTGTGGCCATACGCAAGTAGCTAAATAAGCCCCGTCCCAAATACGTACCAGACGACAACCTCGCATGACCAGTTGTTACGCGGTTTGGTAAAACCGCGTAACCTAAAGGTTGTCGGTGTCCAAGACGATGGTGAATGGGCCGTCGTTGACCAGGTCGACCTTCATGTCGGCGCCAAAGATACCGTGCGCCACATGCTCAACGTCCTCGTGCACAAGCGTCAGGAAGTACTCGTAGAGCTCGTTGGCGACATCGGGGGCGCCGGCATCCGTAAACGACGGACGGCGACCGTGGCGGCAGTCGGCGAACAGCGTGAACTGCGACACCACGAGCACCTCGCCGTCGACATCGGCAAGCGCCAAGTTGGTCTTGCCGTTCTCGTCCTCGTTGATACGCAGCCCGCGGAGCTTGCCCCACAGCTTGTCGGCCTCGGCACGCGTATCGCCATGGCCCACACCCAGCAGCACCAGGTAGCCGCGTCCAATGCGGCCCACGCACTCGCCGTCGACCGTCACGCCGGCGTTGAGCACGCGCTGCACCACCGCACGCACGGTCTACTCCTCGCCCGTCAGCTTGGCGGACAGATGCTCGAGCGCGTGGAAACGATGGCTGATGGCGTTCTTCTCGTCAGCCGTCAGCTCGGCCATGGTCTTGCCCGGCGTGTCGACCGGCAGGAACAGCGGGTCGTAGCCAAAGCCGTGATCGCCGCGGCCCTCGTGCGCGATAACGCCCTCGCAGGCGCCCTCGCCATAGGTGACCAAACCGTCCGTGTCGATGAGCGCGACGACGCTCATAAAGCGCGCGGTGCGGTCCTCATCTGCCACGCCTTCCAGGTTAACGAGAAGCTTGGCGTTGTTGGCGGCATCGTCGCCGTGCACGCCCGCATAGCGCGCGCTATACACACCGGGCTCACCGTCCAGCGCGTCGACGACCAAGCCCGAATCGTCGGCAATGGCCATAAGGCCCGTCTCCTCAACCGCGGCTTGGGCCTTGATGATGGCGTTCTCCAAAAACGTCGTGCCGTTTTCCTCGGGATCCTCAAAATCACCCAGCTGGCCGAGCGCCACAAAGCGCACCTCGGGCATGACCTTGCCCAAAATGGCCTCGATCTCGGTGAGCTTATGGGCGTTGCCCGTTGCCACGACGATGGTCGCCGCCGGGTCGAGGGTGTCGATGTCAATCTTCTCAAGTGCCATGACTGGCCTCCTTGTCTCTATAGCAAGCCGCGTGAGGGGCGTTTGGGCACTTGACCCCTCCCCTCTCAGGCGATCGGACCTTTCAACGCAGCATTTCAGCAGATGAAACCTACCAAAATAAACCTGTCCCTTTTTGGCAGGTTAGGCGAGGGCTTGGCGCTGAAGCTCGATGAGCTCGGCGATACCCTTGTCGCCCAGGTCGAGCAGGGCGTTGAGGCGTTTGCGGTCAAAGGGCGCCTGCTCGCCGGTGCCCTGGAGCTCGATCATCTCGCCGGTGTCGGTGGCGACGAGGTTCATGTCGACCTCGGCATGGCTGTCCTCCGAATAATCGAGGTCAAGCAGCGTATTGCCGTCGACAACGCCCATGGAGATGGCAGCCACCTGGCCGATAAGCGGGATGCGTTCGATCTTGCCCGCCTCGACCCACATGGCGAGGGCGTCGTGCAGCGCCACCCAGGCGCCGGTGATGCTCGCTGTACGCGTGCCGCCATCGGCCTGAATCACATCGCAGTCGACGGTGACGGTGTACTCGCCGAGCGCCTTCATGTTGACGACGGTACGCAGGCTGCGGCCAATGAGGCGCTCGATCTCCATGGAGCGACCCTTGCGGTTGGCGTGTTCGCGCTTGCAGCGCTTGCCGGTCGACGCCGGCAGCATGGCGTATTCCGCGGTCACCCAGCCGGCCTTAGCTCCCTTTCGCCAGCCCGGCACGCCCTCCTCGATAGTGGCGGCGCACAGCACGCGCGTGTCACCGAACTCGGCCAAACACGAGCCGTGGGCGTGCTTCATGACGCCACGGGTGAGCTTAACGGGGCGCAACTCGTTGGCGGCGCGATCGTTGGAGCGGTTGACCTGCATGTACTCCATAGAAATTTCCTTTCGGCAAAAGATGTGGCGGAGGCTTTGGCGGCTGCCTTACATCTATTTCAGCTCATCGATATCGATATGTTCGATGCTCTTGAGCGGCTGACCAAAGATAAAGCTGCCCGCCACCGCAAACTCGGCAATGTTATCGGCCGTCGTGGCAAAACGATGCTGCGGCTCGGCGGCGTCGCCCGCCAGCTGCTCGCGGCGCGTGAGGATATCGGTCAGCTCGCGTGTGGTCTCCTCGGCGGAACTCACGACGCGCACCCCAGGCCCCAGCGCATGGCGGATAGGTCCCACCAACAGCGGGAAATGCGTACAGCCGAGCACCACGGTATCGATACCGTGGTCGCGCAGCGGCTCAACCGTGGCACCCACCAGCGCACGCACGGCAGGCGTATCGAAGATATCCTCGTTCTCAAGCCACTGTTCCTGCAGATGTGCACCCGAGGCGAGCTCGTGTTCGACAACCTCGACAAAGCTCGAGGCAGGACAGCCGTATACATCGACGCCGGCATCTAGATCCTGAATGGCGCGCGTGTAGGCGCCCGAGCGAATGGTGAGGTTGGTGGCGAGCACGCCCACGCGACGCGTACGCGTGCTGTTGATTGCTGCACGGGCACCCGGCGCGATCACGCCGATCACGGGAACGTCGAGCACCTGCTGGGCCAAACGCAAGGCCGCAGCGGTCGCCGTGTTGCAGGCGATGACCATAATCTTGACGTCGTGCTTCGAAAGCCAACGACCCGCCTGCAACGCAAACGAGCGCACCTCATCCTCGGTACGGGTGCCGTAGGGGCAGCGCTTGGTGTCGCCAAAGTAGTAGACGGACTCGTGCGGCAACGCCGTCGCAATCGCGCGCGCAACCGTCAGACCGCCCAACCCAGAATCGAACACGCCAATCGGGCGCGTGTCACCTGCCGAATTCTCGATATCGGACATTACCTCACCAGTCTCTCTCGAAAAGACATGTCCAAGTGCGGCGACGCCGCGCTACGAACGCGCCGCGACCAGCAGCTCTGCCGTCGCCGCCCAACCGTCGACAATTTTGCCGCGCGTAACGAAAGCGTTCTCGCAAGCAGCCAGGAACTCGGGCGCGCCGGCGCTCGTCAGGCCATTCTCGACCAGGCAGAACGTGCCCACGTGATCGGCCATGTAGAAGTCGGACTCGGAGTCGCCGAGCGCCAACGTCTCCTCGCGCTCGATCCCCAGGTGCTCGCAGAAGTGCGCAATGGCGACGCCCTTGTTGAGACCCGCGGGGTTGATGTTGAATGCGCGACCGTCCTCGACGCGATCGAGCTCGAGCGTCGTCGGCTTGGACAGGTGAGTCAGATGGCCGTTGCAAGCCCAGATCAGACCGCAGCCGGCCTCGTCTAGGATGGCCTGGGCCTCATCGTCGGGCACATCGCCGCGCATGCCGACGGTGACCTCACGGTATTTGTAGCCGGTCGACATGTCGTTGTGATACTCGATCTTGTGCGGCCAGCGGGCAAGGATCTTCTCGCACACGCCGGTCTGCTCGATCACCTGGTGCGGAGTAAGGCCGCAGGCGGGGTCGTAAGGCATGTCGCCGGTCAAATACTCCCAATCGTTGGCTTTGAGGTCGTACATGACCAGGCCGCCCATCTCACCAATGTAGGAGTTGAGGCCGAGCACGCGCGCGTCCTCGTGGATCATGGTACGGTTGCGGCCCGAGGTGGGAACCACCTGAATACCAGCGCGAGCGAGCGCCACGACAGCCTCGACGAGTTTGGTCGAGGGGTTGCCGTCGTTGTCGCGCAGCACGCACGAGCCGGGCGCGAGCATCGTGGCATCCAGGTCGGTAAAGACGTACTTGACCTTGGCCAAGCGCTCGCGCATCTCGCCCGAAAGCTCGGCAACGGTCGGCAGGGTGTTGTGGGACATGGTTACTCCGTTTACGTAGAAGGGTTTGGACTTGGACGGCATGTTTTGATTGGGGGAACACGCTTATGGCGACAGCGTACTCAGGGCGCCGCCGCCATCATGGTTCATTAGTCAAACTGGGTAATATCGATCAGGCGATTGGCCAGCGAAAGGTCGCTCTCGATGGGCACGAACTCGTCGCCCACGTGCATGAGCTCCTCGTCACCCTTTGCCAGCAGCAAGACAATGGTGGGAGCATCGGGGTTGACGTACTCCTCGCGCGCCGCCTTGAACGCCGCATGCACAGCGGCTTCGCGATCGAGGATGATCTTGTTCGGCGTATCGTCGGGAACATGTTCGGCAAGCTCGCGACAGACCTTCATCGGGTCCTCGTGAGCTGGATCCTCGTTCGTAAAGATCATCAGGTCGGAATACGGCGCGGCCTCGCGTGGCAATTGCTCGCGGCGCTCCTGAGCCTTGCCGCCGGCAGCGCCAAACACCGCAATGACGGGACTAGCGGGAAACGCGCGCTTGACCGACGAGAAAAGCGAACGGAACGAAAGCTGGTTGTGCGCATAGTCAACGACGCAGATCACGCGGCCGTCCTTCGACTCCACGACCTCCATACGGCCCGGCACACGCAGTTTGGAGAGGCCCTTCTTGATGGCCTCGATACCGATGCCGATCTCGCGCGCGGCGGCGGTAGCGACCAGCGCGTTCTCCACGTTGAAGTCTCCCGCGATACCCAGCAGGATCTTCTCCCCCGCCTCGGACTCGTCGGCACACAGGCCATGCAAGTTGAACTCGATGCTAAAGCCGACCATGCGTACGTCGCTCGCCCACAGGCTTGCCTCGGGATGCTCGACACCAACTGTCACCAAGCGCTCGGCCGTCGACGCTGCCTCCAGCACACGGTCGACCTCTTCGGTGCCCAGATTCACCACGGCAGTCTTTGCCTGGTCAAAGATCCTGAGTTTGCTCTCAAAATAATCCTCAAACGTGGGGTGTTCGATCGGCGAGATGTGGTCGCGGCCGATGTTGAGGAAGCACGCCACGTCAAACGGCAGATTCTCGACGCGTTGGTACTTGAGCGCCTGGCTCGAGACCTCCATGACCATGGACTGGCGACCGGACGTGCGGCAGTTGGCGATATGGCGCCAAACCTCGGGGGCCTCGGGCGTGGTGTTGGTGCTCTCGTAGCACTCGATACCATCGTCGGTACTCACCGAGCCGATCATGCCGCAGGACTCGCCCGCCGCCTTGATGATGGACTGGAGCATAAAAGCGGCCGTGGTCTTTCCCTTGGTGCCGGTGATGCCCACGATCTTGACGTCGTGGTCAGGACGGTCGTAGACCTCCGGCGGCAACAGGGCCATGGCCGTGCGAACACTATCAACAACCAGCATCGCAGCACCGCTCTCCTGCGCCAGCGGCTCCAGAGACTCGACCAGCGACTCCTCGCACACAAATGCGACGGCGCCCGCATCGAGCGCCATGCTCAAAAACGCGGGCTTAAAGGCAGCACCTTTGCAAAAGAATACGTCACCTGCCGAGACCGCGCGCGAATCAAACGAGCAGCCGGTCACGGCGCGCTCGTCAACCTGCTCTGATGCGCGCAGCTCGCCGCACACATCGAGAAGCTTGGCAAGCGTATCGACCGTGGTCACGGTCGCGGAATCCGAATGGTGCATCTTTCACCTTTCTCAGCCATTTGGCAGGGACGGCTTTTATAGTAACTGAAACGCACCCACGCAAAAACGGCTCCCGGAGGAGCCGTTACGCGCAGGCGTTCGTAAGCCGAGGCTAGGCAGCCTGAACAGCGGGCTGGTCCTCGTCGATAAAGAAGCGCTTGTACCACACCAGGAACACGAGCGGCGTATAGATCTTGCGCTGGAAATCGCCCTTGCCCGCAAAGTGCAGATCGAGCAGGTGCATGAGCTCGTCGGTATTGAAGAACTCACTTGCCCACGGCGCGGTGAAGTACTCCTTGACATAGTCGTACCACTTTTGCTCGCGCAGCCAGTAGACAATCGGCACCGGGAAGCCCACCTTGGGACGGGTGGCCCACTCATCGGGCAGCGACTTGTTGGCAGCGTGGCGGAGTACCTGTTTGTTGCCGTTCTCGTTGATGCGGTAGCGGTCGGGAATGTGCTCGGCGAACTCCATGACTTTGCGGTCCAGGAAGGGCACGCGCAGCTCCAGCGAGTGCGCCATGCACATCTTGTCGGCCTTGAGCAGAATGTCGCCCGGGAGCCACATGTTCATGTCCAGGTACTGCTTCTTGACCAGTTCGGGCTGACCCTTCACGCGTGCGTAGATGGGTGCAGCGAGCTCGAAGGCGCCGTCGCCGGTGTTGTACTCGGGCTTGAGCACGCCGTCGACCTCGCGCTCCGGCCATACCAGAGCCTGTCCCAGGAACGACTTCTCGGGGATCTCGGCACCCTTGACCAGGAAGTTATGTCCCTTGAAGTACGGCATATGCAGCGCCAGGTTACCGAGCGCGCGACGGATGGGCAGCGGCACCATCTTTTTGTACTTGCGCACCGGGACCGTATCCTCGTAGTAGGCGTAGCCGCCAAAGAGTTCGTCGGCGCCTTCGCCCGAAAGCACCACGGTGACGTCCTTGCGGGCCATCTCGGCCAAGAACCACAGCGGCACGGAAGACAGGTTGGACTGCGGTTCGTCCATGTGATACTGGATGTCCTCGAGCGCACCGAAGAACTCGTCGGCGGTAATCATCTTGCGAACGTTTTCGACGCCGAGCTTATCGGAAAGCTCCTTGGCGTAGTTGGTCTCGTTGAAGTTCTTGTAGTCAAAGCCCACCGAGAAGGTCTTGTCGGGCATGAGGCAAGCGGCGATGTAGCTGGAGTCGACGCCACCGGAGAGGAACGACGCGACCTTGACGTCGGCGATGCGATGGGCCTCGACACTCTCGTGCACGACCTCGTCCAGCTCATCGACATACTCTTCGAACGGCTTCTCGACGGCAGAGTAATCGCAATCCCAGTAGCGCTCGATGTTCATCTTGCCGGTCGGGATATCGACGGTAAAGTAGTGCGCCGGCGGCAGCTTGTAGACACCCTCGAAGAAGGTCTCCTCGGTTGCCGAATACTGCAGCGTCATGTACGGACGCAGAGCCTTTTTGTTGACCGCCTTGTGGAAGTGCGGGTAGTCCAGGAAGCTCTTGATCTCGGAACCAAAGAGCACGCCCGGAGCGCCGTCGCCCGCATCGGCCATGGGATAGTAGTAAAGCGGCTTGATGCCAAAGATGTCGCGGGCGCCAAAAAGCTTGTTCTTCTTTTTGTCCCAGATGACGAAGGCGTACATACCGCGCAGGCGATCGAGGACGGCCTCGCCCCACTCCTCGTAGCCGTGCAGGAGGCTCTCGGTGTCGGCGCCGCAGTGAAACTTGTAGCCCTTGGCCTCGAGCTCGGAACGGAGTTCTTGGAAGTTGTAGATCTCGCCGTTGAAGACAATGACGACGCTACCGTCCTCGTTGGCCATGGGTTGGGCGCCAGCCTCGGTCAGGTCGAGGATCGACAGGCGGCGGAAGCCCAGGGCAACGCGGCCGTCGATAAACTGACCGCCCATGTCGGGACCGCGATGGACTATGCGGTCCATCATCTTGGTGAGCACCTCGGATTGGTTATCCGTCCCACCGACAAAACCGACAAAACCGCACATATACTATCCCCTCTGCTGTTGCTGGGCATCAAATCGAATCAGTAGCTTTTGAGTATACCCGAGGGCGTAAAGAGGGGCGGAATGTTCAGGCAATCTCAACTGAATCAGCTCCGCTGTGACACGCGCCGGTTACCTTTAATGGATATGAGATGAATGAGGCGATTGTTTTGCTATACTCTCTCCGCACGGGCGATTGGCGCAACGGTTAGCGCAGGTGCTTTACACGCACAAGGCTGGGGGTTCGAATCCCTCATCGCCCACCACTGAATTGGAAACGGTCCTCGAAAGGGGGCCGTTTTTGTTTGGGCCCATTTCATGGGATTCGAACCTGACAGGGTGCGGAGCTGAGGAAACGCGAAGCGTTTTCCAGCGCAGCACGCGAGGGCCGTAGGCCCGAAGCGGATGCGGGCGGCGCCAGCCGCACGCGACATCCCTCATCGCCCACCACTGAATTGTTAGGCCTCCAGCGATGGAGGCCTTTCTTTTTTTCAGGCCCATCGCAGAGGGATTCGAACCCGACAGGGTGCGAAGCTGAGGAAACGCGAAGCGTTTTCCAGCGCAGCACGCGAGGAGCGAAGCGACGAAGCGGATGCGGGCGGCGGAGCCGCACGCGGACATCCCTCATCGCCCACCACTGATTTGATAGGCCTCCAGCGATGGAGGCCTTTCCTTTTTCATGCCCAGCGCATGGGATTCGAACCCGCCAGCACGTCTGTCACAAAGGCCGTGGTCAAAAAATGGCAAAAATGAGTACTGCTACTTTGCTTGCAACATATAAACAGATAGTGTTTGCTTAGGTTACGCAACATATGTCCATTATAAGGACTAACAGTCAGATCAAAATCGTGTATTCATCGCCATTTCGACTTGCCATCTGGCCTTATTAGTCCAAAATTGCTGCTACCAAATCTGTAACAGTACTCATATTTGATGTTTTTTGACCAGCAGGTCTCCCTGCCTTAGCAAATCTAAGGCAAAACGGGTTCCAGACCGCTGAATCATGCCGCATAGGGCACGTCCGCAGTCTGGAACCCGGTCCAAATTGAGTTATTGCGCCGCGCTAGCCCAAAACACCCGACAGTATCTCGATCAGACTGTCCACGTCGGCTTCCTCGCAGACGAGCGGCGGCAAGAAACGCAGCGTATGGGCACCCGTAGCGTTAATCACGGCACCGGCAGCCAGCGCGCGGGCAACAATATCATGCGCGTCGCCCGCGGCATCATCCAAATCGCAGCCGAGCATCAGGCCACGGCCACGCACCTCTACCACATGCGGAAGCTTAGCCAGCGCCTGCTCCATATAGGCGCCCACCTTGGCGGCATGCTCAGCGTAGTCGCCGTGCACAAGCGCGGAAAGCGTCGCGGCGCACGCCGCGACGGCCAAGCAGCTACCGCCAAAGGTCGAGCCGTGGTCGCCCGGCTTAAACACGTCGGCAATCTCCTTCTTTGCCACCACGGCGCCCATGGGCACGCCATCAGCAATGCCCTTGGCAAGGCTCATAATGTCAGGCTCCACGCCATAAGTCTGGAACGCAAACGGCTTACCCGTGCGGAAGATACCGCACTGGACCTCGTCGGCGATAAGCACGGCGCCCACTTCGTGTGCCAGGTCGCGCGCTGCCGCCATAAACTCCTCGGTCATAGGGTGCACGCCACTCTCACCTTGGATCGGCTCGAGCATCACGGCGCAAATTTCACTGCCCAGCTGCTTAAAGATCGCACGCAGTTCATCGACATCGTTGGGCGTGCAGGCCACAAAGCCACCCGGCAGCGGGCGGAAGCTGTCCTGCAGCCAATCCTGCATGGTGGCGGCAATGGTCTCGAGCGTACGGCCGTGGAAGCCGCCGCGCATGCACACGATGGTGTTGCCACCGTTACCGGCACGCTTGGCGTACAGGCGCGCGAGCTTCATCGAACCCTCATTGGCCTCGGCGCCAGAGTTGGCAAAGAACGTCTCCCATACCTGCTCGCCCGCCGTCGGAGCGCCGAGCGCAGCTGCCGTGGTCTCATCGCCGGCAGTAATGGCATCGGCAATCACACGTGCACTGTCCACGTCGTCGTTAGCGAGCTTGGACAGCAGCGCCGCGACCTGGCCACGCTGCTCGATGTAGAAGTAGTTAGACACATGCAGAAGCTTTTTGGTCTGAGCCTCGAGCGCCGAAAGCACTGCAGGATTACCGTGGCCTAGGCTACACACGCCAATACCAGCGAGAAAGTCGAGATACTCACGACCATCGTCACCGATGAGCTTCATACCGTGACCTTCGACAAACTCAACCGGCGAGCGGCCAAAGGTATGCATAACGTAGTGGGATTCGAGCGATTGTTGAGCAGCAAGTGACATGGGATGCCTTTCGTCGAGCGCCGGGCGGCGCGGGCTATGGGTGTAAGGATGCGGTGCCAGGACGTTAAACCGTCTGGAGTTTCTCGACCTCGTCGAGGTTCTCGGTCAGGCGTGCCGCAAACGTCGAAAGCGGGTGCGGGTGCGTATCGAACTCATAGGCCGTCTCGGTGGAATGAATCACGGTGCCGACGCCGGCATCGGTCAGCAGCTCCAAGAGCAGCGAATGCGGTGTGGTGCCGTTGATGATGTGCGCGCGAAACACACCGGCGGCAAGCGCATCGACAGCGGCGCGTAGCTTGGGAATCATGCCCTTGTCGACCTCGCCCCCATAGAGCATCTCATTAACCTCGTCGAGCGTTAGGTTGGAGATGAGCGAATCCTTGTCGCTAAAGTCCTTATACAGGCCATCGACGTCGGTCAAAAAGATCGCCTTATGCGCGTGGAGCGCCGCCGCGACAGCACCGGCGGCGGTATCGGCGTTGATGTTATAGAAGCCGCCGTCCTCCCCCGCCGCGACCGTGGCGATGACGGGGATGTACTCGCTATCGAGCAAACGCTCGATATAGTCGGTGTTGACGTGCGTCACTTTGCCCACGCGACCGAGCTCGGGGTCGAGCGGCTCGGCGATGAGCGTGCCGGCATCGCTGCCCGACACGCCCACGGCCAGGTTGCCGTGGTGGTTGATGGCAGCAACCAGCTCCTGGTTAACCTTGCCGCCCAGCACCTCGCGCACGATATCCATAGTCGCCGGCGTGGTCACGCGCTGGCCGTTCTTAAACTCGACGGGAATATCGTAATGGCTCAGCGCCTCGTTGATAGCCTTGCCGCCGCCATGCACGATGACGGGGCGCATACCGATGATCTTGAGCAAAACGATATCGCTCATCACGTCGCGGCGCAGCTGCTCATCAACCATGGCGGCTCCGCCATATTTGATAACAACCGTCTTGCCGGTCAGGTTCTTAATCCACGGCAGCGCTTCGAACAGCAGCTGCGCGGTTGCTTCGTTGGATTCGCTCGAACGACAATCGCGTGCGAATTTCATAATCTGCCTCGTCTTTCGTATCGTTATCGCGCCGTGCTCCGCTGTCCGCAATCGCGGCAAGATGCGCAGCGTGCCCGGAATCTAGGAACGGTAGTCGCCGTTGATGGAGATGTACTCATGCGTGAGGTCGCAGGTCCACACGGTCGTTGCCGCGTCGCCTGCGCCCAGGTCGGCCGAGATCACGATCTCGGGCGCCTCGAAACGTCGTAGAGCCTCGTCCTCATCAAAGGGAACAGTCAGACCGCCGCGACAGACAGGCATGCCCATCATGTCGATGGAAACGTCTTCCTGATTAAACTTCACGCCGCACTTGCCAAGCGCCATAGCAACACGGCCCCAGTTGCAGTCGTGGCCGGCGATGCAGGTCTTAACGAGCGGCGAGTTGGCAACGGCGCGGGCGGCGATATCGGCCTCCTCGTCGTTCACGGCGCCGGTAACGTTGACCGTAACAAGCTTGGATGCGCCCTCGCCGTCGGCGGCGATGTTGCGCGCCAGGCTCTCGCACACCTCGTGCACGGCAAATGCCAACTCGTCAAAGGCATCGGAACCCTCGACGACAGGCTCGGCATCTGCGGCAGCGGCGCCGGAGGCAAGCATGATGCAGGTGTCGTTGGTCGAGGTGTCGGAATCGACCGTTACCTTGTTGAAGGTCTGCTTGACGGTGGAGAGCAACAGGGCGTGGAGCGCCGCCGGCTCGACGGGGGCATCGGTAGTGATAACTGCGATCATGGTGGCCATGTTGGGCATGATCATGCCCGAGCCCTTGCACATGCCGCCCACCGTATAAGCGTTGCCCGCATGGCCCGCGGCCTCACTGCGATAGCGAACGGCATACTCCTTGGAGTGTGTATCGGTCGTCATAATGGCACGGGCTGCATCGGCACCGCCATGGGCAGAAAGTGCCTCGTATGCGGACGGAACGGCTGTCTCAAACGTGTCGATCGGCAGAATCTGGCCAATCACGCCCGTGGAGGCAACCAGAATCTGCTGGGGCTCGCAGCCGATGACCTGCGACGCGATGTTGCATGTCTCGCGCGCACAGGCTAGGCCGGTCTCGCCCGTGGCGGCATTCGCATTGCCGGAGTTGATTGAAACACCGGCGATAATGCCATAGCCCTTGTCCGCACCGCCCAGGTTGGCACGGCTCACCTGCACGGGCGCCGCACAAAAGCGGTTGGTCGTAAACACGCCGGCGCCGGGACAGGGTTTATCAGGCACGACGAGCGCATAGTCCAAGCGCTCGGGATTCTTCCGGAATCCCGCATGGATGCCTGCGGCCTTAAAGCCGGCAGCCGCCGTAACGCCGCCCTCGACGGCGCGAATCTTGATATCAATCAGGTCGGTGTTCATCGTCCCTACGACTCCTTATATCAAACAAAAAAGCGGGCATCGGCTGGCACGCCATACCGGTCGCAACTACTAGACCAGCTTAAAAGTGGCGCCCAACTCGATACCCGACTACCAAATCGCTAACAATCGAATGTGCTACACCGGGCACGCCACTGTGAGCAAGCCTCGTCGCTCGTCAAAGCCAAAAACGATGTTGGCGCACTGGACCGCCTGGCCCGCAGCACCCTTGCACAAATTGTCGATGGCGCCCGTCGCCACCAGCACGCCTGCACGCTTGTTGAGCGCAAGGCCAATCTGGGCGGCATTGGTACCGACGACCGAAGCCGTCTTGGGCTGCTGGCCGGCATCGAGCACGCGCACAAAGGTGCGACCGGCGTAAAACTTCTTGTAATGGTCGACGACATCCTCAAGAACCAGCGCGTCGAGAGCCTGCGGCGCGAGCGGCATCGTCACCGTGGAAAGCAGGCCGCGCTTGAGCGGTGCCAAGTGCGGGGTGAAGACGATGCGGTCGGCCAGGCCGAGTATCTGCTCGATCTCGGGCGTATGACGATGCTTGCCCACGCCATAGGCTTCCAGGTTCTCGTCCGCGCTGCAAAAATGGGTGCGGGCGTTACAGGACTTGCCGGCACCCGTCACGCCGCTGATAGCGTCAACGATCACGGGACCGCTCTCGGCCACCCAGCCCGCACGCACGGCAGGAGCGGCTGCAAGGCTCGTTGCGGTGGGATAGCAGCCGGCGCAGGCGACCAACACGGGCTTTCCGGCGGCATGGCTGGAAGCAGCAGTCTCTAAGTCCTGACAGAACAGCTCGGGCAGGCCAAAAGCGCGGGTCTTGAGCAACTCGGGGCTCGTGTGCTCAGCGGCATACCATGCCTCAAAGACGGACGCGTCGCTCAGACGGTAATCGGCCGAAAGATCAAAGCAGGAAACGCCCGCGGCAAGCAGCGCGGGCACCTGTGCCATGGCAGCCGTGTGCGGCACGGCAAGAAAAACCGCATCGCAGCTCTTGAGCTCGGGGGCGTCATGCGTGGTGAAAACCAGATCGCTCACGCCAGCAAAGCTCGGATACACCGCGGACAGCGGCTGGCCGGCATCGGCGTTGGACGTAATGGCAACAAGTTCAAACTCGGGATGGCCAAGCACGAGGCGAATGAGTTCGGCGCCGGCATATCCAGCCGCGCCGACGATTCCAACCTTCAAAGACATATCAGACTCCTTGTCTGCGATTTATGCACCGATGCGCATTTCGCAGCGGTCGTTATGAAGTGGGTTGAAACTTTAGCACCAAAAGATGCATGAACACGTAAATGGCTTGCATATTCATGCATTGAAACATTCCCGACACATTCGCTTGAAGGAATTGACAAATGGAGCGGGCCCCGTATTGACCGGCGCTCCTAACGGCGCCGGGCAATACGGGGCCCGCCCATGCGAAAACCAAGTTGTTAGGATGAGCCAGCTGGCTAGAGCTCGACCGGCACCCATTCGTCGTGATTGCAGATAAAAGCCTCGGGATCCTCGACGCTAAAGAAGACGAGCGTGGGGTCGTTAGGCCCCTCATAGTGCTCGCCCAGGTGCTCTAGATGCTTCCACCCGGCTTCGCGCATTTCGTCTAAAGCCCGGTCATCCAAGCCGGCACGCCCGCGCAAGATGAGCCAGCCATGGCCCGGCCACCAACTCGTGGCCTCAAAGCGCTGGTTTTGCAGCAGCTCTTGCCACACATCTTTGGTGCGCGCTGTTACAAACCACAGCTTGCCATCCTGGATCTGCGCAAACGAAAACGGACGCACATGAGGCTGTCCGTCAACGCTCGTCGCCAAATACCATGCCGGCACCGACGTCAGATACTCCAACACCGTATTCAATCCGTCCACGTTTCCTCCTGTACTAGCTAGTTTGGGAGCCCGGTTTGTGCGAGCTAGAGCTCCAGGCGCTCCTCGCTGCCGTCGATATCACAGAAGCGCGCGGCAATGTTGCGGACCGAAAAGAAAGCAAGGCGGCCGTCGTTGGCACTCTCGTGTTCCTCGCCAATGCCCACCATGTGCTTAAAACCCGCTTGACGCACCTTGTCGCTCGCAACTGCGTCGTCCTCAAGTGCGGCTTCGCCGGTCAATACGATCCAACATTCCCCCGGCTTCCAGCCCGAGAGCTCAAACTTGGGATTCGCGCTCAGCTCCGCCCACACATCTTTGTCGCGCGACGTACAAAACCACAGTTTACCGTCATCGACCATGGCAAACGAAAACGGTCTCACGCGAGGCTGATGCCCGTCGGCTACATCGGTCGTGGCCAGATACCACGCCGGAATGCGCCTGAGATACGAACAGGCGAGCTCAAGCTGAGCCGTGCGGTCGTTGTCGGTCATAGGGACCCCTTTCTTGCGCTCGAATCGCGCCTAAACAAGTTGAAGGTTGATGACGATGACACACGCGAGCAGCAGCGCTGTCACCACCGCAGCCAGCGCATCCCCGCGGCGAAATGCAAGCGCATGCAGGCGCGTGCGGCCCTGCTCGCCATGATAGCAGCGTGCATCCATGGCAGCAGACAGCGTCTCGGCATGGCGGAACACGCCCGTGAACAGCGGAATCGCCACACTGCCGAGCATACGCACGCCGCCGAGCGGGCCTCCCGTCACGCGCGCACCGCGGCTCGCCTGCGCATCGGCCGTCTGTTTCATCTCAGTGGCAAACTGCGGCATAAAGCGCAGCGCGATACCCATGATCATGCCGAGCTCGTGCGCAGGAAGTCCCACACGCGCAAACGGTGCGAGCAGGCGCTCAAAGCCCGCGGTGAGGTCGAGCGTCGGCGTGGTGAGCGTGATAGCGCTCATGCCGGCCATCATCAACGTCAGGCGGCACGCCATAAAGGCGGCAGAACGCAGTGAGCCCTCGCTTATCTGCAGAAAGCCGAGCTGCCACAGGATGCGCCCACTCTGATCGGTAAACAAGTTGAGCACCGCGACCACGACGACGATTGCCAGCAGCGGCGCCATCGACGACAGAACACGACGAACCGGCACCCGAGACACGGCATAGGTCAGCACAACGATA
Organism: uncultured Collinsella sp.; assembly: GCA_958405195.1. Taxonomy (GTDB): domain Bacteria; phylum Actinomycetota; class Coriobacteriia; order Coriobacteriales; family Coriobacteriaceae; genus Collinsella. Next base: position 51,837 of record CATYDM010000001.1, read on the forward strand.
ATTGCGACCGGGGCCAGTCCGCGGAAGCCACTGACCGTGAGTGTCGTGATCAGAAACACAAAGCCCAAGAGCAACTTGGTTCGCGGGTCCAGGCGGTGGATTGCACTATCGCCGGGATAGTAACTGCCAAACGAAAACGCCTCCATCAGCAGCCCTCCTCTCGCGCGACCGTCTTGGATTTAGCAATGTCCGCGACGTTAGAAGGACCGTCCGAGCAACCGATTAGCAGGTCCGCCAACTCGCCTGCCAACGACTCAACCGTATAGAGGCCGTCAAAGTGCAGCGGCACGCCCGCCTCCGTAAGCGCCAGCGCCATGCGCTGCGCGGCAGGAACGCCCAAACCGATCGATTTGAGCTCGTCGGCATGTGCAAACACCTGTGCGGGGACTCCCTCGGCAAACACCGCGCCTTCGTTCATCACAACGATGCGGTCGCAGCAATTGGCCAGGTCATCCATACTGTGCGAAACCATGACAACGGTCAGGCCCTCGCGATGGAGTCGACCGATGAGCCCTAGGAAATCCCTGCGCGCAGCCGGATCGAGCCCCGCCATGGGTTCATCGAGCACCAGGACCTCGGGCTCCATGGCGAGCACGCCGGCGAATGCCACGCGCCGTTGCTGACCGCCCGAAAGCTCAAAGGGGCTCTTGTCGCCGACCGTGGAAAGGTCGAGGCCCACGCGTGAGAGCGATGACTCGACACGACGGTCGACTTCATCTTGCGGCAAGCCAAGGTTATGCGGACCAAACGCCACGTCCTGCGCCACGGTTTCGGCAAACAGCTGACGCTCAGGATATTGAAACACCACGCCGACCTTGGCCTTAACCGCGGCGGCGTCTTTCTTGTTTGACAGATCGAGCCCCAGCGCGCAAACGCTTCCCTCCTGGGGGCGAATCAAACCGTTGAGATGCTGGACCAGCGTCGACTTACCCGAACCGGTATGACCTGCCAAGCCCAGGAACTCGCCGCGACGCACCGTCAGCGATACATCGCGCAGTGCCCACGGGCTGCTGGGGTCGTTTCCCCAGAGAGCCTGTTTGTTCGATTTGCCCGCAGTGGCCGAGCGCTTGTGCCAGCGGTGGCGCTCGCGCGGACTGAGCGAATAACTGTACGAAACATGGGATAGTTCGATGACGGGCTCCGACGCGTTGTCCTCGTTGTCTACCGGAACAGTGCCGTCAGCGATTTCCAACTGGGATGCGGAAGACTGTCCCGCGGTGTCTGCCCCACTTCGCTCGGCATAAGCCTGCGCAATCTCGGCGACCATATCCGCCTCACGCACCTGTGCGCAAACGGGCACGCCCCTCGCACGAAGCGACCAGCCCAGACAGCACGACGCCGGCATATCCAGGTTGAGCTGCGCAAGTTCGTCTGCCCGCGTCAAGATTTCCTCGGGCTTACCGAGCATGGCAACGCGCCCCGCCCGAAACACCGCGACACGATCGGCCTCGGCGGCCTCTTCCATAAAGTGCGTAATCATCACGATGGTCATGCCGCGAGCGTGCAACGCGCGGCAAGCCTTCATGAGGCCCTTGCGCCCACGCGGATCGAGCATCGAGGAAGCCTCGTCCAATACGAGCACGCGCGGTTTCATGGCGAGCACGCCGGCAAGCGCCACGCGCTGCTTTTGGCCGCCCGAGAGCGCATGGGTCTCGTGGCGCTCAAAGCCCACCAGGCCCACACCCTTCAGCGCCTCGCGTACGCGCTGCGCAATTTGCGCCGATGGCACGCCAAGGTTTTCGGGACCAAACGCAACGTCATCTTCGACAAGCGTTGCCACCAGCTGGTCGTCGGGATTCTGGAATACCATGCCCGCGGTCGAACGAATGTCGTAGACCAGCTCGGGGTCGGACGCATCCATGCCGTTGATGCGTACCGTGCCCGCATCGGGCTGCAGCAGCGCATTCAGATGCTTGGCAAACGTCGACTTACCCGACCCATTGCCACCGAGGATGCAGAAAAACTCGCCGTCCTTAATGCTCAGATCGATGCCGTCAAGCGCCTGGGCGGCACCGTCATAGCTAAAGGAAACGCCCCGACACTCAATCATGCGCGGCCTTTGACCTGGTCCTTTTTAGGCGTGATGAGGTTGGAGACTGCTTTATACACCACCAGCGTCAACACCGAGTTAAGCACGGTCTTGATAAGGTTGAACGGCAGTACGGCAGGAATCATGAGCGGGGCGATCGCATCGACCGAGCCATACCAGAACCAAACGCCAATGGTAAGGTTTGCGACCATAGACAGCGCCGTAGCGGCAATGACGCCGAGCACCAGGCCAATCACGGCACCCTTATAGGTATGCATTTTCTGGTAGACGATAGCCGCGGGCAGAATGTAGCCCAGTGTGGCAACCAGGTTCATAAGCGCGCCGACCCAGTCACCCGTAGTGAGCGCATGGATAACGATCGCCATAGCGGCAACAGCGGTACCGGCGCCGGGACCATACGCAAACCCGCACACCATCGCCGGCACCAGCGACGGGTCATACGTCAAAAACGGCGCCGAAGGAAGGATAGGCAGCTGCACGTACATAAACAGGGCACCCAAGGCGCACATCAACGCCATGGTAACGAGCTGTTTGGTGCTCCACCTATTCGTGTTCTCAAAATGGATATGCTGCGACTGTTCAGACATAAGATCACCTGCCTCTTTCATCCGGACTCTAACCGTTGGTACTGGGATCTCACCAGTTCAGCCGGCATGCGAACCAACACACGCACGGGTCGCGGACTCATCGGCTCGGTCGCAGGCACCTCGCCTGTGCCACGGCACCCCTTTGGCACCGCCCGATTTACCGCCAGTGGGGAATTCCACCCCGCCCTGAAACAGCAATTGCAAGTGTAGCACGAGCAATCGTTCGCGCAAGTATGCCGAGGGTAATTTATGGTGGGGATCAGCTGCCGCAACAACCACGTTCCCCACCCATCCCAAAGTAGCGCGCCTTTCGCGCAAAGCGCGAAACAGCAACCGGGACATGTATCCCCAACAACCACGTCCTCCGCCCACGCCGACCTCAAGGCCGTAAACGCAGGGGATCCGAGGACGTTCCGGAGAGAAACCCCGTCACGCCCCCGGATTCCCGGTGGGAAGTTCTAGACCTTGTCGGCCTTAGTACATACCGCCGCCCTGCTGACCAGCGGTAGCAGCAGCGATAGCGTCCTCAAGCTGAGTGTTCTTGGGCACATCGGAGACGGTAGCCTCGGTGATGAGGATCAGGCTGGCGACAGAAGCAGCGTTCTGAAGGGTGACGCGGCTGACCTTGACGGGGTCGAGGACGCCCATCTCGATCATGTCGCCCCACTCGCCGTTGGCAGAGTTGAGACCCTGGCCGGCGGGCAGCTCGGCAACCTTGTCGACCACGACAGCGCCCTCAAAGCCAGCGTTCTTGGCGATGGTAGCGACCGGAGCGGTCAGAGCCTTCTTGACGATGTCGACGCCGATCTTCTCCTCGGGGTCGTCGATCTCGACAGCGTCGAGCGCAGGAGCAGCGTCCATGAAGGCGACGCCACCGCCGGCGACGATGCCCTCCTCGACAGCAGCGCGGGTAGCCTGCAGGGCGTCCTCGACGCGGTGCTTGATCTCCTTGAGCTCGGACTCGGTAGCAGCGCCGACCTTGATGACGGCAACGCCACCGGAGAGCTTGGCCAGGCGCTCCTGGAGCTTCTCGCGGTCGAAGTCAGAGGTGGTGTTCTCCATCTCACCCTTGATCTGAGCGATACGAGCGTCGATGGCCTCCTTGGAACCAGCGCCACCGACGACGACGGTGTTGTCCTTGGAGATGGTGACGGACTTAGCGGTACCGAGCATATCGGCGGTGATGTCAGCGACCTTCACGCCCAGCTCGTCCAGGGCAGCCTGGCCACCGGTGAGGACGGCGATGTCCTCGAGGATGCGCTTGCGGCGATCGCCGTAGCCCGGGGCCTTGACGGCGCAGACGTTGAGGGCGCCACGGATCTTGTTGAGGACCAGGGTAGGCAGAGCCTCGCCGTCGATGTCCTCAGCGATGATGAGCAGGCCACGGCCAGCGCGCTGGACAGCCTCGAGAACGGGCATGATGTCTTGAACGCTGGAAATCTTCTGGTCGGTGATGAGGATGTACGGATCCTTCATCACGGCCTCCATGCGGTCGTTATCCGTGACGAAGTAAGCGGAGACATAGCCCTTGTCGAACTGCATGCCCTCGACGGTGTCGATGGTGATGTCGAACGTCTGGGAATCCTCGACGGTGATGACGCCGTCCTTGCCCACGACCTCCATGGCCTCGGCGATCTTCTCGCCGACCTCGGGGTCACCGGCGGAGATGGTACCGACGGAAGCGATCTGCTCCTTGGTCTCGACCGGCTTGGCCTGCTTCTTCATCTCGGCGACGGCGGCGTTGACGGCCTTGTCGATGCCGCGACGGATGGCCAGCGGGTTGGCGCCAGCGGCGACGTTGCGCAGACCGTCGTTGACGATGGCCTGAGCGAGCAGGGTTGCGGTGGTGGTGCCGTCACCCACGGTGTCGTTGGTCTTGGTGGCGACCTCCTTCACCAGCTGGGCACCCATGTTCTCGATGTTGTCCTCGAGCTCAATCTCCTTGGCGACGGAAACGCCGTCGTTGGTGATGGTCGGAGCACCGAACGTGCGCTGCAGCGCAACGTAGCGACCCTTGGGGCCCATGGTGACGGTAACGGCGTCGGCCAAAGTGTTGACGCCCTTGGCAAGTTTAGCGCGGGCATCGGTGTTGAACGTAATGTTCTTTGCCATGGTAGGTAATCCTCCAAAAGAAATGTGACTCGCGTCGCCGCTTCCGAGTCCTATGCGGTGGGCGCGTTCAAAGACGAATCAGAGATTCTGACGAGACTAGGCCTCGACGACAGCGTAGATGTCGTCGGCGCGCATCAGCAGATACTTCTCGCCGTCGACCTTGACCTCGTTGCCACCGAACTTACCGTAGATGACAACGTCGCCGACCTTGACGTCCATGGGGATGCGCTCACCCTTGTCGTTGACCTTGCCGGCGCCCACGGCAACGATGGTGCCGCGCTGCGGCTTCTCCTGAGCGTTGCTGGCGATGTACAGACCAGAAGCGGTCTTCTGCTCGGCCTCGTCGGGCTTGACCAGAACACGATCTGCAAGCGGCTTCAAAGACGACATGCTTGTCTCCTCCTTTTTGGGCCGCGCGGTTATACCACGCGAATTAACCCTTTTTGTTTGCGTACGCGTTGAATGGTACCCACGAATGGCGGGTTATACAACACGAAGTCAAAAAATCTTATTTTTTGGCACTTAGATTTTCTGAATGCCGGGGGATAACTTAGCGATGCCTCCCGTGTGGCTCCGGAGGGGCGGGGCATAAGGTTTCCTGCTCGGGCAGTCCTGCTCGCACGAAGGCCACATTAAGTGGCCTTCGGCTCGTGCGGAACTCGCGATAAACCTTATGCCCCGCCCCTCCGGAGCCACACGGGAGGCAGGTTAACTAATTCGGGCCCGACATTCAGAAAAGTCAGTGCAGCAAAATGGCGATGCGGATAGGAACGTGGGTATGGTTTTCGCTGCGCGCACGGGTCCCCTGGGGAGCGCCGTGCATTTTTGGGAGTATTCAGCAAGCCAGGACGGCTGCATACACGCCGGACACACCATATTGGTCCCAAGGACGCCTTCGACCGGCGATTTGAGTCGGCAGGCAAACCCCGCCAGGACAAAAAGGCATGCTTCGCGCCGCGCCGGACCCCAAAATGACGTCAATCTCCGCAACGTTACTCAGCCGCAGCGGCACCGGCAGAGCTCGTGGTGCTGAATACTCCGTTTTTTGCACGGCACGGGCGGGGGTACATCAGGATCAGAAAGGACATCCCAGCCTTTTTATGCGATCTGTAATGGGAAGTATGCAAAACACCAAGAGATAGCATTGCTGGTGTCCAAATTGAGCGCGGGGCAGCAGCACCTCCGCCCCGCACCCAAATCCAACAGAGCAGGGACGCTCATGGCGGATCCCCACCAAAACGCAAACGCGGCTCGAGCGCTATCCCAAAATAGGCTGCCCGAGCCGCGCTTAACGGTACGGCATGAATACTTAGCGCTCGTAAATCAAGTTACCTGCCAGGTAGGTGGCCTGAACCTTGGTGGCCTGGAGGTCTTGGGGGTCAATGGTGAGCGGGTTTTGGTCCAGGACTACCAGGTCGGCGTATTTGCCTGGCTCCAAGCTGCCGAGGTTTTGCTCGTCGCCTGCCGCATAGGCGCTGCCCAGGGTGTAGTTGCGCAGGGCTGTTGCTGCATCGATGCGCTCGCTCGGCAACCAGCCGCCCTCGGGCCAGTGGCTTTTGGGGTCCTGGCGCGTGATAGCCGTGTAGAGCACGTTCATGCTGGTAACGGGCGTGATAGGGCTGTCAGTGCCGAAGGCTTGGCGAATGCCGCGCTGTTTATAGGTCGCAAACGGCCACATGATGCGGCTGCGCTCCAAGCCCAGGTCGCGCTCCGGGCCACCCGGGTCGAGCGTGATATGACAAGGCTGGCTCGAGGCGACCACGTTGAGCTTGCGCAGGCGGTCGATGTCCTCGGGCAGGAGGTTCTCCAGATGCTCGAGCGTGTTATGACCGTGCTGGGGCAGTCCGTACAGTTCGGCGGCCTCCTCAAAGATATCGAGCGCGGCATGGATGGCACCGTCGCCGATGACGTGGATGCGCACGGTGTGGCCGCGCTCCGCGGCCGCCAGAACCAGCTTACGCATGCGCTCGGCAGGAACTGTCAGACGGCCCTGGTCGCCCGGGAAGCGCGGGTTGGTATAGGGCTCGGTGAGATAGGCCGTGTGTTCGCTCGACACGCCGTCGAAGAACTGCTTAAAGCCTGGCGCCGAGAGCAGCGCGTTGTTCGCGTAGCGGGTCTGCAGCTCTTCCAAGCGTGACTGGTCATCCAACAGCGTGGGGAACAGATGGGCTCGGATGCCCAACTTGCCGGCTGCCTGCAGTTTGTCGTAGACGTCGTCGCGGATAAAATCGCAGCCCGGCATGGGCATGAGCGACATATCGCATATCGAGGTGATGCCCTGCTCGGCCATACGCCTCATTTGATCGGCGTAAGCGCTTGCGATGCGATCTTCGCCCAGCCACTCAAGGCAGCGCGGCAGCAGCTGCATGGCAGCCGCCTCGTGAGCGATACCCGTGAGCTCGCCGTTTGCGTCCTTGTCGTAGCTACCGCCCGCTGGTGACTCGCTGTCGCGCGTGACGCCGAGTGCATCGAGTGCGCGGCTGTTGAGCCACAGCGTGTGCCCGTCGCCCGAATACATAACACAGGGACGATCGGGGAATGCTGCATCGAGCGACGCCTTGGTAGGATGCTCGGGCGGGTCCCAACGGTAATCACGCCAGCCCTGCGTCACAACCCAAGCGTCGTCGGGCAGGTCCCGGGAAAACTCGAGCGCATGTTGCACCAGCGCCGCCTCGGACGTGCCCATATCCATGAGCATGTACGGCGAGGAACCGACCGAGGTATGGAAGAAGTGCAGATGAGCGTCATGGAAACCGGGGCAGACAAACTGCTCGCCGTAGTCGATAACCGACGTAGCGGCAGGAGCGGCGGCAATCACGTCATCGGGCGCACCGACTGCGACGATACGGTCGCCTGCGATGGCAATCGCCAGCTCGCGGGCGGTATCGATGCCGTCTTGGGCGGTAAAGACGTTCTTGGAGCGGATAATCCGATCGATATGTTGCATGGGCATCCCCATCTCTGGCAGGAAATTCAACACCCCCGAGTGTACTCCCCCGCCCTTGCAACAAAACCCCAAGCGGCAAACGGCAACTTTACCAGCCCTAGCGGCAGGTGGCATACTGGAGAGAGCCTGTACGATTTTGCGATCAACCCAGCAAGGAGCAAATCGACCATGACGAAGACCAAGGCACAGCAGATTATGGCGGCGACCGAGGCTCGCGCGGCTGACGACGTCACCGCAGCCATCAAAGATATCGCTACCGAGTTTGAACCCTATATCATCAAGCAGCGCCGGCACTTCCATAAGCACCCGGAGCTGAGCCTTGCCGAGGAGCGCACGACCTCCGACATCGCCAACCAGCTCGACGCCATGAATATCCCCTACGAGCGTCCGCTCAAGACGGGCCTTGTGGCGACCCTTCGCGGCACCGCGCCCGACGCCTATCGCGAGGACGGCACGCCACGCCGCCGCATCCTGCTGCGCGCCGACATCGACGCCCTGCCCGTCACCGAACAGACCGGCGAGGAGTTCGCCAGCGTCAACGAGGGCTGCATGCACGCCTGCGGCCACGACTGCCATATCGCCATGATGCTCGGCACGCTGCAAATCCTGCGCCATATGACCGACGACATCCACGGCGAAGTCCGCATCGTCTTCCAGCCCAGCGAGGAAAACGGCCAGGGCGCCAAGCTCATGATCGGCACGGGTGTGCTCGACGGCGTCGATGGCGCCTACGCCGCGCACATCTGGAGTGAGGTCGATGCCGGCACCGTGAGCTGCGAGCCCGGACCGCGCATGGCCAATACCGACTGGTTCCGCATCGACGTCCGCGGCACCTCGTGCCACGGCGCCATGCCCCAGCGCGGCCACGACGCCGTTATGGTTGCCGCCGAGATCGTCAACGCCCTGCAAACCATCGTTTCGCGCGAGATCAGCCCCTACGAGCCGGCCGTCATCACCGTCGGCGAGCTGCATGGCGGAACCGCGCGCAACGTTATCGCCGGCACGGCCTACCTCGCCGGCACAGTGCGCACCTACGGCGATTCGACCCACGAGGAAATGCCGGAGCTCATGCGCCGCATCGTGGAGCATACCGCGGCAGCCCTGGGCGCCGAGGCAGAGCTCACCGACTACACCATCGCCAACTACAAGGTCGAAAACGACGCCGCCTCGAGCGAGCGCTGCCGTCAGGCTGTAATCAAGTGCCTGGGCCCCACCGGCCAAGGCCATTATCGCGGCACGCTTTCGGGCGAGGATTTTTCGGAGTACCTGCGTCGCGTACCGGGCGTGCTCGCCTTTGTAGGTACGCGCAACCCCAGGATTGGCGCCACGTACGCCCAACATTCCTGCTTCTACAAGATCGACGAGACCGTGCTGGCAAAGGGCTCCATGGTGGCCGCCCAGTATGCTATCGACTTTTTGGCCGAGCCCACGCAAGAGGAGCTCGACGGCCCCGCGATTACCGCGGTCGCCGAAACCAACCCCGATCTGGCCGCCAAGTTGCGTTCTGCCAAGGCGACGACCGCCGAGGCTCGCGACGCCATCCATGATGCCCGAACGGCTCGCCATGCCGCGATCAAGGGCATCCACGACGCACGCGCTGCTGCACGCCGTGAGGAGAAGCACGACGAGTAATCGATTCGCTGGCATCTCGCAGTCATAGCCACATCGCGATGTCAAAGCGGGGGCGGACGTTTCGACACGTCCGCTCCCGCTCATTCTTCAAGCGCTATTTCTACTATTTCTACCCCGTCCCCAAATGGCAGGCGGCAGGGTTACTCGTCCTGATGATCCTCGTCGGAGCTTGGCTCGGGCGCCGACGCAGGCTCAGGCACCGGCTCGGGTGCAGGCGCCGGCTCGGGCGCTGGCTCAGGTGCGGGCTCGGGCTGGGGCTCGGGCTCAGGCTCAGGCGCGGGCTCGGACTCAGGTGCGGGCTCGGCATCCGGAGCGCTGTAACCCGAAGGAGCGGACTTCTTCTCGAAGGGCAATACAAAAGTCAGGACGTCGTCCTTATCCTCATCGGCCCACTCGCTTGCATAGCGTGCGGCCCAATAGCCAACGGCACGGTGCTTGAGCATCTTTCCAAAGACCGTAAGAAATACGGTGACGAAAGCGACCAGCACCAAGAACAGCGCGAGCGTGACGCCACCGCCGGTAACAATTGCCTCAATACCCGTAGGACGATAGTAGTAGCTATACATACCGACAGAGGCAATGGCGCCAAAGACAACCGTCAAGATCCATGTGACAACGTTGGCGACCAGGCCAGTCAAAAACTCGGGAAGGAACGAAGCGCAAAACAGCTTGGTCTTGTTGTGCTTAAACGCCGCCCAGACCTTATCGAGCGAAAACGCGCTCTCGACACGCCCGGTCACCGCAAAGTGCATCACGGCGATGTCGGCGAACATCTTAAAGAAGACACCCAGAATCGCCGAGGCAATTAGCGCCAGGACAAGCAGGCCGAGCGAACCGAACAGCGCAGCCTCGAGCGCATAAGAGCCGTAATAAGAATACGAGCCCGCAGCGCCAATTACCACGCCCTCCACCAGCGAAAGCACTACACCGATAACGGGAATGGCAGCGATAACCTCGAGCACGACCGAAATAACGCTCGAAAAGACTCCGAGACCAAACGACGTGGAACGCATCAGCGGACGATCCATGCCGTCATCGATCTTAAGCGACAGATCGCGACCCCACTCGATACCGAAGCCGGAACCGCACACGCTCGCAATGCAAGCTGCCAAAAAGCCGATGGCAGCCGCAATGCCGCCAATAACGGGGATAAACAACACGAGCACCGACACAACGCAAATCAGCGCCGGCAAAAACGCGATTTGGCATACACGCTGAAGCACGCCCGGAGTCTTAGTCATATCTTGGAACGCCTGAGCCACACAGCCCTTTGGCGCATTCGCCACGGGCGGTTGCGGAATAAACTGCTGGGGCTGAGGCTGTCCCTGGGGAGCGGGGCCAGCGGCACCGGCATTAGGAGCACCACACACGCCGCAGAACTTGTCGTTATCGCCCATGGGGGCGCCACACTGCGAGCAGAACATAGAATCATCCCTTCGTATTTTGAACGAATCACTTGAATCGCAAACGATGTCTTTAGCATCATTATTGCCCAATGTGGGGTCAAATACTCAAAGATGACCGATTTGCAAGATACACGGCGCCAGCAGGCGGTTCGTTGAATACGTCTGTGCTAGTTCGTTCCGCGGAAGCCCTTGCCGACGATCTCGGAGCTGTCGACGATCGTGATAAAGGCACCCGGATCGACTTCGCGCGCATAGCGGCGCAGTTGCACGGCCTCGCGACGGCTCAGCACGCTCATGATCACCGTCACGCACTTGCCCGAGAAGGCACCGTAGCCGCGGCTGATGGTCGCCGTGCGGTTGAGATGCTTGACGATAAACTCCTCGACCTTAAGGGGCTCGGAACAAATGACCGTGCAGACTTTGCGCAGGTGAATGCTCTCAATGGCTTTGTCGACCACAAGCGTCTTGGCAAACAGGCCGAGCACGCAATACAGACCGACACGCGGGCCATACAAAAAGGCCGCGATGGTCACGATGCCGATATCGACCAGCAGCAGGGCACGGCCAATCTCGAGCGTCGTGCGGCGCTTGAGGATCATGGCAAGAATGTCCGTGCCACCCGTCGAGGCGCCGATGTCAAAGACAATAGCGCTGCCGAGCGCCGGCAAGATAACGGCAAAGCACAGGTCGAGCCACATATCACCCGTCAGAGAGACATCGGTCGGAATAAAGAGCTCGAACAGCGAAACATAGGCGGACAGCGCAAACGAGGCGAAGACGCTCCACAGGATTGCCTTGCGCTCCAATAAGATAAAGCCCAAAACGACGAGAACCGCGTTAATAATCCACATAAAGACGCCGACGGGCAGGGTCGGGAACAGCGTGGACAGAATGACCGACACGCCCGAGGTGCCGCCAAAAGCAAAGTGATTAGGGGTTTTAAACGCAACGATGGCGAAGGCCGTAAGAATCAGGCCCAGATTGAGCTCGGCAAAAAAGCGCGGAAAGCCCGGCTCCTGGCTGCGCTTTTGACCGGCACGCTCGCCGCGCTCGATATCGGTGCGATCGACCACGCGCTCCATCGGCACCACGGGAGGACGATGCATCTCCTCGGCAGCACGCGATGCCGCCTCTGCCGCGGCGGCCTCAATCGCCCATGCCTTGCTTTCTGTTTCGTGCTCGTCGGCCATTACGGCAACCCCTCGTTAACAATTTGGAAACAATGCGCCCATTAGGGTAACGCGGAACGCGACGATTGCAACCCCTAGTTAGACGAGCGGCATGACTACATCGGGAGCGTACAAAAACAGCCGGCCACGCTTTTGCTTGCGCGGTCGGCCGTTTAACGTTTTCACAGATAAAACCTACCAAAACAAACCTGTCCCTTTTTGGAAGGTTACTCGTGCTGGCTGGTGCGGTGCTCGTACTCCTCGGGGGTGATGACGTCCTCGATGCGCAGGTTGACGCCCGCCACCTCAAGGCCAGTCATCGCGGCAAGGCGCTCGGTGACACGTGCCTTGACATCGTCGAAGATCGCGGGCGCATAGGCGCCGTACTCGATAATGACGGAGATGTTGACGACCACGCGATTGTCATCGGTGACCTCGACCGTCACGCCCTTGGTCAGATTCTCGGCACCAAACTGCTCCTGCACAAAGTGCATGAGGTTACCCTTCATGCCCAAAACGTGCGGAACCTCGCGGGTGGCCATGGCAACGATCTTCTCGATCACACCGTTGGAATAGGTCAGCGAGTCCTCGGACTCGTCCGCCTCCTCGTCGTCCTCATCCTCATCGGACTCGACCTCGACAAGAGCCTCGTCCTCGAGCGTCACATCCTCGGCTTCGGCGACGACCGCCTCGTTCTCCTCGAGCTCGGTATCGGCCACATCGACCTTCGTATTAAAAGCCATGGTTCCCCCTTATGCCTGCCGCAGATGCGACAGTCGAATACATATTAGCGGCCGCTAAACAGACGGCCGAAGAAGTTGACGATCCCGTTCTCGCCGTCGCGAATTTGGCCGATCACGGCGCCGATCAGCACGAAGAATGCAATGACGAGTGTGTCCCACAGGCCGAGCGTGAGCACCAACACGGCGAGGATAAAGCCAGCGACGGCGCCAAGCGTGGTGTTGGGATGACGCACAGCATAGCTCCAGATGGCAGCGCCCGTACCCTTGATGAGACCCATAGCCTCGTCAAAATCCGCGGCCGCCGCGTCTTGTAACTCAGTTGCCTCTGCTTTGGAATCAACAGTTTCGCTCGCCGGCGTGGCGCTCTGGTCAATCGTCAGGCGCGGCGTACGAGCGGTCTTATCTTGATTGGTATCACTCACCGGAAACCTCCACGGTCTGGACGGTAGTCTTGGACGGCAAAAAACGGACGCGCGTGGTCGTACCCGGCGTGCCGAGCATGGTGTCGCAAGCTTCCTCGATGCGCTGCTGCATCGCGGTAGCCAGAGATGCCACGTCCTTATCGTCAAGCGCGATAGCCTCGACCTTAAAACGGACGTGCGAATCGTCGGAACCTTGGACGCGGGCCTCGACATGCTCGATCATCACGCGATCGTCGCGCTCTGCAGCAGCCCTGGCGCACGAAGAAAGCGCCGCGAGCGTGACCTCGATATTGCGCTCCCCCGCCGGATGCACGCAGGACGGCTCGCGACGAGCAAACATCAGGCGGAAGAAGCTTACCAGCACGCCAATCGCCACAACTCCGCCGCATGCCGTCACGACAATGCGCGGCATGGGGTCGCGCATCAGCAGCATAAAGCGATACGTATACGGCCCCCAAAACTGGCAGACAAGCGTACCCAGCGCCACGATGGCGGCGGCAAGATACACAATCGCTAGGGCTCGTTTGAGTACGCGCACGTGGCGCTCCCTTCAAATCTCGGCTCTCGAAATGCAAAACGGTTCGCATCATTATAAAAGAGCCGGGTCCGGTGCTCTACGCACGCGGATCCGGCTCATCTATTCCACGAGGCTTGCATACTCGCTTCATTATGCCCAGATATGCACGGCTTAACCCGTGCGGGCGCTACTCCTCCTCGAGGGCAGCGATAACCTCGTCGGTCATGTCCATGGTGCTGTAAACATCCTGGACGTCGTCGAGCTCCTCAAGACGGTCGATGAGGCGCTGAACCTTCTTGGCGTCGGCGCCGGAGACCTCGGTCGGGGTGGTCGGGACCATGGTGGTCTCGGAGCCCTTGACCTGGACGCCCTGCTCCTCGAGCGCCTTGGAGACAGCCATGACCTCGTTGGCAGTAGTCCAGACGATCCACTCCTCGCCGGCGTCCTCGTAGTCCTCGCCGCCGGCCTCGGCGATGGCCATCATGAACTCATCCTCGTCACCGGCAGCACCGTTGGCGATCATGGTCTCCTTCTTGGCGTTCTCGTCCAGGATCTCCTTGGCGACGACGATCTGGCCCTTGCGCTCAAACTGGAAGGCGACGGAGCCGGAGGTGCCCAGGTTGCCACCAGCGTGGGAGAAGGCGGAACGGACATCAGCAGCGGTACGGTTGCGGTTGTCGGTCAGGCAGTCGACGTAGACGGCGACACCGGCGGGACCGTAGCCCTCGTACACGATGTTCTCGTAGACGGCGGCGTCAGCACCCGAACCAAAAGCCTTGTCGATAGCGGACTTGATCTTGTCCTTAGGCATGGACTGAGCCTTGGCCTTGGCAACGGCAGCGGCGAGGCTGGCGTTGTTCTCGGGCAGCGGGTCGCCGCCGAGACGGGCAGCAACGGTAATGTTGCGGCTGAGCTTGGAGAAGAGGGCGGAACGCTTGGCGTCCTGCGCGCCCTTACGATGCTTGGTTGTGGCCCACTTAGAGTGTCCGGACATACGTGTCTCCTATCGGTTTCGACCTAAAGCCCAGCGCAGATGCTCGGGCAATATAAACAAACGTCGTTATGATATACCTACTGCCCTGCGAGATAAACCCCAAAATGAAGGCGTCGTGATGATGTCCCCTTTGGTGCAAAGAAACCTGGCCCTCAATGCACCAAATTAGAACCAGAAGAAGTCGCTGCGGGTGACGGTGGCGCCGATGGCGAAGGGCATGCAGGCGATGACCGGATACAGGTAGCGCATGTAGGTCGATCCGTTACACGGACCAATCAGGCACACGGCAAGCACGCCCAACAGCGGCACCCAGATCGCCAGCGCACGCCATGAATGACGACGCAGCAGGTAGACCACCACGGCGATCATGATCCACACATAGGTGGCCGAGCTCATGGTGAGCGAAATAAACGGGATGCGCTGCACCGCTACACGGTACAGATTGATCAGGTGGTCGCACCAGCGCACAACCTTGCTATCGACCGGATGGAAGTCGAAGTACTTGAGATTATCGGGGCGTGCCATAATCTCGGCACTACGCGCCGTGCTGTAGACCCAGGCATCGCGCGTGCTCGGATAAAAATAACCATAGTAGTTATTGATAAGCGCCGAAATATAGCACTCGGGATCCCTCTTAAACATCTGGGCCCATACCTCAAAATAGGCATCGATGTCCTCTTGCGAGGCGTACTCGTTAAAGCAGTTCTTGACGGCATCGGACTTGTCGGGATTGTAGCGGCGGCCCAGGTTCTCGTACTTGAGTACACGATCGATCACGGCACGCTCTTCGTCGGTCACCAAACCGTCGCAGGGCGCCTCCACGATGGTGCCGTCCTCCTTAACCGTGGGGTTGACGCCCGAGTTGAGGCCGTCGTGCTTTTGGACAAAACGAGCCGTCTGCTGGAACGGAATCGAAAGGATTTCGCGCTTGGAACCAGGCGTGATGTCGTGTGCCGGCATAAAGACCTTGGTGAAGTACATATTAGAGGCAAGGCAGAGTGCAAGCACCGCAAGAACTCCCACCCAGCGGAAGCGCGAGATGGCGCCCGAAGGCGCAGCACCGGCCTGCTTGGCTGCACGACGAGCCGTATGCGCGTCCCATGCGCAAAACGCCGCCGCGATTACGCATGCCGCCAGGGGAAACACCAGACCGCCGTTGCGCAGAAACGTGGAACCCATGGCGCCCAGAGCGAGCAGCAGCCAGTCGTGGCGCGCAAAGAGCACGGGGGCTTTCTCGCCCGCTCGCTCGACATTGGCATCACGACGAGGCAAGCCACATGCCACGAGCTTGACGGTCTGTACCAACAGCACCAAGAACGCGTCGGCAAAGAGCACGTCTTTGGTGAGCAACGCCGCGTAGTTAGAGAACATCGGCATAAACGCAAAGAACAGCAGGATCACACCGCGAACCGGCAGGCTCACGCCCAATTTGCGCAGCGACGAAATGGAATAGGCCATGCAGGCAGCCGTGATGACAAATTGAGCGCAGGTGTAGATGGCAAGACCCGCGTTAGCGCTGTTGAACAGCGAAAGCCCCAGCTGAACGCACGAGCCGATAATGGCCGTGTGCACTACGGGATGATGCCCGTTGAGCAACACATTAGGATTGAGCAGACGCAGGTAGTCACTCGTGCCGTTGGGGTAGTTGAACCACTGGCGAATCTGCGCACCCGTATCTCCCATAAAAAGGCCGGGCAGCGAAGCGATAAGCGTGGGCGCCCAGGCGATCATAAGCACCAGGAAGGGGCCGGCAAAGGGATGGACCGAGAGCACGGCGTGAGTCACACGCCATACGCGGCCAAAGTGCGCTTCGGAAAACGGAATGCGCCGAGAGCTCAGCCAATCCAGGCACTCAAAAGCCAAATAGAAGGCCACGATCGCTAAGAGCATCCAGCCCGCGCCGCCAATCCAGGCGCAGATGATGCGGGCTTTGTCGCCGAGCACGATCTCGGCCGAGTCGGTGAGATCGTAGCTGCGGCCGAACACCATGCAGATGGCGAAGAACAGCGACGGCAGAATGATCGATGGACGCCAGGTGTCGCCACGGCCAAAGAACACGTAGCGAAACGGCAAGGTGAGCAGGCAGGCAAGTGCAAGCAGCATGACCGCGTCGGTATGGCCGGCAAACGAGAGGAGCACCTCGTAGCACACGTACAGCATGCCCGAGGCTTTGGGGTCAATCGCCAAGACTGCGTTGCTCGACACCGGGGCGGGATCGATGGAAAACGCCGTGGTCGCCAACAGCGCGAGCAAAAATGCGATGAGCGTCTGCTTGGCGGGGTAGCGCTTAAACCAGACGATGCGGGCAGCGTCGCGCGCAGCCGTTGTGGAGAGATCGGAATCCTTCACAGTCCAAAGAGCCTTTCTAGAAACCTGCCAAAAAGGGACAGGTTTATTTTGGCAGGTTTTATCTGGGGAAACGTTACGGTTCTGTCATCGTTGCCCAGCGAATCACCACAAAGGCGCCTGTCCCCTTTGTGGTAGTTAGGCGTCGAGGTAGATGCGCTGGGGTTGGTTGCGGCGACGAGCAAAGATGATGAGCGCCAGGCCCGCGATTACGAGCGGCAGGCTCAGCAGCTGACCCATGGTGATGACGCCGCCCAGCAGATAGCCCAGCTGCGCATCGGGCACACGCACAAACTCAATCAAAAAGCGAACGATGCCATAACCCATCACAAAGACGCCCATAAACGTGCCTTGGGGCAGTAGCGGCTTTTTGCGGCTGAGCACCTGCAGAATGCAAAAGAGCACGATGCCCTCAAGAAATGCCTCGTAGA
The DNA here is from genome assembly GCA_958405195.1 of uncultured Collinsella sp. GTDB lineage: Bacteria > Actinomycetota > Coriobacteriia > Coriobacteriales > Coriobacteriaceae > Collinsella. Next base: position 69,193 of record CATYDM010000001.1, read on the forward strand.
GCTGGGAGGGGTGACGCGGCATATCGCCCGCGGTGCCACCGAAGACCACACCCCAGGGCAGATCGGTCGGCTTGCCCCACAGCTCACCATTGACAAAGTTGGCACAACGGCCCAGGCACAAGGCCAGCGGCGCGCCTATGACGGCAAGGTCTGCCAAAGTCCATGCATCGAGCTTATACATGCGGCACACAATGATGCCGCCGATAATGCCGCCCACCAAACCGCCATGGAAGCTCATGCCGCCCTCGTTGGTGGCAAAGATCTCGAGCGGGTGCGCCCAGTAGTAGCCATCACCGTAAAAGACGACGTAGAACAGGCGCGCACCGATAATGAGGCCAAAGACCACGCCGACCACGACACTCGTCAGGTCGTCAATCGTGATGTTAAAACCCCAGCGACGCTGCGTGCGGTACATGACGACCGCCGCGAGCAGGGCGCCGACCACGTAGGCCAGGCCGTACCAGTAGATGGTGATGGGGCCCGCCGAGATCGCGACAGGATCAAGCATATGGTAGAAGTCGTTGAGCATGTCGACCCTCCTACTCCCTACATACAAATGCGGCCGCGGGCCTTGCGCTCGCAGCCGCATATTTGGGCGTAACGTCTATGCGGAGTATGCCGTCCGCAGCTTTCGCATCTTAGAACGGCGCGTACTCGTCGTACAGGTCCTCGGCCTCGCCGGAAGCATTGACCTGCTCAACGCGGGTAACGCCGGGCACATGCTCCTTCAGGATACGCTCAATGCCCATGGACAGGGTCAGCGAGCTCATGGGGCAGCCGGCGCAAGCGCCCTGCAGCTCCAGTTTGACGACACCCTCGTCGTCGACGCCCACATACTCCATATCGCCGCCGTCGGCCTGCAGGTTGGGGCGAATCTCTTCAAGAACCTTCTTAAGCAGCTCTTCGTTAACAGCCACAGGGGCTCCTTTCTCACAATAACGCGGGCACGCCCGCGGACAGAAGCTATGTTACTACAGCCATGTACCCGCTCACGAGCCGTCCATGCGCGCAGACGCGACTTTCACGAGTAGTCAATTTGGGACGGGGCTCTTTTGGCTGTTTTGCCGCCAGCTAGCGTTGGCACGCACTACTGCTGAGCCTGTCCCCCGGTACCAATCTGGACATCGACGATGACCTGGCGGTAGCTGATGCCGCAGGAGTCGAGAATGCGGCGGCTGATACGGCCGTCATCGGTGTCGGCATACTTGTTGTCCAGGTAGACGACCTCGCCCACGCCCACCTGCGCCAAAATCTTGGCGCAGTCGTGGCACGGGAACAGCGTGACGTAGACCGTGGAACCCTCGAGGTCTTTGAGCGAGCCGCGGTAGTTGAGCACGGCGTTTGCCTCGGCATGCACCACGTAGTTGTGCTTATCCTGCAATGGGTCGTCGCTCGTACCCCACGGGAAAAAGTCATCGTTGAGCGCCGAGGGCGTACCGTTGTAGCCCACCGAAAGGATGCGGTGGTTGGTGCTGGCGATGCACGCGCCCACCTGCGTGTTAGGATCCTTGCTGCGGCGCTGCGCGGCAATGGCCACGCTCATAAAGAACTCATCCCAGCTAATGACGTCGCGGCGCTTGCCCGACGCAGTTTGATGAAGATCGTCCGACATGCCAGACACCTCCGAAATCGCAATAGTTTGACCCATTGTAGCAGGTGGAAGGTAGGGGCGTTTATCCCACCGGCGCCCTCACTTTCACGCGCGGCGGGGCTTTTGGTTGATGTGGTAGAGCTCGGCGAGGCCCCGCAGCGTCAACGCGTCATCGACCGTCAGGCTATGGCCGACAAGGGCCGCAAGTGCCTCGGCATCGTCGCCGGTAATGACGATGGGCACATCGCCCTCCCCTGCGGCCTTGGTCGCACGCATCTCGGCAAGCACCATGTCGAGCATGCCGTCGATGCGCGCCACCTCGCCCAAAACCACACCCGAGCGCATGGCCTCGCGCGTGTTGCGGCCGATGACGTGTGTCGGCGCCGAGGGCTCAACCTGGGGCAGGCGCGCTGCTGCCGCCGAAAGCGAGCGGGCGCCGAGCGCCAGACCGGGCGCGATGACGCCGCCGGCAAAGGTGCCGTGCGCGTCGATCACCTCGATATTGGTCGTCGTGCCCAGGTCGATCACAATGCACGGCGAGCCGTAGACGGCGCGGGCAGCCACGGCGTCGGCGATGCGGTCGGGACCAATCTCGGCCGGGTCATCGTAGTGCACGGGTATGCCAGTCTTGAGGCCCGGCCCCACGGTGAGCACGCGCCCCGTGCAGGTACGGGAAAGCGCTGCCTTCCACGGGCGCTCGAGCGTCGGGACCACACAGCTCAGCACAGCCGCGGCGGGCACAAGCGCACCCGGCATGCCCGCATCGGCCGCCAGTGCGGCCATAACCTGCACGAGACGCATGCGCGCCTCGTCTGCCGTGATGCTCGACGGCGTGGTGATCTCGCACGTCGCAAGCGGACATTCCTGCGCCGCGGCCGAATCCTCGGCAAACAGGCCAAAGCGAATGAACGTGTTGCCCACGTCGACCGTCAATATATATGCGCACCCATTAAGCATCGTCGGCGCTCCTTTCGTCTGCCCAGCAGTATATCGCCTACCTAAACCAGTCATCCCAAAATGACTAGCTTGCGGCTATACTGGTGCGCGGTCGTTTGCGAGCTCACGCGGCGGCCCTTGGTAACCCGACTTCCCGCGCCGTATCCGTAACGGCGCTCCCGGGGGAAGCGGATATACGCAAAGGAGTTCTATATGAGCAATCCCTCGAACCGTGCTTCGATGCGCGGGCAACTCACGCTGCGCGGCGTCGTCATCGGCGTCCTTGGCTGCGTGATCATCACGGCAAGCTCGGCTTATACCGCCCTCAAGATGGGCGCCCTCCCCTGGCCGATCATTTTCGCTGCCGTCATTTCGCTGTTCTTCCTGAAGCTCATGGGCAACGCCAGCCTCAACGAGGCCAACGTCACCCACACCATCATGTCCGCAGGCGCCATGGTCGCCGGCGGTCTGGCGTTTACCATCCCGGGCGCCTGGATGCTGGGCTATGCCGACCAGATCAGCTGGCTCGACATGTTTATCGTGGCGCTCGCTGGCACCATCCTGGGCCTGTTGGCCACGGCACTCATCCACCGTCACTTTATCGTGGACGCCGCACTTGAGTTCCCCACCGGCAACGCCGCGGCTCAGACCCTGCGTGCGACCGAGGCCGGCGGCAAGACCGGCAAGCAGCTCTTTGGCTCCATGGCCATCGCCGGCATCTACAGCGTGCTGCGCGACGCCCTGGGCGTGGTGCCCAGCATGCTGTGCACGCTCAATATCCCCGGTGTGACCTTTGCCATCTACAACTCGCCCATGTTGCTGTCCATCGGCTTTTTGGTGGGCTTCGCCCCCGTCGCGTTCTGGTTTGCCGGCGCGCTGCTGGGCAATTTTGGCATCATCGTCGGCGGCACCGCTGCCGGCCTGTTTGACGTTATGACGGCACAGGGCATTGTTAAGTCCCTGGGCATGGGCCTCATGATGGGCTTTGGCGTTGCCGTCGTCCTCAAGGACATCCTGCCGCAGGTCGCCGGTATCGTCCGCGGTCTTGCCGCCGACAGCTCCACCGACACCGACGAGCAGTCGCTCATCTCGGGCTCCCTTAAGCTCGACGCCGGCATCATCGGCCTGGGCGCTGCCGCCATCGCCGTGATCATCGCCATCGTGCTTGACCTTGGCCCCGTTCCGGCCGTCATCGTGACGCTGTTCACCTTTGTCACCACCATCATGAGCGCACAGAGCTGCGGCCAGACGGGCATCGACCCCATGGAGATCTTCGGCCTCATCGTTATGCTCATCGTGGCTGCCTTCGCACAGATCGCTCAGGTCAAGCTGTTCTTTATCGCCGGCATCGTAGCCGTGGCGTGCGGCCTTGCGGGCGACGTCATGAACGATTTTAAGGCCGGCGCCGTGCTGGGCACCAACCCGCGTGCGCAGTGGATCGGCCAAGCCATTGGCGGCATCGTGGGCGCCCTGGTCGCCGCAGCCGTCATGGTCGCGCTCGTCACCGCCTATGGCCCGGACGCCTTTGGCCCCGACAAGAGCTTTGTTGCCGCGCAGGCAAGCGTCGTCGCCACCATGGTCTCGGGCATCCCGAGCGTGCCGTGGTTCGTTGGCGGCTTTATCGCCGGCATCGTCATGTACTGGCTCGGCATTCCGGCCATGATGATCGGCCTGGGCGTGTACCTGCCGTTCTACATGTCACTCACGGCATTCCTGGGCTCCTGCGTCAAGCTCGCCTACGATAAGTGGTCCGCCCACCGCGACGCCACCGCTGGTCTTTCCGACGAGGAGAGGGCTGCCAAGGACGCCGCCTTCCAGGAACAGGGTCTGGTCGTTGCCAGCGGCCTGCTCGGCGGCGAGTCCATCGTCGGCGTTATCCTGGCGTTTGTCTCCGTGGGCTTAAGCCTGCTGGGCTAAGCTGAGCAGCTGCTCGACAGCAACCATATTGCCTACGATTTGCCCGGTCGGTAGCTTTCGCGGCTGCCGACCGGGCTTTTTGATACCAACGCAAAGAAAGGCCGGCGCGCTGCGTATGACAGCGCGCCGGCCTTATCGTTTGGCTATCGAGACGGTCCCGCTATGAATTGAAGTTCGTTGCAGAAACTACGCTCGAAACGCTACATCTGCTTGCGACGACGATCGCCGAGCGTCACACCCGCGGCAACGAGCGTAATGCCGCCGATGACGAAGACCTCACCTGCAAGCGCGGAGGTATCACCCGTCTGAGCAAGTGCACCGTCCGTGGCCTTCTTCTTGGCGACAGGAGCCTTTGCGGCAGCCTGCGCAACCTGAGGCTTGGCCTGCGGCTCAGCCTTGGGATGATACTTGTCGTACTCGGCCTGCGCGGCAGCCAGGGCATCCTTGGCATCGCCAAGCTCGGCAAGCGCGGCGGCATAGGCGTCGTTGGCATCGGACAGCTTGGCATCGGCATCGCTCAGAGCAGCCTTGAGACCAGCGGCGGCATCGACGGCAGCCTTATAGCGAGCGTAGGCAGCGTTCAGCTTAACCAGCTTCTCGTTGCCCGTCGTGCCCGCGGCAAGGGATGCCTTATGGTCGACAGCCTCAAGATCGGCCTTGAGTGCCTCATCGCTGGCAAGCTCGGCCTTGACCTTGACGATCTCGAAGTTCGCATCGACGACGGCTTCGTTGGCGGCCTCGAGCTGCTTCTGGGCATCGGCGACACCGGCGACGGCAGCGTCATAGGCGGCCTTGGCGTCGTCGACCGCCTTCTGGGCACCGGCGAAGCGCTCGAAGGCCTTGTTTGCGGTGGCAAGCTCGTCCTCGGCGGCCTTGGCCTTCGCCTGTGCGTCGGACAGGGTCTGCGTCTTGGCGGCAACTGCCTGCTTGGCGCCCGAAAGAGCGGTCGCGGCGTGCACATCTGCGGCCTGAGCCTTGTCAACGCCAGCCTGGGCAGTGTCGTCGGCCTTCTTGGCATCGTTAAGCGTGCCCTGCTTGTTCGCAAGATCCGTCTTGGCGGCATCGCACTTGGCGGCAAGGTCCTTGACCGAAGCGGTAGCGTTGTCATACGCCTCGTTGGCCTGATCGGACTTTACCTTGGCGGCGTCGCGGGCGCTGCGAGCCTTCGCCTTGTGAGCAGCGGCCTCGGCTGCCTTCGTCTTGCTGTCAGCAAGCGTGGCGTTTGCCTTATCGAGAGCTGCCTGGGCAGTAGCGGCCTCGCTCTTGGCGGCGTCGAGCTTGGTCTTGGGCGTCTTGACGTCGATACCCTTGAGTTTGGCTTCGGCGGCGTCGTATGCCGTCTTCGCGGCGGCGGTGCCGGACTTAGCCTTCTCGTACTCGCCCTTTGCGGTGTTCATGTTCACATCGGCTGCGGTGAAAGCGTCCTGGGCGGCACCCTGCCCGTTTACAGCTGCGAAGTAAGCTTCCCTAGTAGTTCCAAAGTTCTTCTGCGCCTCGGCGAGCTTGCCCTGAAGCTCCTTGAGCTGCGCCTTCTGCGCCTGCGTGCCGCCTGCGTTGTAGGCAGAGTCGATGTAGTCGTTCACGAGCTTCTTGAACTCGGAGACAGTGAAATCGGCCTGCGTGTCATCATCGCTGTAATCGAAGATGGTTACCTCGGAATCGGTGTTCTTACCGCTACCGGTTGCAATGCCGATGGCTTCCGCAGCGGCATCGATGATGTTGAGATAATGCCCACACTCTTGATAGATGCTGTTGTAGTTCTGGGAGATATAATAGGCATCATATCGGTGGCTGCCGAGTTCGTCGCCATACTGCGCGACGTACTTATCGAATGCCTCTTTCTCCTGGGTATAGAGGCCGGTGTAGGGCCAGCCGAGGGTATTCTCAGTTTCTCCGCCGGTATATGCGCCGCCGCCGCCGGCAAGATTTTCACCGTTATCATAGTAGCAGCCAGAGTGTCCCCAGATGTTCGATGAATATGATGTATTGAGGGCGGCTGCCACAGTCATGCGGAGGCTGACGCTGAGCGCCGACTGGCCGTTCGCCTTGCGAAGGTTGTTCTGGGTGTCGAGATATGTCAGGGCGTTGCGCATCTGCTCCAGGGAAAGCGGGTTGGTGTCGCGAGACATGTCCTGATCGACGTACTGGTCATACCATTCGGCCTTGTCATCGGCACCGGTCAACGTCGATACGGCATCCTGGGCGTTCTTTTTCTGCGTGGCTGTGAACTGGCTGCCGCCGATGATGTAGTTCATGAAGCCGAACATACCCTGGCTGATGACTTCCTGGTCAACGGTCATGTTCGACTTGAGGTCGGCAATCTGCTGGTTAAGCTTCTCGACCTCGGCGTTTGCGGCGTCGTATGCATTGTGCGCGTCGGTTACTTCAGCACGAGCCTGATCGAACTCGTTGCTCTTCTGCTGACGAATCTCGACGAGTCGGTCGTACTCAGCCTTCTTGTCGGCCTCGGTCTGCTGGGCCTGCTCGTATGCCGTCTTCGCGGCGTCACGCTTACTGGCCGCGTCCTTGTACTCCTTGTTTGCCGCATCGTATGCAGACTGGGCAGATGCCACAGCAGCGTTGGCGGCGTTGGCCTTCTCCTGTGCGGCGGTGACGGTAGTCTGCGCAGCCTGCAGGTTCGCCTGTGCGGTGGCGTCTGCAGTCGTCGCGGCTTCGAGCGCGTCCTGCGCGGTCTTGAGCTCACCAGCAGCAGCGATCTTGGCGGCCTCAAGCGCGCTCAGGTCAACACCCGTACCCGAGACGGCAGCATCGAGCGCGGCCTGCGCCTGGTTGAACTTCTGCTGGGCGTTATCGCGCGCGGTGGTTGCGACTGCGAGAGCAGCGGCAGTCTCCTGCTTCTTGGCCTGGGCAGTCGTCAAAGCTGCCTCGGTATTCTGCTTTTCCTGCTGGGCGCTGGCCTCGGCAGCCTTGGCCTGGTCCAGATTGGCCTGTGCAGTAGTAACGGCCTTATTGGCGTCATCGAGCTTTGCCTGCGCGTCCTCGACGGCCTTCTTGGCGGCCTCGTACTCGTCCATACCCATGGCCTTGAGCTTGGCCCGGGCATCATCGAGGGCCTTCTTGGCCTCATCCTGCTTTGCCTTGGCGTCCTTGAGCGCCTGGGTCTTATCCTCGACGCTCTTGTTGGCCTGTTCGAGCTGATCGTTCAGGTCGCCCAGCTTCTTCTGCTGCTGCTCGGTCTTTTCGACGGCGGCTTTGAGCTCGTCAATCTTCTCCTGGAGCGCGGCGACTTCTGCTGCGTTCTGCTCGATTTCGTTGTCGCTCACAGCCTGCGAGGCCTGATTCTTTTGCTGCTGCGCCTGCTTTTGAGACTGGCCCGCCGCGTCGGCTTTCTTCTGGGCGGCATCGTAGGCGGCCTGAGCGTCCTTGAGCTGCTTTGCCGACTCCTCGGCCAGCTGGGCAGCCGTCTTTACGACCGCTTGGTTACCGGCGGCAACGGTATTCTCTACAGAACTACCCCCCCCCTGAACAGAATCGCCGTTATCGGTTGACGGTGCAGCGATTGCCGCCAGCGGCGACATGAGCGGCTGAGCGATGAGGCCCGCCGTCAAAACGGTTGCGACGGCGCGGTTAGCAACGCCCTTGACGTTGACAGTCTTGGCCCGAGGCTCAAAGTGTTGTGGACTGTAGTTTGCCATGGCTTTCTCCCTTTGACACGGATGTATCCATACGTATCAAACGGTAGCTGTCGATTTTTGAATTCTGTTGCGCAACATTGGCGACCAGCGTATTTTTTGAAATTCACGCTCTCGTGCTTCACAGTTTCGTCACATTTGAAGGAGCTGGTGCATCATATTCTCGCGGGATGGAATTGAGCCTGTGATTTGCATTTGCTCCCGCGTCATCCGCCCTATCGGATTCCGCATCCAACAGACGCCCCGCCCGCCACGGTGTAGAGTTAGGACAACGGGCGCGTTGCGCGGACCGCGCTGGAACGAGGTGGACATGGAACTCGACAAACAACAGATCAAGCGACTACGCGAACGCCATCACCGGCGCCACGGCATCCGCCCTGCCCATAGTGAGGCTGCCGAGCAGGCTGGTCGCTTTTTAAAGCGCGCGTTCAACATCCGCGAGGGACGCGCGCCCTATCACGTGATCCGCAAGCGTTTTGTAAACGGGGCGCGCCTGACCGGCTCTCACCTGTGTATCCTCATCATCGCCATGCTCATCGCAAGCATCGGCCTCGATATCGATTCGGACATCGCCATCGTGGGCGCCATGCTCATCTGCCCGCTCATGGGCTCGGTTCTTGCCATGGCATACGGCATTGCCACGCTCGACCGCGAGATCACCGTCGAGGCCATTGCCAGCCTGGCTCTACAGATGGCCTTTTGCCTGGTCACGTCCACACTGTATTTTAAGCTCTCGCCCCTTGGCACCACCACGGCCGCCATCATCGACAATTCGACACCGACTGTGTGGGACCTTGCCGTCGCGCTCGCGGGCGGCTTTGCGGGCGGCCTAGGCAACTCGCGCGACCAGGAACCCGCCACGCTCATCGCCGGCGTGGCCGTGGCGACCGCGCTCATGCCGCCCCTGTGCGCGGCGGGCTACGGCATCGCCATCGCAAGCGGGTCACTGTTTCTCTCGGCGCTTTACGAGTTTGGCATCAACGTGGTCTTTATCGCGCTGGCGGCCGAAGCCGTATTGCTTCTTTTACGTGTACCGCTCAAGCGCGACCTCAACGGCGACGGCATTGTGACAGCCGAGGAAAATGCCGAGGTCGATGAGCTGTCACGCAAGGTGCGCCGCCGCATTATTGTGGGCACGGTGGTCTTTGCCATCCCCTGCATCGTCATGACGGCGGGTTCCATTGGCTCGGCGCAGGCCGGCGTGCAGGACGGCTACGGCGTCACCGAGACCACGCGCGAGCTTGCCGCGGTGCTGCCGGGCTTTAAGGATTACACCGTCGCCGTCGAGACCTCGGCTACCGAAGGCGAGGAGGAGGGCATCGTCGAGCGTGAGATTGTCGCCCACGTGACGACAAGCGTGGCGCTCGGGGCGCACGACCGCCACGTCGCCCGCAAGCTCATAGACCTCAACGTACCCGAACTCGATCGCGTGGAGTTCGATGTGAAGTGATGCAGAGCGCGGGATGAATGCTCGCACGGACGCAAGTTGCGACGAGGCGCAGGCGCGATACGGACACGAGCAAATAGCGGGGTGCAGTTCACACCCGCGCCCCGCTCGCTTTTTTATTGCCGTGAATCAACTGTCCGAATCGACCTCGCCAGACTCCACCGTAAACGCCGGATCGGTGCTCACAAGATAAAATCGGGTCACCTTAGTATTTCTAATTAGGTAAATCTGCCCTTGATTGCGTCGGCGCGATATATATGCAACGTGAACCGTGCCGAATTCTTCGCCGTTTTCCTTCTTTAATACCAGGATATTGGGATCGTCCGTACGCTTAAACTGCCCGTCAACGCAGCTGCCGTCTTTGTCGGCCAGTTGCCACCGATGGTTATCCTCTTCAAGAAAGGCCAGGGTTTCCAGACTCGTCTTGTCGTCCCGATAGTAACCGTCAATGGCAAACCCTTCGGAAGCGCATTCCCGCATATAGGACGTTTCTCGGCTTATAGCAAACAGCCCTGTAACGCCCAGGAGCACAGCCAAGCAGACCACTGCAAGGGTTATCGAAATAGCACGGCGACCCATGTTAGCCCAACCGATAGTTGTTTAACGGAGCGTGAAACATACCTGGAACCTCCGATATCAGGGGGAACGTCGCCAGCAGGCTGGCGACAACTATATGTTTCTGACATCAAACCATATGGCTGCCACTCGCGAAGGGGGCATCGGCGAACGGCGTGTTTTCATACTCCATTGGTCAAACCTAAGCGCAGCGCTACAGCTCGTACTTGCACACGCGGTAGATGTACTTTTCGGCTTCCATCTCGTAGGTGGCGATGGCCAGACCGTAGCGGTCGTATCGTCGTTTGGCAGATAGGTCACACTGTGCTGGCCCGCATTGAGCGAAAAATCGCCTTGGGCCTGCAGCAACTTGTCCTCAAAGCCCGAACCGGCCCAAAAATCGGACAAGCCCACGGAAGGCTGCAGCGAGATCATTTGCGCAACATATGTCCAGCAAAAACGGGTGGCAGCCGCTACGGCTACCACCCGTTTGTCTCATATCTAGCCCATAGCAGACCAGCTACTTCTTAATGCCGCGCCCCAGGCGCTTGGCGACCGATGCAACGGCCTCCTCACTGGCAGATCCGCAGCTCGCACAGCCGTCGTGGGCACGCATCTGACCGGTGACCTCGTCCATCGCAAGCGGCGCCACCTTCTCGAGCTTAAAGCCCTTGCCGGCGCGCATGTTCTCCTTTGCCACGCTAATCATGAGCTTAATGCGGTTGAGCTGGTTGACCTCGGACGCACCAGGATCATAGTCCACCGCGACGATGTTGCTCTCGGGGTGCTGGCGGCGTAGCTCCTTAATCACGGCCTTGCCCACCACGTGGTTGGGCAGGCACGCGAAGGGCTGCGTGCAGATGATGTTGGGCGCACCGTGATCGATCAGGTCGAGCATCTCGGCCGTGAGCAGCCAGCCTTCGCCCATGTTGTTGCACACCGAAAGCACCGTGCGGGCCTTGTCGGCCATGGTGCCGATGCGCTCGGGTACCTCGAAGCGGCGGGACTTTTCGAGCATCTCCTCCACCGGCGTACGCATCCAGTCCACGAGCTTGATGAGCGCCTGCATACCAGCGCGCGTAGTGGCAGAGCTTCCCAGCTCGTCCTTCTGCAGCTCGGCGTTGCTCATGGAGTACAGGAAGAAGTCGAGCAGGCCCGGCACCACGGCCTCGCAGCCCTCGCGCTCGATAACGTCGACCACGTGGTTGTTGGCCGTGGGATGGAACTTGACCAAGATCTCGCCGACCACGCCCACGCGCGGCTTGGTGCCCTCGCCCACGAGCGGCATGGTATCGAACGCGCGGATGGCTTCGCGGCACAGCTTGGTGTAATTATGCCTGTTGAACTTGGGCGCCAGCTTGCGGGCGCGCGCCATGTACTCCTCGTAGAGCGCATTGGCGGCACCGGGCGTAGCCTCGTACGGACGGCAACGATAGAGCATCTGCATCATCACGTCGCCAAAGAGCACCGCGTAGACTGCTTGCTTGAGCAGCGCCGGCGTAATCTTAAAGCCAGGATTATCCTCGCCGAGCGCCACGGCCGAAAGCGAGATCACCGGGATCTCGGGGTGGCCGCTCTCGCGCAGTGCCTTGCGGATGAGTGCGATGTAATTAGTGGCACGGCAGCCGCCGCCGGTCTGGCTGATGACCACGGCCGTCTTGGACAGGTCGTATCGACCGCTCTCGATGGCCTCCATGATCTGGCCCGTCACCAAAATGGACGGATAGCAAATGTCGTTGTTCACGTAGCGCAGGCCAGCCTCGACAGCGTCGTGATCGGTCGAGGGCAGCAGCTCCAAGTTGTAGCCAGCACCACGGAACACCTCTTTGACCAGGTCAAAGTGGATCGGCGCCATCTGTGGGCACAGGATGGTGTAGCCTTCCTCGCGCATCTGCTCGGTAAAGGGCACCTTGGGCCACGCGGTCGAAGCACTCTCGCGCTGAGCTTCAAACGTGTACTTGCGGCTCGCGAACGCGGGGGCATCCGTGGAGGGCGCCACCGGCGCGGCATCGCCCTGCTCGTATGCCTCGCCCGCGGCCGTGGCCTCGGCCAGGCGCTCGGCCTCCTGGTCCTTGAGCGCGGCCATGAGCGAGCGGATGCGGATGCGCGCGGCACCCAGGTTGGACACCTCGTCGATCTTGAGCACGGTGTAGATCTTGCCACTGGCCTCCAGGATCTCCTGCACCTGGTCGGTGGTCAGGGCATCGAGGCCGCAGCCGAAGGAGTTGAGCTGAATCAGGTCCAGGTCGTTGCGCATCGTCACAAAACGGGCGACGGCGTACAGGCGGCTGTGGTACATCCACTGGTCGACGACGCGGATGGGACGCTCGGGCTTCACCAGGTGCGCAAGCGAATCCTCGGTAAAGACCGCAAAGCCAAAGCTCGAGATAAGCTCGGGCAGGGCGTGGTTGATCTCGGGGTCGTTATGGTAGGGGCGGCCGGCGAGCACAATGCCGTGGCCGCCGTGGTCCTCGACCCACTTAAGAGCCTCCTCGCCCATGGTCTGGATATCCTCGTGGAAGCGCGCATCGGCCTCAAAGGCAGCGTTGACGGCGGCATCGACCTCGGAGCGCGTGATCTTGGGTCCGCGCACGCGACCGCGACCGGCTTGCGCATCGGCCACACGGTCGACGGCGAGCACCTGGTACAGACGGCGCTTGAGCTCGGTCTTGTCGTGATAGGGCACAAACGGATACAGGAACTCGATGTTCTGCTCGCGGATCTCGTCGATGTTGAGTGCCAACGCCGTGGGGTAGCTCATGACGATGGGGCAGTTATAGCAGTTACCGGCAGTCGGGTCCTCCTTGCGCTCCCAGCGCACGCACGGCATCCAGATAAAGTCGACGTCGCGGTCGATAAGGTTCATCACATGGCCGTGGCTCATCTTTGCCGGGTAGCACACGCTCTCGGACGGCATGGACTCGATGCCCGCCTGGTAGGTCTTTTTGCTCGACTGGTCAGATAGCTGCACGCTAAAGCCCAAGCGCGTAAAGAACGCGTGCCAGAAGGGGTAGTTCTCGTACATGTTGAGCGCGCGCGGGATACCCACGGTGCCGCGCGGGGCCTCGTCGGGACTCAGCACCTCGCGGTTAAAGAGCAGCTCGTTTTTCTTTTTGAAGAGGTTGGGAGCCTCGGTCTTTTGCTTTTTGTGGCCAGCGCCCTTCTCGCAGCGGTTGCCGGTAATGAAGCGCCTACCGCCACCAAAATCGTTGACGGTAAGCTGACAGTTGTTGGAGCAACGGCCGCAGCGGACGTGCTTTTGCGTCACGGTAAGGTGCGCGATGTCCTCGGCCGAGAGGATGGTCGAGGTGCCGTCGGCGCCGGCGCGATCGCGGGCGAGCAGGGCAGCACCGTAGGCGCCCATGCAGCCGGCGATGTCGGGGCGCACGGCATGGACGCCGGTGAGCTGCTCAAACGCGCGCAGCGTGGCGTCGGACATAAAGGTGCCGCCCTGGACGATCACCTGGCTGCCGATCTCCTTGGGGTCGCGCAGCTTAATGACCTTGAACAGGGCATTCTTGATGACGGAATAGGACAGGCCGGCCGCGATGTCGCCCACCGTGGCGCCTTCCTTTTGCGCCTGCTTGACGCGCGAGTTCATAAAGACCGTGCAGCGGCTACCCAGATCGACGGGGGCCTTGGCGTGGATGGCGGCGTCGGCGAACGCGCGCACATCCATGTTCATAGAGACGGCAAAGCTCTCGATAAAGCTGCCGCAGCCTGACGAGCAGGCCTCGTTGAGCATGATGTGCTCGATGACGCCATCCTTGACGCGCAGGCACTTCATGTCCTGACCGCCGATGTCCAGAATGAACTCGACGCCGGGCAGGAACGCCTTGGCGCCGCGCAGATGCGCGACGGTCTCGATCTCGCCGGAGTCGGCCTTGAGGGCCTCGATGAGCAGCGCCTCGCCGTAGCCCGTGGTAGTCACGTGGCCGATGGTACAGCCGGCGGGGATGTGGTTGTAGAAATCGGCCATGATGACCTTGGCCGTGCCTAGGATGTCGCCGTTGTTGTTGCCGTACCAGGTGTGCAGCAGCTGACCGTCCTCGCCCACGAGCGCGGCCTTCATGGTGGTGGAGCCGGCGTCGATGCCGATGAACACGCGTCCGGTGTAGCCGTCGAGCTTGCCCTTGGGGACGACTTCCTGGTCGTGGCGGGTCTTGAACTCGGCAAAGTCCTCGTCGGTGGCAAAGAGCGGATCCAGGCGCTCGACCTCGGCACCCTGCGTGTCACCCAGGGCATCGATGGCCTCAATGAGCTGTGGGAACGTGCTGAGTTTATTGGACTCGTGCGCCATGGCGGCGCCGCTCGCCACAAACAGGTGGGCGTTTTGGGGCACAATGCGGTGCTCCTCGTCCAGGTTGAGCGTGAGGTAGAAGCGATGGCGCAGCTCGGAGAGATACTGCAGCGGGCCGCCCAGGAAGGCGACGTTGCCGCGGATGGGACGGCCGCACGCCAGGCCCGAGATGGTCTGGGTCACGACGGCCTGGAAGATGGAGGCGGCCACGTCCTCGGGGCGGGCGCCCTCGTTGAGCAGCGGCTGGACGTCGGTCTTGGCAAAGACACCGCAGCGGCTAGCGATGGGATAGATGGTGGTGGCGTTGGCCGCGAGTTCGTTGAGGCCGCTGGCGTCGGTGTGGAGCAGGGTTGCCATCTGGTCGATGAACGCACCCGTGCCGCCGGCGCAGGTGCCGTTCATGCGCTGCTCGATGCCGTTATCGAAGTAGATGATCTTGGCGTCCTCGCCGCCCAGCTCGATAGCGACATCGGTGGCCGGGATGAGGGTCTCGACGGCACGCTTACTGGCGATGACCTCCTGGACAAACTCCAGGTCGAGCCACTGGGACAGCAGAAGGCCGCCCGAGCCGGTGATGGCGCAGGTCATCTGGGCCGTCGGCAGCACGGTCGCAGCGCCCTCGAACAGGTCGCGGGCGCAGGCACGGACGTCGGTGTGGTGGCGCTGGTACTTGGCGTAGACGATCTGGTTGTCGTCGTTGAGCACGGCAAGTTTAACGGTGGTGGAGCCCACGTCGATGCCCAGGTGCAGGTTGCCGCGGGCGTTCTCGGAGTTGAAGATCGCGCCTTCGGGGGCCTGGCCGGCGGCTACGGAATCGGCGGCGGTGGCGGGCTCGCTAGCGACGGACGTCTCCCCTGCCGCGTTCTTGGCATCGGCAACTGCCTCAGCGACTTTCTCGACAGCCGCGGTCGCGGCCTTCTGCGCGGCATCCACCACGGCGGGTGCAGCTTCACGCGCGGCAGCGACCATACGGTCCTTTATGCCCTCGACGAGTTTGCTCATTGTCTCTCCTCTTAGTTGTTGGACTCGACGGGCGCGGCGGTGTCGGCCGCGTCCTCGAGCTGTAGGTTCAATAGCTTCATGCCGTATTCCGGCACGTTGATATCGATGGGTTGGCCATACAGGTCACCAGGGCGCACAAAAGCGAGCACCGTCATAATGCGCGCCATGGCCTCGGGCGATTCGGTAAGCCCACGCTCAAACCAGCGCTGAATCATGCCGACCTCGGCACTCACGACGTAGGTGACGTAGTAGTCAAAGAACGTGCCCAGCGCCAGGCCCAAAATGCCCGTCTGCGCACGCGGCACCACAGCCTCACGCGCGGTGTCGATGATCCTTTTAATGAAGGCCTGGTCGCCGCCCGGACCCAGCAGCGCACCGATTAAGTCGCGATTGGCCGCAAGATAACGCAGCAGCTCAACCGAACCGGGCGCCGGCTCGAGCTCATCGATGTTGTGATAGAGATCAGGCAGCTGAGCTGCGGTGATGAGCTCAATGCGCTCACGGATCTCGGCCAGCAAGCCGTCCTCGATTTGATTGATAAAGTCGGGAATATCGCGGTAGTGCGAATAGAACGTGCGGCGCGTAAGGCCAGCGCGCTCGGTGAGCGACGCGACATTAATGCGCGAAAGGTCGCCGCTTTCGGCAAGCTCGCTGGCAAGTGCCTGGCGAAGGGCACGCTGCGAGCGAAGGGACCGGCGATCGCATTTCTCGAGCTGGGACAAGCGTCCTCCTTGTTACTCAGCCTGTGCGCTATTGCACAGTGCGAGTATTATTGCACACCGTGTGCACCAACACGTAAAGGCAATATTTGGGTTGTGACAAAGGGACGGTCCCTTTGCCACATTCAGCGGCCGCCTAGGTTGTGCCAGTTGTGCCTGGCTTTTGAAGCGGCATTACCAATTGTCCAAAATGTCATTCGTGGGTAGAATAGTGTCGACGGCAGCCCAAGTTGTAGCTAGCTGGGCAGCGCCGTTGTTTGCATTAGGGGGTCAACGCCTTAGCGGCGGCGACCCCTTCTGTTGCGCTTCGAACGCTGCTTGAGTGCCTCGGAAAGGCCGACAAGCGCCGTGAAGAACGAGACCAAAGCAGTCAGAAGCCTCACGAAATCAATCAAATCGGTCATGGGCATCACCTCCCGTCAGATGGAGGGCGCTGCCCGGCACATGGAACTGCCGCCAACAGCATCAATTCTATCAAAGCGCAGTTAGATATGCGAATGTTTGTTCGCATTTCAGAAGATCGGAGCTCGGGTATGGCGAAGGAACAATTCCTTTGCCATACCCGAGCTTGTCGCCGAACTGCTACCTACATTTTTCGAGTTATTCGGCCACGCTGCTGGTTCTGTATAAATGCACCACCGGGATTATCTGAAAGTTTTGTCCTTATTTGAGCGCATACATGCCCATTTGTGCACTTACGTCACCGAATCAAACACCATTAGAAGTATGAATGTTCCTGAGAGGGCATCTTTAGCCATTTAACGACCTCCGACAGGCCGAATAACTCGAAATTTGTTGGTGGCGAAAGCGTAACAGTCCTATACGCCAAAAGCCGGCATCTCCCATGTGACAAAGGGGCTGTCCCTTTGTCACATTATTCGATGACGGTGCGAGAGTTTTGCTTATGCATGGTGGCAAGCATGTGTTTGGGGACGGCGTGGACCATGCAGCTGCCGATGGTCGCGCTCGCGGCGGCCTTAGCTGCATCGCTAGCGTTTTTGGTCGCGTAGCTGTGGCGGAAACGCTTGAGCATGGCAATGTCGTTGCCGCCGTCTCCGTAAACCGCGACCTCGTCCTCGGCAATGCCGTAGTAGCCCGCCAGCCAGGCCACACTCTCGCCTTTGTTGCACGTCACGTCCGTGATCTCGAACATCACCGGATCGAACGGCGCGTTGACCACGCGGTCCGATCGCTCGGCCAAATATGATTTAAGGTCGCGCTCCAGCTCGGGCGAAGTCACGCGGCAGTTGATCTTACACACATCGTGGCGCAGGATGTCGCCGATCGACTGGTCGAAATACTGCTCCTCGTGATAGCCGCCACGTGCACGCATGCCGCGCATCACGATGCGCTTGATAGGACTGTCCTTTTTAAAGCCCGCCTGGTGCATCTCGAACGATCCGCTCGAAAACATGCCGTCGGGCGTGGAGCAGTCGAAGCAAATGTCCGGGAACGCCTTGAGCAGTTCCTCGGTAACCTGCGGGTCGATGGTCCAGGTCTTGAGCACCTCGCCATGACTGTCTCGCACGATGGACCCATTGGAGCAGCAGGCGTCAAGCGCCAGGCCCGTAAAGCCATGCTCGCCGACCGGCAGCGTCGAGCGTCCGGTCGCGGGAACCACATGCAGGCCAGCCTCGGTCAGCTCGCGAATGGCACGGCGGATGGTCCCATCTGCCTCGTGCAGGGCGTTCAGCAGCGTTCCGTCTAAGTCACTCGCAAACATCTTGATCATGGGTGTGCCTCTCCTTCGTCTGCACGATATTGTAGACGAGAACGGGCGCGCCCCAAGAGAGGCGCGCCCGTCAGACGAAAGATTGTCCTACACCGCGGCGGGGCCGTGCTCGCCGGTACGGATGCGGATGACTTCTTCGACCGGCTCGACCCAAATCTTGCCGTCACCGACGGCACCGGTGCGGGCGGCGTTGCAGATGATGTCGACAATGCCGTCAACATGCTCATCGGCACAAATGAGCGTGAACTGCACCTTAGGGATCGTGTTGACAAGCAACTCGTTGCCGCGCACGTATTCCTTCCAGCCATGCTGTGCGCCGCAGCCCTGCACTTGGTTGATAGTCATGCCACGAACATCGGCAGCAAACAGCGCGTCTTTAAGAACCTCAAGCTTTTCGGCACGAACGATCGCCGTAATTTTCTTCATAGTGAATTCCTCTCTTATAAGAGTTGGTCTGACAGAACGTTAGAAACCGCTAGTCCAGACCACTAAACGAAGGATACGCGCTCTCGCCGTGCTGACTCGCATCCAGGCCCAGCGGCTCGTCGGCCTCGTCCACGCGCAGGCTGCCGTGGAACAGCGCCTTGACCACCGCGGCGATCACCAAATCGAGCACCAGCACAATAGCGACCGTCACCACAATGCCCAAAATCTGCGAGATGAGCAACGACACGTCGCCCGTGTAGAGCAGGCCGCCCTTACCGGTCCACGAGAGCTCCGGCACGCAGAACAGGCCCGTGAGCACGCCGCCCAAGATGCCGCCAATGCCGTGGCAACCGAACGCGTCGAGCGCATCATCGTAGCCGAACTTGGTCTTAAGATGACTGATGGCCAAGTAGCAGACGGGCGACACGATCAGGCCCATAACCAGCGCTGCCCACGGCTCGACAAAGCCCGCGCCGGGCGTGACCACCACAAGGCCCGCAACCAAACCGGTGCTGGCACCCACCAGCGTGGGGCGGCCGGTATGCACGCGTTCGACGGCAAGCCACGAGACCATGCCTGCCGCGCTGGCCGTCACGGTGTTGAGGATGGCGAGTGCCGCCACGGCATCGGCCTTAAACTCGCTGCCGCCGTTAAAGCCAAACCAGCCAAACCAAAGCAGGCCGGCGCCTAGCGCCACAAACGGCACGTTATGCGGACGATAGCTCACCATGCCAAAGCCGCGACGACGGCCGAGCATTAAGCAGAGAATCAGGCCCGTCAGACCGGACGAGATGTGCACCACGTCGCCGCCGGCAAAGTCGAGTGCGCCGATGATGTCGCCGATAAAGGAGCCCTCGCCGCCCCAGACCATGTGGGCGAGCGGCGCATAGACCACGAGCAGCCAAATGCCCAGGAAGGCCGTCATGGCACCAAACTTAACGCGGCCGGCCAGGCTGCCCGTGACGATAGCGGCCGTGATCATGGCAAACGCCATCTGAAAGGCGATGTTAATGATCCGAGGATAGACGGCGCCATCCGCGGCATTGCCCTCAGCCGCCTGCAGCACCTGGCCGAGCACCGGCAGGCACAGCAGCTGGTCAAGGCCTCCAATAAACGGACTCGAGCCGTTACCGCCATAGGCCAGCGACCAGCCGGCAACAATCCACAGTACACCGACCAAACCAATGGCGCCAAAGCACATGAGCATGGTGTTGATGACATTTTTGCGCCTGGACAGGCCGCCATAGAAAAACGCCAGACCCGGTGTCATTAAAAACACGAGCATGGTGCAGACGAGCATAAACGTTGTCGATCCTGTATCGTACATTCGCTCTCCCTTGGTCGCATGAACGTTGTCGGCGCCCATAATGCGGCCGAGGGGCAACTGGTGTAGACCAGATACGGCGTTGTTAAACGCTGCGTTGTCGAATGGAAACGGTGCCGCAATCTTGGAAACGGCGCGGCAACGGACGCGAAACGGACGGGAAATACGCGAGCAAGGAAGCCGTGAGCGCGCCCGTCCCGGCTAGTGGCGGAACAGCTCGCGGGCTCGGTCGCGGAGATTAGTTGCTCGAATGACACCTTCGTAGCGATTGATGCGCAGACGCGGGAAGGCGTTAAAGAAGCGTAGGTCGCGGCGGCTGAGCGACACGCTTGGCACCGGACGGCTCATGCGCTTGCCGGCAAGGCGACGACTGAGCGACGGACGCGGCATGTTCGGCGCGGCATCGGCCACGCGGCGGGCAGCGAGCGCCAGGCCGCGAGCACCATCCGAGATAAACGTCGGCATCGAAGCCTTCTCGCGCAGGGCATCGAGCGCGGCGTCACCCAGCTCGGCCAGCCACGCGTTAACGGCACGGCTACGGATGTGCGTCTGTGCCACCGAGTCAATCGTAGAATCGGGAATACGTTCGAGCATTGAGTCCGAGGCATCGGCAAGCGACTCATTGATGCGGTCGGCAAGGTCGGCCCGGACGCGCTCCAGCTGATCAGACAGACGCCGCCAGCTCGCCAACGAGCACACCGCGTCGACCATCATCGCGACCGCGACGATAAAGGCGGACAGTCGCACAATCAGCACCGGCAGATGGCCAAGCAGCCCCAGCAATGCCGGCTCCACTAAACGGCAAATACACAACGCACCCAAGCCAAACGCGCAGGCCCAGTACAGACAGATGCGTCCGTGCAGGTTAAACGGCAGGTGCGAGTAATCCCAAAAGCGAGCGCCCGTTGTTTTTTCCAGCAGCACGCCCACGCTGTACTCAATCACGCTGCATACGAGCGCTGCAGCGACAAACTGGCTCGAGGCATCCGGAATCCCGCGCAACAGCAGCCAGCAGGCAATGCCGCCCACACCATAGATGGGACAACACGGCCCCAGCAAAAAGCCACTGTTGGCAAATCGTCCGTGATTGAGCATGGCGCATACTGTCGACTCCCATGCCCAACCGCAAAACCCGTAAAAGGCAAACGAGAGCACCAGTGCCGAGAGTGGGCAGGCGGCAAGCGTCGCGCCGCAAAACGCCATATCAATCGCGGTCCCCACCGTCTACCCTCTCCTCTTTTCGCTCGATGCTTTACTCACGCTATCGTCCGTCTCGTCCTTGCGCGGCAGGCGGCCGGCGACCGTCTCACGCAGAGCACACCATTTATCCGCCAGGCAAACAATCCACGCCTCGCGACACGTCGGCGGCACCGGCACCAGCGGAAACATATGCCGCACGATAATATTCCGCTCGCGCGGCGTCAGCTCAAAATCTTCCTCGGCACGCGCCAGAGCAAAAAATGGATGCCGGAATCCGTGCAGTCGATGGCTCGGGTCGGGATCGTGCCAGTCATAGAGAAAGTAGTCGTGCAGCAAGGCCCCGCGCAGCAACGAAGCACGGTCGACCGAAATGCCAGCACGGCCCAAGCGCTCGGCAAAGGACAGGCTCGCCCGCGCCACCGAGATCACATGCGCATACACCGTCACATCGCCATGCTGGATAAACTCGCGCGTCAGGTCCAAACGGCCCGCCTGTGCCAGTTGACGGGCAGCATGGTCTACTTCGCACGCGATTTTCTCGGCACGAACGGCATCGGACATGCTGCCTCCTTCCGGCGGCTCATGGCGGCAAGCCACGGCCTGTGCACAATCGATAAAAACATCATGGAACACATCAGTATGGCATCGGACAAAACGTTTTGCCCCACCAGTTGGCGAATTACCGCGCCGCCGTCACATATCAAACGCCAAAATGTGCGAGACTGTCTTGTGCAATTGTGTCGGCCGAGGGAGCGCCGGCGCTCGATTCGCATGGAGTAACCCACAACGATGCTGCTTACGCAAACGACAACGCCCGAGGACGTCAAGGCTCTTAATCGTGCCGAGCTCCCGCAGCTCTGCGACGAGATTCGCCACGCCATCCTCGAAAGCTCCGCCGCCGTCGGCGGGCACGTTGCCCCCAACCTGGGCGTCGTTGAGCTCACGGTCGCGCTCCATCGCGTGTTTAACTCCCCCACCGACAAAATTGTCTTTGACGTTTCGCACCAGACCTACGCCCACAAGGCGCTGACTGGGCGCGCGTACACTTATATCGATCCGGAGCGTTATGGTGAGGCTTCTGGCTTTGCCAATCCCGACGAGTCCGAGCACGACCTGTTTGCCATGGGTCATACCTCGACCTCGGTGAGCTTGGGCTGCGGCCTTGCCCACGCGCGCGACCTGGCGGGTGACACGTATAACGTCATTACCGTTATTGGCGACGGTTCGCTTTCGGGCGGCCTGGCGTTTGAGGGCTTTAACAATGCCGCCGAGCTCGACAGCAACCTGATCATCATCGTCAACGATAACGACCAGTCCATTGCCGAGAACCATGGCGGCCTGTACCGCAATCTGGCCGAGCTGCGCGCCAGCAACGGCACCTGTGAGCGCAACGTTTTCCGCGCGATGGGGCTCGACTACCGCTATCTGGACGCCGGCAACGATGTCCAAGCGCTAGTCGATACGCTGCAGGAGTTGCGCGATATCGATCACCCCATCGTGCTGCACGTCTCGACCGCCAAGGGCAAGGGCTTTGAGCCGGCCCAGAGCGACCCCGAACACTGGCATCATGTGGGACCCTTCGATATGGCAACCGGCCGCAATCTTTGCCCGGGTCATCCGAGCGAGCCTGCGCCGCGCACCTATGCCGACATTACGGGCGAGGCGCTCAGCGCCGCCATCAAGCGCGATTCGCAGGTCGTGGGCATCACGGCCGCCACGCCCTACATCATGGGCTTTACACCCGAGCTTCGCGCTGCCGCCGGCAAACAGTTCGTCGATGTGGGCATTGCCGAGGAGCACGCCGTGACCTTTGCCACCGCGCTTGCGCGCTCGGGCGCCAAGCCAGTCTTTGGTGTGTACGGCACGTTTTTGCAGCGCGCCTACGACGAGCTGTGGCACGATCTGTGCCTCAACGACGCCCCCGCAACCATCTTGGTGTTTGGCGCGTCGATCTTTGGCACCACGTCCGAGACGCACCTTTCGTTCTTTGATATTTCCATGCTGGGCGGTCTTCCCAACATGCGCTACTTGGCTCCGGCCTGCATGGAGGAATATCTGTCCATGCTGAGCTGGTCACTCGACCACCGCGAGCATCCCGTGGCGATCCGCGTACCGGGCATCGGCCTGGTTAGCCGCCCCGATTTGGCGCCCGCCGAGGGCACCGATTACGGCGTCGCGCGCTACAACGTCGTACGTCAGGGCCGCGATGTGGCCGTGCTTGCATTTGGCGATTTCTTTGAGCTGGGCGAGCGCGTGACAAACCGCCTGGCCGCCGAGTACGGCATCGAGGCCACGCTCGTCAACCCGCGCTTTGCAACCGAGCTCGACCGCGAGTTCCTCGACAGCCTTGCCGCCGAGCATCGCGTTGTCGTCACCCTCGAGGACGGCATCTTGGACGGTGGCTGGGGCGAGCGCGTCGCGTGCTACCTGGCCTGCACGCCCGTGCGCACGCGCACCTTCGGCATCGCCAAGGGCTTCCCCGACCGCTACGACCCCAACGAACTGCTCGCGCAGAACGGCATGACGGTCGAGAACATGGCCGCCGAAACCGCAAGGCTACTCAACGAGTAAGAAAACCTCCGCAAGGAAAGCACCCCTGCGGAGGTTTTTATTTTCGCGACGCGATTATCTCAATCTGTAACATCTAGGGCCCGAATTCCCGTCTAACTGTTACAGATCTAGACAAGACGTCTTAGTCCCTGACCTTTGTCTCAATCTGTAACAGATAGAGACCTTTTAGCCATCCAGATGTTACAGATCGAGACATTCGAATTCCCCTGAAGTGAAAATCTCGATCTGTAACAGGTAGAACCCATTTCCTCGTCTAACTGTTACAGATTGAGACAAAGCAGCGAGACAGGCCACCGCATCTGCAAGAACTACCACAAAGGTGCCCGTCCCTTTTTGGTAGGTAGAATTACCCATAAGGTAAGTATGTTTCTGAGTTATTTCGTGTTGACCCATTTGAGCGCGATAGGGTATAACTCTACTCAACCGCTAGGGATTTTATTGAGAAAGGTGTTCTACCATGAGCAAGAACCTCTCCCAGCAGGTCGTTCTCGACCGCCGCGGCTTCGTTGCCGCCACCTTCGCAACCGTCGCCGGCCTTGGTCTTGCCGGCTGCTCCGACACCAGCGCCGAGGCCGACAAGGGTTCCGCCGCCGGCTCCTCCAAGGGCTCCGAGGATACCGAAGCTTCCACCACGCTCGACGCTAAGGCATTCGACAAGCTCGTCGACAACGGCCCCAAGGCCGATGACGACGCCATCGCCGCCAGCACCTGGGCCACGGCCGTCAAGGACGCCGGCGTCTTTAAGATCGGCGGCGTTCAGACCTCTACGCTCTTCTCCCTCCTCAACGAGAAAGACGGTCAGACCCGCGGCTTCGACGCCGGTATCGCACAGCTCCTGTCCAACTACATTCTGGGCGAGAACAAGGTCGAGATCACCCAGGTGACCTCGGACACGCGCGAGTCCGTCCTGCAGAACGGCCAGGTCGACGCCGTCTTTGCCACCTACACCATCACTGACGAGCGCAAGAAGCTTGTCTCCTTTGCCGGCCCCTACTACTACACCCAGCAGGCCATCCTGGTGCTCGCCGATAACGACGACATTAAGAGCGTCGACGACCTGGCCGACAAGAACGTCGCCGTCCAGTCCGGCTCCAACGGCCCCGCCATCCTGGAGGAGTTCGCTCCCAAGGCCAGCCAGCAGGAGTTCAAGACCGACGAGGAGGCCCGCCAGGCACTCCAGCAGGGCCGCGTTGACGCCTACGTCATCGATAACAACATGCAGCAGAGCGCCCTGGTCCGCGAGCCCGGTAAGTACAAGATCGCCGGCAAGCCCTTCGGCAGCAAGGAGCCCTATGGCATTGGCCTGCCGCTCGATTCCGACGGCGTCGCCTTTGTCAACGACTTCCTTAAGAAGATCGAGGACGATGGCACCTGGACCGAGCTGTGGCAGATCTGCATCGGCGACCGTACGGGCGACACCAACGTTCCCGAGCTGCCCGAGATCGGCGCCTAGGCAGCGAGCCTGGTAACGGCCGCAACGAAACCATACGGAAACGCACGATGCGCTTTATTGCGGTAAACTGTTTCCTCACTGAGTTGTCGGGGCTTCCGTACACACGGGAGCCCCTTTCCTTATCGGCGGGAGGTCCGCATGAGTCTCTCCGAACTCTGGTCGCTCTATGGCCAGAACTATATCGACGCGCTGCTAGCAACCTGGGGCATGACGCTTGAGTCGTTTGCCATCGCCATGGTGTTGGCCGTCGCCGTCACCGTGATGCGCGTGTCGCCGCTCAAGCCGCTGCGCGTCTTTGGCGACCTGTATGTCCAGGTCTTCCGTAACATCCCCGGCATCGCGCTGCTTATCATCGTCGTCTACGCGCTGCCGCCGCTCAAGGTCGTCCTGCCCTACCGCACCTGCGTTATCGTCGCCACGGTCCTTTTGGGCTCGGCCTTTGGCTCCGAGAACTTTATGAGCGGTATCAACACTGTTGGCGTCGGTCAGGTCGAAGCCGCACGTTCGCTCGGCATGAGCTTTAACCGCATCCTCGCCAAGATCGTGATTCCGCAGGCACTGCGCTCGAGTGTGTTGCCCATGACCAACCTCTTTATCGCCGTCATGCTCACCACCGCGCTCGGCAGCCAGGTGCCGCTTAAGCCGCAGGAGCTCACCGGCGTGGTGAGCTACATTAACACGCGCTCGCTCGGCGGCGTCGCCGCGTTCTTTATCTCGGCGCTCGGCTACCTGGGCACGGCCTTTGTGGTGAGCCACATTGGCAACTATATCGATAAGAAGGTGAGGATCCTCCGATGAACAAGCATTCCTCCCCTGCACTTACCATGCGCGATGCGCTCTACGAGGCTCCCGGCCCCAAGATGCTCGCCAAGATTCGCATCGGCACCGCCATTTCGCTCGTTGCCGTGGCCGCGCTCATCGCTCTGGTACTGCAGCGCTTTTATGTGACCGGCCAGCTTTCGGTCCACTATTGGTATTTCTTTACGCACCTCACCACCTGGAAGTTCCTGCTTGCCGGCTTTGAGGGCACCGTTAAAGTCGCACTCACCGCCGGCGTCATTGCGCTGGTACTGGGCTTAGCCCTTATGCTCGGCCGCACCAGCGGAATCAAGCCGCTGCAGCTGGTCTGCCGCGTGCTCACCGATTTCTTCCGCGGTGTGCCGAGCCTGCTGTTTATCTACTTCTTCTTTTTGGTGCTGCCCCAGTACAAGATCTCGCTGCCATCGTTTTGGATGCTCACGCTGCCTGTCGCGCTCGCTGCGGCCGGCGTGCTCGCCGAGATCTTCCGTGCCGGCGTCAACGCCGTGCCGCGCGGCCAGGTCGAGGCCGCCCAGGCACTCGGTCTCTCCAAAGCTAAAATCACCTTCAAAATCGTGTTGCCGCAGGCTATTCGATTTATCATTCCGTCGTTGATTTCGCAGCTTGTGGTCGTAGTCAAAGACACCACCGTCGCCTACGTTGTGAGCTACCCCGACCTCATGCAAAATGCCCGCGTGCTCATTACCAACTACGATGCACTCGTATCGGTCTACCTGGTAATCGCGGTCATCTACATCCTCATCAACGTCGCAATCAACAAGGCCGCCGTCTACGTTTCGCACAAGACCGGTGCGACCATCATCCGCTAACGCTTTACCATTTCGAGTCATAAGGAGCCGAGCACCATGGCACAGAGCACCTCTTCCACCGGCAATCAGCCGCTGATCGAGCTCAAACACGTCGATAAGCACTATGGCGACCTGCACGTTCTCAACGACATCAATCTGTCGGTCGACCGCGGCGAGGTCGTCGTTGTGATCGGTCCCTCGGGCTCGGGCAAGTCGACCATGTGCCGCACCATCAACCGCCTGGAAACCATCGACTCGGGCGAGATTCTCATCGAGGGCGAGCCCCTGCCGCAAGAAGGCAAGGATCTTGCCCGCATGCGTGCCGAGCTGGGCATGGTGTTCCAACAGTTCAACCTGTTTGCACATATGACCGTACTGCAGAACGTCATGCTGGGGCCGGTCGACGTGCTGGGCGTGTCCAAGGAAGAAGCTCGTGAGCGCGCCATGGACCTGCTGAGCCGCGTGGGCGTGGCCGAGCAGGCCGATAAGGTGCCCGCACAGCTCTCGGGCGGCCAGCAGCAGCGCGTGGCCATCGCCCGCTCGCTTGCCATGCAACCCAAGGCCATGCTCTTTGACGAGCCCACGAGCGCCCTCGATCCCGAAATGATCAACGAGGTGCTCGAGGTCATGGTCCGTCTGGCCCAGCAGGGCATGACGATGATCGTCATCACGCACGAGATGAACTTCGCCCGCCGCGTGGCCGACCGCGTCGTGTTTATGGCCGACGGCCAGATCGTGGAAACCGGCACACCCGACGAGTTCTTCGACCATCCCCAGACCAAGCGCACCCAGGACTTCCTCAACTCCATCAAGGGCCACTAACCCAATTGCCACGCGGGGCAAATTCATCAGTAACATTTGCCCCGCGCCACCCCAGCACCATGTCCACCCGGATTCGAAAGCCGCACCCATGATCGGAACCCGCACCTCATCGTCCTACACCCCGCACGTCGACGTCGATCCCGCCGACCGCCCGCTTATCCTGGTAGCACCACGCTGGGAAGAAGCGAAGCCCTATTTGAGCGAGACACTCTCCCCCAACGAGGAAATCGCAAGTGTCTTTGTCGACGCCATTCTTGCCGCCGGCGGCCTGCCGCTGCAGATGTCCATCACCGAGGACATTGAGGTTATCCGTCATTACGTCGATATCGCCGACGGCATCGCTATTCCCGGCGGCCCGGACGTCAACCCCAAGCGCTGGGGCGACGAGCGCCCTTACGACCCCACACTGTGCTGCGAGATTCGCGACCGTTTTGAGTTTAAGCTGGTTAACGAGGCGCTCCGCGCCAAAAAGCCACTCTTTACCACCTGCCGCGGCACGCAGCTGCTCAACGTCGCCACCGGCGGCACCCTGTGCATGGACGTGCCGAGCCTGGGTGCGCGCGAGGGTCGCACGCAGTGGCGTCACACCCACGTGCTCAACGATCCCGTGCACCCCGTCGAGGTCGTGCCGGGCTCGCTGCTGGAACGCGCGGTTGGCGGGCACAGGCTAATCCAGACCAACTCCGCACACCACTGCTGCGTCGACCGTCTGGGTAAAAGCACGCGCTTGGTCGCCAAGGCAACCGACGGCGTTCCCGAGTGCATCGAAGTCGAAGGCCAGCCGTTCTGCCTGGGCGTACAATGGCACCCTGAGTACACGTGGAAGACGCTCGAGACCGACTTTAACCTGTGGAAGTCGTTTGTCGAGGCAGCGGCCAAGGTTAAGCAGGCCCGCTAGCCCGCAAACCACTCAGTTTAAAGCCTCCTATGCCAGGTGGGCGGACACCAGCCACGGTGCCCGCCCACCCTTGTATTTGGTATGCTCGGTATGATTATCCCTCACAAACAATCAAAAAAAATCTCGACCGTAATCGGTCGACGGTAAAGCAAATGGCAAAAACGCTTGCTACGTTTATTAGGCAGTCAATTAGAATCGAAATGCATTGACTATTCCCCAACGGGGTCACGCCACAAATCCACATGAGCATCGAGGCTGGAAGCGGAAGCATGGAATTGGCCCCGAGCTGTATGTAGATCGCTACGACGTTGACAAGCAACAGCATGCCAATCGGACCGAAGCCGGACCCAAAATAGGAAACAGCAATCACGCAAGAGACCACGTATGCAAGGCAGACGACACTCGCCAGAAGAAGTCGATAGCAAAAAATATTCAGGTCGAAATACTGCTGAGCATCTAAAACGATCGCGCAGTTAAGGCAGTACAAAACGACACTCGACAGGATAAACGCGCCCAAAAGGGCAAAAGAAGACAGCACCACTCGCGCAACGATAGCGCACACACGCTTCCCTCCCCGAGCCTCCGACAACCCCCACGGTTCCTCAATAAAGCCCGAACTGACAAAGCGCGGCACAATGCAAGCCGCGATGAACGGAAAGAACAATGCATGAGCCAACGGGGCTACGTTGAACAGCAGACCGCGAAAAACCTCTGCATTACCAAATAGAAGGACATCCTCTGCCGATAGCCGAAGCGTCGGGTCTGGGAAAAAGCCCAAGAAACTGTTCTCACGGAGGCTACAGAACCACATCGGGATAGAATTAATCTGCAACACCACCATGCACGCATAAATTACCAGGATTAAGGCGTACGTCCATTTGCTCACATGCTTCAATTCTGAATGGAGGAATCTTTTAATCTGACGAGCCATTGAGCACACCCCCAGCGCGAAAGTTCACGAGAGCGTAAATCAAAACCGATAGACAGCTGGCTGCCACGCCATATCCCAGAAGCGTCAGCTGCCCCATATCGCTATACCCAAGGGCACATCCGACTCCAAGGTACGGCCCCGGAAGGAGCAAGATCCATCGCAAGGATGGTATAGGCGCCTGGAGGAAGGTTCCGTAGAGCGTCAAGCTCATGACAAATCCGATTATTATCACAGCCCCGCTAAATACAGCGCTGCTTGTAATCCGATAGATGGTTACCGTCTCCAACGCAACCGATATCACCAATACGGCGTTGATTATCATTGCGGGCAAAAATGCAGCCAGCATGCTATGCGCATAGTTTTGCCCTCCACGTGTTATCGCTATTGCAAAAAGAAGAAGGCAAAGCGCACTATATGCTGCGCCAATTATTAAAGCAGACGAAAGCACATGTGCTAGGACCCCATTAAAGCGGGTAAGACCTCTTGCTGAAGAAATTCGGTGTCCCTCTTCATAGCCGCGCTCCTGTAAAATCGCCAGGCAAACGATGAGCGGAACGAACAGAGACGTGCCGGCAAAAGCACTGCGCACAAGGGACTCATCGGGTGCAGAAGGATCGATTACATTCCAGCAGAAACCAATATCCTCCCCAAAAACGCTATTGCCAAAGGCGAGCAACGTTGTTCCGTTTTTTAGAAAGACACCGAAGAGAAGGCCGAACGCCAGAATAAGCGCAAGACCAAACTTCGCCGGAAACATCCTGTGCAAACGCATCATATCTGCCTTTATGGGATGGATCGCCCGCTTCATAGCGAGACCGCCTTCATCAAGCGCCTATAATACTCTTTTAGGGACGACGCCTCATCCCTTATGACGTCCATCGATTCCTTTTTCAGCAGTTCGCCGTCATGAATAAACACGCAACTTGTTGCAACTGATGCCAACTCATCCAAATCATGGCTAGAGATGAGCATGGTCTTACCCTGTTCTCGATTCAATCGACCGATAAGGGCCCATATACTCTCGATGCCCAGCGGGTCCAAACCGTTTGCTGGCTCATCAAAAATAAGCAGGTCAGTGTCACCCAACAAAGCCGTAGCTATATCCAGCCGCCGTTTCATTCCCAGAGAAAAACTGCTTACGCTCTTTTTCTCTTCGACGTCCAGTCCAACTAGACTCAAAACGCGAGGAACCTCACGTTTCTCATCAAGCCCCCATTCCGCACATCGGATCCGAAGATTCTCAACCGCACTGAGGGACTGGTATGCTCCGCTGGAATCTGGCACATAGCCGACACGCGTCCGCATCAGGCTAAGCTCTCTCTTTGATTTGCCTCCAAAGAGCTCCACGCTCCCCGACGATGGCTCGCAGAGGCCCAAGACGATTTTAATAAGCGTGCTTTTGCCCGCACCGTTTGCACCGACAAGGGCACAGAGCTCAGACTGATGCACCTCGAAGGAGACGTCATGCAAAACGCGCCGTTTCCCGTAGCGCTTTGACACCTTTGATAGCTTTATCGCTGATGCACTCATTTGCCTCCCGTTCTGCTTGATAGCAAAACCGCTCATATCGTTCCTTCTTTCCTTTATCGTTTTTCATAGTTGTTATTGTTTTTCGATAACTCATATTTGTCAAGGTAATCTAAAAGAAAGAACCCGTGTTAGACACGGGCCCCTTTACGCTGATATTTCGTTATAGTTGTTCGCTTTATGCTACTCGTCGCTCAAATCTACAGCAAAGACTGATGTCGGAAGCGACGCCTCATTGCCTCCACCATTCCGCATCTGCCTCACGACATTTTTTGCACGCTCAACAATAAGCTCCTCAAGCTCTTTCTCACTCACCCGCCGAATAATATCTCCCGGTTGACAGTCAAGTTCATCGCAAATATCGAGAAGCGTCTTAAGGCGAATAGCTTTAATTTTTCCGTTTCTTAGCTTAGAAATATTAGCCGGAGTATGCCCCGTGGCACGAATCAGATCAGCACTGGTCTTTCCGGTCTTAAGTAGCTGCGTCTCAAGCTCGATGATGAGATAGCTCATGCTTCCTCCTACACAAGCTCGTCAGACTGCTCTTGGAGCAGCGAGGCATAACTCCAGATCACCGAGATACACAGACAGACAGCCGCGCCGATAAGCGACCCCGCATCAAAGGCAACGCCTTGGCAAATCTCAATAACGAAGGAATGAGGCACGACGTAAAGCTCCAGCCCACCAATGGTAAGATTGACCGATCCGTAGGCACCAATAAGCGAAACCGCGGCGTTAACAGCAAAGGCAAGCGCAAGAACACGGATAAGCCGCACATGCGTCTTGGTAAAGGGCGAGACGCCTCGCGAGATGTTACGGCTGATCCCACACAGAACGACAAGCGAAATACCCACGACGAGTGCCAGGCACAGTCCGCTTGGGATAACGATGCACCCGCCATCGAGAAGCGTCACAACGCCGAAAGAATCGACAGAGGCAACGTTTGCAACCGCATACCAGATCACGTAAACAACCAACGCGGCAAAAGCGACGAGCATCCCTGCAAAAACGGCTGCCATGCAAAAGCCAAGCTTCCTGATATTTTCGCCCGCTTTGGCCATACGCTGAACGCTGTTAGACATACACTCACCCTCATCGACTCTATCGTTATTCGAACAGTTTATCGAACAACGATATTGATTGCATGCGGAAAGCCCCGCCAGTGCGCATAGGCCATTTACTAACCCGGAGGGGTGAGCGTGGATTTTTGGACACATATCGAACGAGAGTGGATAATCTCCCACTTTGAGGCCGCCACCAGGCCTAAAACGGGAGATTATCCACTCTCATAGTCATCAAGGCCCGCAAGCTCTTATTCGGCCGCCTCGCGCAGGGCCGACATCGTAGCCGCATATTGCTGCTGCAACGCATGCATTCCCTCGCGAGCACCGTCAACGGCATCGGCGCCGCGCAACGCCTCGGTCACCACGACCGCCGGCTCGTACAGATTATCGAATCCCAGGTTCTGGCTCACGCCCTTGAGCGTGTGCGCTGCCATAAACGCACCTTCGGCGTCTCCCGCCGCCATGGCGGCCTCCAGTTTGTCCATGCTCTCGTCATCCAAAAACTTGAGGGCAAAGCGGGCAAGCATTTCCCCGCCCATCAGCCGAGCGCACGCGTCATCATAATTAGCGCCGATCTTCTCATACGCCTCACGCATGGAAATCATGGATTAAAAACTCCTTTGGTCAAACTAAATCGTGGGAAACGCGACGACATCGGCGGGGCGTGCCAATGTCTCGGCAATTTGGTCTTGCACCTCGAGCAAACAGTCGAGCAGCAACGGGTTAAAGGTGCCGCACTTACCGTCCAGAATCATCTTGATCGCTTCCTCGTGCGGGATAGCGTCCTTGTACACGCGCACGCTCGTCAGGGCATCGTACACGTCGGCCACCGAAACCACCTGTGCGGCAATGGGAATTTCGTCGCCCTTAAGGCCATCGGGATAACCCTTGCCGTCCCAGCGCTCGTGGTGCCAACGCGCGATCTGGTACGCATATTCCATAAGCGCATTGCCGGCGTGATGGCTACCCAGCTCACGCAGCATGTCGGCGCCGATCGTGGTATGTGTCTTCATAATCTCGAACTCCTCGGGCGTAAGGCGTCCGGGCTTGTTGAGAATCGCATCGTCAATCGACATCTTGCCGATATCGTGTAGCGCCGAAGCCAGGGCGATCGTGGAGCGTTCCTCATTGTCGAGGGAGATGGTGCCGCTACGCTGGACCAGACAGCCAAGCAGCAGCTCGGTCAGCTTCTCGATGTTCGTAACGTGCCTGCCGCTCTCGCCGTTACGAAGCTCCATGACGCCGGCCATGATGTCGATGAGCATGCGACTGTTCTTGACGCGCTCGTTGTACTGCTGGGACAGCAGGTTCGTCAGGCGGCGCTGCTTGGCGTATAGGCGGATGGTGTTGCTTACACGGCGGCGCACGACACGGGAGTCAAACGGGCGGTTGATATAGTCCGAGGCGCCCAACTCGTACGCGCGCAGAACCATATCATCGGAATCTTCGCTCGAAATCATGATGACGGGCAGATTGTCACTAACCGATCGGCGCGACAGATCGGCCAGCACCTCAAAGCCGCTTATGCCCGGCATGACAATATCCAGCAGCACGAGCGACAACTCATCGCCATAGCGGTCGACCATGTCAAGCGCCGTACGACCGTTGTCGGCCTCGAGGATGCAATACTCGTCCTTGAGCATCTCTTTGAGAATGGCTCGGTTCATCTCGGAGTCATCGACAATAAGCACCAAAGGCTTTTCGCTTTGGAAGGCCTCGATGGAATCGGCATCGGTCACGACCGTACCGGCTTTTGCCTTAGCGCGGCTCAATAACTGGACAGCGCGGCCAACGCCCTCATCGACCGTCTCGCCATGAATGCGAACGCCACCAACACATGCCGTCAAGCTCACGTACTCATGGCCCGGAACAATCGTGGAATGAACGGCATCGGACACCTGATGCAGGCGACGGGTGAAGTCATCGGAGGGAATATTGGGCATGACGACCACAAACTTGTCGCAGCCATAGCGCACAAGCTCGTCAGTCGAACGAATTCCGCTGCGTATGGCTGTCGCCACAGCACCGAGCGCAAGGTCGCCGGCATGACGGCCACACGTATCGTTGAAGACCCTAAAATCATCAAGGTCGATCACCGCAACGCCGGCATTCATGCGGGCGCTACGGAGCTTTTCCTCGTAATATCGGCGATTGCGCACGCTCGTCAGCACGTCGGTGTAGACAAGGTCCTCTTCTGCAGCCTCTTGCTCATCGATCGGACGCACCATCAGCAGGACGTGAGGCTCGCCCTCGACCTTCAGAGGGCGTAGGCGGGCGCGGTACTCAACACCATCGTTGAGCAGTTGCTCCGACACCTCATCGGAATCTGCCAAGGCCTCAAGACTCGATTGACGCAGACAAGGGCACCGATTGCCGGCGAGCAGGCAGTTAGGCTCGCTCTTAATCTGATCGGCCGACAGCAAACGCACCACGGGGTAGGTCTTTGCGACGCGGGCGACCTCAGCGGCAGCCTCCTCGTCGGTTAGATTGACCTCGTGATTATTGAGCATATGGGGCTCTTTCGATAGTTTCGCATGGTAGCGGTGGGTTCCAAATGTTACAAGGTTAACACCTTGCCGATGCAGGTAAGCACGTGAATGCTGTTACATTTTTATGAGTTGGCAGACGGCGCGATTGAAGCCGCAGACGTGAGGTCTTGAGCACATTTGTTAACACGGCCGAAACGTTTGCGAGTGAAGGCTGTTTTGTTTTTTGCAGCTGTTAGAGCCCCAGGATGCCACGGACAGTCTGGGCAGCCGCTGTCGGGCGATCGCGCAGGCCGTTGTGCGCGCCGGGAACCATTACGAGTGGACAGCCCAAAAGCTCAGCCGCCATCCTCGTGCCCGCCTCGCGGGGTGTACCGACCGAAAGCTCGCCCAAAAACACAGCCGACACCGCCTTTGATTCTCGGGCGCGCTCCCAGTCGGGAGCATATGTCATATTTGTTCCGTATTCATTGGCCATAAAGCAACGACCATTGTGCAGGGCATGCTTGGCTTCCGCTTCGGTCGTCCCAGGAGCCTCGGGGTCCAAGTCGCCGAGAGCTCCCAAGAAAAGCCGAAGCGCCCTTGAAACCTTTCCAGCCGCAATCATATCGAGCAAAATCGGAGCCGCGCCCATGCCGACGCCTTCGGCCGACACAGCCGGCTCATGCAGAATCGCACGGGCGACGAGATGGGGTTCGATGCGAAGAAGCTCCAGCGCCACCAACGTACCGGCGCTGTGCGCAAGCACATTTGTCGGAGCGCCAACGTGTTCGATCACGGCCTGCAGGTCGGCGGCCTGAGCGGCAAGATCATAGCTGCCGTCTGCCGCTTCGCTGCTGCCGCCACAGCCGCGGCGGTCGTAGGCAATTACGCGGTAGTTGTGACTGAGCTCACATGCAATGCCGTCGAAAAATGTGCCGTCGACACAAGCGCCGTGCACGCACACCAAGGCAGGAGTATCAGGCGACACATCCGGGCCGGCATATTCGCGACAGGCAATCGTGGTGCCCGCATTCTCGACCGTAAAATCCATGTTGTGCCCCCATCATCAACGCCCATCCAGTTGCGCGTCAGTACGGCTGGATAGACCCGCATTTCTTTACGCCTTGTTAACAGATTAACTTTACCCGACCCGAGGCTTTTCATGGCGCAGCATAATGAGCGACGTGAAAAAACGAAACTTGTAAAGCAAGAGCCCGCACCCTGCTTTGGAGCCGATGCTATGCTTAGGCACAATTGTCTTGAGGAGCATATGCCTATGTCTACGTTTTTGAATGCCAGCCCCATCTTTGGGCCCGTTCGCAGCCGTCGCCTTGGTCTCTCGCTCGGCGTCAACATGATGCCGGCCAGCGGCAAAATCTGCACGTTCGACTGCATTTACTGCGAAAACGGCCTCAACGCCGAGCGCCCCTGTCACGAGCCGTACAACACAGCTGCCGTGGTACTCGACGCGCTCGAGGCAAAGCTGCGCGAGATGGCAACCGAGGGCGAACTTCCCGATGTGATCACCTTCGCAGGCAACGGCGAGCCCACCGCCGCACCGGAGTTTCCGCAGGCCATCGCCGGCGCCGTCGCGCTGCGCGACGAGCTTGCCCCAAACTCCAAGATCGCCGTGCTTTCCAACGGCACGCGCGCCGACCGTCCCGAGGTGCACGACGCGCTCATGATGGTCGACGACAACATTCTTAAGCTCGATACCGTCGACCCGGCGTTTATCCAGCTGCTCGACCAGCCTGTTGGCCCCTACGACGTCGAGCACCAGATCAAGACGTTCGCAAGCTTTGACGGTCACGTTATTATCCAGACGATCTTTTTGACCGGCGAGTATCAGGGCAAGCTCATCGACAACACCGGCGAGGAGTACGTTGCCCCCTGGCTCGCGGCGCTTGAGCGCATTCGCCCACAAGAAGTGACCATCTACACGGTAGCGCGCGAGACACCGATCGCCGGCCTTGCCAAAGCAGCGCCCGAGGTGCTCGACGCCATCGCCGCGCGCGTCCAAGCCCTCGGCATTCCCTGCCAGGTGAGCTACTAGCAAAACCACGCAGCAGCTAGTGCCCGCCACCCCGCTCCATCAGTTGCGGTGATATAGTTCCTATTTATGCTGTTAAACCGCTTAAATCGGAACTATATCACCGCAACTTTTATGGACGCGTGGGTGGGCTATACTAGCTGCGAATGAAAGGAAGTTAGCCATGTTTGGCAATGGACCCGTGCCCGGCCGCAACGACGCCTGCTGGTGCGGCAGCGGCAAAAAATATAAGAAATGCCATAGCGCCTTTGATGAGCGCCTCGAGCGCCTGTGGGAAGAGGGCTGGGAGGTTCTGCCCCGCACGCTCTACAAGACGCCCGCCGATATCGAGGGCATCAAGCGCTCGGCCGCCATCAACGTGGGTGTGCTCGATTACGTAGGCGAGCACATCGCCGCGGGCATGACCACCAACCAGATCGACCAGATGATCTACGACTACACCGTCGAGCACGGTGGCACGCCGGCCGACCTCAACTACGAGGGCTACCCCAAGAGCGTGTGCACCTCGATCAATGATGTGGTCTGCCACGGCATCCCCTGCGATACGGACGTGCTGCACGAGGGCGACATCATCAACGTCGACTGCTCCACGATTCTTGACGGCTACTTTAGTGATTCGAGCCGCATGTTCTGCATCGGCGAGGTCTCTGCCGAGCGCCAGCGCCTGGTCGACGTCACCCGCGCCAGCGTGGAGGCGGGTCTGGCTGCCGTCAAGCCGTGGCTGCCGCTCTCCGTGATGGCTGAGGCCGTGCAAAAGACGGTCGAGGACGCCGGTTTTAGCGTAGTGCGCGAGTACGGCGGACACGGCATTGGCAAAGAGTTCCACGAGGACCCGTTTGTGGGCTTTACCACCGAGGCGCCCGATGTGGACACCATCATGGCCCCGGGCATGGTCTTTACCATTGAGCCCATGGTCAATGCCGGAGCGCCCGACATCAAGATTAGCAAGGGTGACGGTTGGTGCGTGCGCACCAAGGACGGCAGCGATTCGGCCCAGTGCGAGGTACAGCTCGTGGTGACCGAGGACGGCTACGAGCTGCTGAGTTGGTAGCTGTAGATGCGCCGGGCTTCGCGATGGGTATGTTAACCATCGCGTATCCCGGCGTTTTTATAACGTTTTGCCTGATAAAACCTGCCAAAATAAACCTGTCCCTTTTTGGCAGGTTGAGCGGAGAGGACTGCTTGTGAACATCCTGGTTTTGCTGCCCGTCAGCGACCGCCATCGCGCAATTCTTGAGTCGAGCGCTCCGGGCGAGGACTTTATCTACGCGAGCTCCGACGCCGCCACGCGCAAGCAGGTCGCCGATGCCGACGTGATCCTGGGCAACATCGACCCTGACATGCTCACGGCATGCGACCATCTCCAGCTGTTGCAATTGCAGACCGCCGGCTATGACGATTACTTAGCCGCCGGCACCGTGCCAGCCGACGCTAAGCTTTCCTGCTCGGTGGGCGCCTACGGCCAGGCCGTGAGCGAGCACATGTTTGCCATGGTCCTTTCCATGATGAAGCACCTGCCCGGCTATCACGACTTGCAGCGCGAGCATCGCTGGGAGGATTTGGGGCCGGTTACCTCGCTCAAAAACGCCAACGTGCTGGTGCTGGGCGCGGGCGATATCGGCGGCCACTTTGCCACGCTCTGCCGCAGCATGGGCGCGCACGTCCGCGGCATCAAGCGCCATCCACTCGTCTACCCCATTGTATTTGAGGACATGGACGGCATGGACGCCATGTCCGAGCGCCTAGCCGAGGCCGACGTCGTCGCATCCTTTATGCCCAGCACGCCCGAGACCCGCGGCTTGGCGAACGCCGAGTTCTTCGCCGCGATGAAACCGGGCGCCTTCTTTGCCAACGGCGGCCGCGGCGACCTTGTGGTCGCCGACGACTTGGTTGCCGCCCTGGAGTCGGGACATCTCGCCGGCGCCGCGGTCGACGTCACCGACCCCGAGCCGCTGCCTGAGACAAGCCCCCTGTGGGATGCGCCCAACATGCTCATCACGCCGCACGTCTCCGGCTGGTTCCACCTGGCAGCCACGCTCAACAATGTGGTCGACATTGCCGCAGAGAATCTGCGTCACCTGCAAGCCGGCGAAACTTTACGCTGTTGGATCGAACACTAGAAGGACGTCAGGTAGTTTCTTGCGTCTACTACACTCATTGCTGCGACGGGTGCGTGTGAACAGAGTTTGGCATCGTTGGTGACCAGAAGGTCTGCCTTTGCGCGCATTGCTGCCGCAATGATTAAATCGTCTTCGTAATCGCTATGGAGCTTACGCTGCTTGCTCGCCATCCATATGTCACTCAGGTCGCAGGGTACCGGCGTGGCAAGTTGCGACAACACGTCGAGGCAATCCCATGCAAGTGATGTCGCCGCCACGGCGGCATCTTGGGATAGCGAGCCATGCTCGCGCCGATACCACGCCTTATGTTCGCTCGAAATCAAATAGAACAGATCTTTGGACGATGTCGCCGCATACAGCAAATCCACCTGCGCCGTGCATGCATCGCGTAAAAACTCAATCGCCACCGAACGACCACGTCGTGAGGGAATGAAGTAATCGAGCCACACGTTGGTGTCAACCAAGATGCGCCTTGGAGCCTCACTCATAGAGCCAGCTCATCTCCTCGCCGTAGCGATCCGCGTAGGCGTTCCGTTTGAGTTCTTCATCGCCCGAGGGCTGAGCCTTGACCATATCGATTCCCGACTCACGGCAAGCGGCAGCGAACAGCTTCGACCCCTGATCCATGAGCTCGAGCTTACGTTTAGCGGCCTTTTCGCGCTCGCGCTGTTCCGCCCGGACACGACTGGGCAGCAGGATATCCTCGAGCGCACCGGGGCGATCGGCCAGCGACGCTGCAAGCTGCCAGAGCGCTCGCACCGCTTGGCTCGGCGTCATACCGGCCCTGGAGAGAGCGGCGTCCCCGCTCCTTTTAAGATCGGCATCGAGACGTACGTTGATCTGAGCGGCTGTTGTGGTCATGACCCCTCCTTAATACTTTAAAATCATCATAAAACTCTATGGTAGATACGTAAAGCACGTATAGCATTTATTAGCATTAGCCGCACTCTGTGCACAAAAAGCCGCCGAGGTGCACTGCACCTCGGCGGCCACGTACCACCGATCTAGCTCGGTTTCACCCTTTGCATTTGCCCAGATAAAACCTGCAAAACAAACCTGTCCCTTTTTGGCAGGTATTAGAGCTCTACGCTTTCGGCGCCGTTGATGGTTAGGTTTCGCTCGTAGAAGGCGGTGAGAGCGCGGATGGCGTACATCACGTCGCGCACGCCGCCGGTCTCGTAGCTTGAGTGCATGGCCAGCTGCGGCAGGCCCACGTCCACGGCATGCATGCTCGCCTGCATATTCGACAGGTTGCCCAGGGTGGAACCGCCGGCCATGTCGCTCTTGTTGGCGAAAGCCTGCGTTGGCACGTCGGCGTCATCGCAGATGGCCTGGAACACCGCGCGGCTAAAGGCATCGGTGCAGTAGTGCTGGTTGGCGGCTTCCTTGATGACGATGCCGCCGTTGAGCACAACCTGATTGCGGGCGTCGCACTTCTCGGCGTGGTTGGGGTGCACGGCATGTGCGTTGTCGCAGCTCGCGAGCATCGATGCGGCAAGGGCGCGATGGTACGACTCGTCGTCAAAGCCCAACGATCCGTTAATGCGGCGCAGTGCATCGGCCAAGAACGTCGACATGGCGCCTTGCTTGGTCTCGGAGCCAACCTCCTCGTTATCGAAGCAGCAGAAGACCGAAACATCGTGCGCGTTCTCGGCACCCAAAAATGCCTGCAGCGAGGTGTAGGCGCAGGCCAGGTCGTCAAGCTTGGGCGTCGAGATAAACTCGTCGGCCCAGCCCCAAATGCGCGCATCCTGGCGGTTGACCAGGAACAAATCGCGTCCCAGAATTTGCTCGGGCTCAACGTCCAGCTCTTCGGCAATCAGGGCATCAAAATCTCCCTGCTTGAGTTCGCCGGCGCTGATGAGCGGGCACAGGTCGACGGCTCGGTTGGGAGCAAAGCCCTCGTTAACGCCGCGGTTCATGTGGATGGCAAGGCTCGGGATAATAGCGACCTCGCGCTCGGTGGCAAGCAGGCGGCTCTCAATACGGTCGCCCTCGCGTACCAGCACGCGGCCCGCGAGTGCCAGCGGACGGTCGAACCAGGTGTAGTCGATCATGCCGCCGTAGGCCTCGGTGTTCAGGCGCAGCGTCTCGCCCGCGCCGTCGAGCTCGGGCACGGCCTTAACCTTAAACGTCGGCGAGTCGCTGTGCGACGCCGTCAGCTGAAAATGGTAGTCGCCTGCAACGCCGTCCTCGCCCCACGTAGCAGCCAGGTCCTCGCCCACCTTAAAGGCGATAACGCTCGAGGTGTTGCGCTGCGTGTAATAACGCCCGCCCGGCTCGATGTCCCACGCCGCGTTCTCGGACAGGTAGGTAAAGCCCGCCTCGTCGAGCTCGGCCATAATGGTCGCCGCCGTATGGAACATGCTGGGGCATGCCTCGATAAAGTCGATAAGGTCGTTGGCGGCCTCGATATCATCGGCCGTCACATGCGCGCGCTCGGGCGTTTCCTGATCCGTCATGCTCTCCCCTTTCGCTGGGTTGATGGTCCCTTCCAGCATACCCCGCCGCGCCAGCGCTGCACTCTTCATTCCGTGTTTAATCCCGCACCGCTCACCAAGTTGAGCCATCATGCCCGTGCACCTTTTGCGACAATTACGCTAACAGGACGAGAGGAGCCGCCATGAAGCCACGTAACATTGCCATCGCCTGCGGTGTCGCGGGAGTCGCCGTCGGCCTTGCCGCTGCCACCGGTATCGTTTATCACAAGCAAATCAAGTCCGCCGCGTCGCTCAAACGCTTGACCGGCTACGCGGATGGCTATGACCTGTACGCAATCGACATCGCCTACGACTACGATCTTGATCGCATCATCGCCGCTGGCGTGCGCGACGACCAGGCCTACATCGATGCCGTGGTGGCGCAGGTGCTGCCCGGTGTGCCGGTACATGTCCAGGCGCCCCAGTTTGCCTGCAGCGCTTTTGTCGCCGTAGATGCCGAAGGCCGCGTGCGCACCGGTCGCAATTACGACTTTAAGGACGACACCTCGGCGCTGCTGGTGCGCAATCACCCACGCGACGGCTATGCCTCCATCGGGTTTGCCGCCCTTAACAACCTGGGCGATAACACTCCGCTTGACTCCGTCGGCGGACGCGCCGCCGCACTCATGGGCCCGTTTGCCCAGCTCGACGGTGTTAACGAATGCGGCGTGTCCATTGCCGTACTCACTCTGGACTCCAAGCCCTGTGACCAGGACACGCAACGCCCCGTCATCAATACCTCGCTCGCCATCCGTCTGGTGCTCGACCGTGCCGCCACCACGCAAGAAGCTGTCGACCTGCTTTCCGCCTACGACATGCACGCCATGGCAGGACGCGATTACCACTTCTTTATCAACGACGCCGCCGGTGACGCGCGCGTAGTAGAGTGGGATCCGCGCGATCCGGACCGCGCTTTCAAAACGACTCCTGTACGCCAGGTTACGAACTTCTACGCCTGCTATGGCGACGAAGTGCTGCCCAACCAAAAAAATGGCGAGCTGGGCCATGGTAAAGAGCGCGCCGTCGCAATCGCCGATGTCCTTGATGCCCATGTCGGTGCCCAGGACGAAACGATTGTCTGGAAAGCCCTGCGTGCCGCAGCGCAAGAACCCAATCCGGAAGACATCACCAGCAATACGCAATGGTCGGTCGTCTTTGACAATACCGAACCCGCCGCCGCTATTACACTGCGCCGCCACTGGGGCGACGTCGACGCCTTCGCACTGTAAGGACCAGGCCCGTCGACCTTACGCTCGTCTGACGTTGCTTACATTTCCATACGCTTGAGCTAACACGTTTTACCCCCGCGTCAACAGTGTGCGGGGGTAAACTTATGCGCATGTTATAACTTGCCCGGAAGGATTCATCATGCTTAGGATCGGTCTTCTTACCAGTGGCGGCGACTGCCAGGCGCTCAACGCCACCATGCGCGGCATTGTCAAAACGCTTATGACCAATAGCGAAGAGCCTATTGAGATCTATGGTTTTGAGGACGGCTACCAGGGCCTTATCTACAGCCGGTTCCGCGTCATGACGCCCGCCGATTTTAGCGGCATCCTTACCCGTGGCGGTACCATCCTGGGCACGAGCCGCACGCCGTTCAAGCGCCTGGATACCCCCGAGGCCGACGGCGTCGAAAAGGTGCCGGCAATGGTCCACACCTATCATAAGCTGCAGCTCGACTGCCTGTTTATGCTGGGCGGCAACGGCTCCACCAAGACCGCCAACCGTCTGCGCGAAGAGGGCCTCAACGTTATCGCCCTGCCTAAGACCATCGATAACGACACCTGGGGCACCGAGTTGACGTTTGGCTTTACGAGCGCCATCGACGTCGCCACCAAGTGCATCGACGACATCCACACCACCGCCTCGAGTCACGGCCGCGTGTTCGTTATCGAGATCATGGGCCACAAGGTTGGCTGGATCCCGCTATACGCCGGCGTCGCGGGCGGCGCGGATGTCATCTTGATTCCCGAGATCCCCTACGACATGGATAACGTCATCAAGACCATCGAGCATCGCATGGAGACCGGCAGCCGCTTTACCATCGTGGCCGTCGCCGAGGGCGCTATCTCCAAGGAGGACGCGGCGCTGTCCAAGAAGGAGTACAAGAAGAAACTCGCCGAGCGCACGAGCCCGTCGATCGTCTACGACATCGCCAAGGAGATCGAGGCCAAGACCGGTCGCGAGACCCGCGTCGCCATCCCCGGCCACACGCAGCGCGGCGGCCAGCCCGACGCCCAGGACCGCATCTTTGCGACCCAGTGCGGCGTCGAGGCGGCACTGGGCTGTCTACGCGGCGAGTTTGGCTACATGATCGCCCTGCGTGACGGCAAGATGTGTCACATGCCGCTCGAGGATGTCGCCGGCAAGCTCAAGTATGTCGACCCCCAGAGCGATCTTGTGCGCGAGGCCAAGGCGTTGGGCATCAGCTTCGGCGACGAATAGCCTCGGCCGAAACTGCTCTCATCGGAGACCCCAGGGCTTACCTCCCAAATCGTCCTCGGACATGTCAGGATCCCGCCGTGCGCTTCGCGCGGCGGGATCCTTCCGTCCTGCGGAAAGATTTGGGAGGTAAGCCCTGGGGCCTCCTACGGTGACTGGGGAGGCCGAGGCTATTCGTCTTCTTGCTGCGGGTGCCTGGGGTAGGATGCGGCGTGCATTTTTGGGAGTATTCAGCAGCCGAGGGTGCCTGCATACTGGATTTTGGGCGAGAGACAGGCGCCGCGGGCCGCATTCTGCAAAAAAATGAGCGGTCCTCGAGGCGCCGGAGCTCAAAGTCAGGCTTTCAATGCGCTTTTGTGCGCCCGCTCCCACACCCGCGGACTCCGGGATGCTGAATTCTCCGGAATTTGCACGCCGCCCCTGGGTTACCCGTAGGCAAAAAGCAACCGCCCCGCCGAAATATGCAATCGGCAGGACGGTTTATGCAATTTAGTGGCTGTGGGCGCGTCGGTGGCTCGCTACAGCTTGAATCCCAGAACGGGTTACTCGGCGCTCTTAAAAGCGCCGAGTAACCCGCCAAAAAGGGACAGGTTCATCTTTGGCAGGTTCATCTTTGGCAGGTTAATCTGGGCAAACG
Source organism: uncultured Collinsella sp. (assembly GCA_958405195.1). Taxonomy (GTDB): domain Bacteria; phylum Actinomycetota; class Coriobacteriia; order Coriobacteriales; family Coriobacteriaceae; genus Collinsella. The sequence continues at coordinate 113,068 of CATYDM010000001.1, forward strand.
CCGGACAACCATTAGGTGGCCCGGCGTTTGCCCCGCTTTGCTGGGAATGTCTGTCGTTCAGTGCTCTTACTGGCCAGTCCAGTGTTGCGCATAGCTTTTAATGTCTTCGGTAAAACCGTCAAGATCGTCGAGGGTAATCACGCTGTCGATAAGCAAATTGGCTATCTCACGGTGCATTGTACTGCGGCGAAGGTCGTTCACCAGCACTCCTGAGGACAGCTTATCCCTATTGATACGCTCTTCTAGCGCCCAAAATCTACTGGACGCTTCGCTGTCGCCGTTCAGCATCTCAACGTACCGGCCGATGAGCTTTTCCATATAACGTTCTTGCCATTGAGGAAGCATTTTCTTAAACAGCTTCCAGTCGCTTTCGGCTACGTCGCGCATATGTTCTCCGCTCGTCAAACGGGCTTTCCATTTGCCTTTCATTCTATTTGGTTTTTGCTCGCAGGCGTGGATGAGAGGCTCTCTTCAGCCTTCGAGATTGAGCTTGAATGATCCGTTGCCACAAAATGGACCTATCTACTACGTTTGCTACCACACCCTCGACCATGACAAAGATTGTAAAAATAAAACCGCAGGTAGAAAGCTTGCCAGTTTTCGAAAAAGGCGGGTATGGTCGGCCCCTTCGGACTAAACGTAGTAAATAGGCCCTTTTCTTGGCGCGCGGTCAGCTCAATGCTTATCTCCGTGCCGGAACTGACCCAATTGTTTGTTAGTTGCGGTGATATAGGGACTGTTTGGCGCTTTGGAGCCTCAAAACAGTCCCTATATCACCGCAACTTGGAAGGGACGGGCGGTGTCGGATGAGTGGCGCTGGCGGGTTAGGGCGGTTTAGGCCTGTTTGCGGTGCTTCCATTGTTTGCGGCACCAGTGCATAAGCGCTTTTACGATGGGAATCGTGATGAGGATGACCCATGCGGGATGGGGCTGTCCCAGGCAGAGCCACATGTAGAGGAACCAAGTTATGGCAGCTGCCGGGTAGACGGCGTCGACAAGCTTTGACAGATGACGTCGGTCGATGAAATCGCCAAGCGCGTAGTAGACGGGAATCAAAAAGACGAGGAAAAGTCCCGTAGTCCACACGCCGCAAATTATGCCGAGCGCCAGATAGGCGAGGGCGACAAGCACGGGGAAGGGGAACTTATTCCACGCGCGACCGAGCTTGGTGTGGAAATGCTTGCCATGATGGTCGAGCTTGTCGCGCGCCTCTTTCCAGCTGGAGAATTGTTCGCCGTCGATAACCACGGTGCCATCGGCATTGGTGTGCACGCTGTGCCCGTCGTCCTCTAGCGTGTCAATATGTACGCCGCCCGGCCCCACGTGCACCTCTTCACCCTTGCGGTCGTTGGTCACATGGATGCCGCTCCAGCCAACATGTACTTCCTCGCCTTTATTGGGATCAATGACGTGGATACCGCGCGCGAGGGAAATATCGACAAGTGGCTTGTCGCCGCAATCGGCGTGCTCGGCAGAATCCTCAGCCTCGTCAGCCACATCCGCCGTCTCGGTGTCGGCACTGCCGTCCTCAAGGTCGTCGGCATCGCTAGCCGCTTCCCCATACAACAGCTCGTCCAACGACACGCCATACAGTGCGGCGAGCGCAATAAGGTTATCGGTATCGGGTGAGGACTCACTGCGCTCCCATTTACTGACAGCCTGGCGACTTACGCCCAGTTGGGCAGCAAGGGCCTCCTGAGAAAGACCGGCAGCTTTGCGGCGATCGACGAGACGCTGTGCCATCGCAAGGTCCATGGTGGTTCCTTTCATGTGGTGACCGTAATCGAATGAGGCGAGTATGCCGAAAACAACCGGTAGCGACCACCATTTCTAGTTAGAATCTGCCCCAACCCTACCGCAACTACCAGTAGCAACCCCTAACGACCTGCCATTTCATGACAAATGTCAGTGCAAATAACAACCAAGAGCCCTCTCGATAAGTTGCGGTGGAATATTTCCCGTTTGGCCTATCAGAGCCAGCAAAGGGAACTATTCCACCGCCACATTCTGTTAGGCCACGCACTCGCAGAGTAGCTGCGGGTGCCTGGGGTAGGATGCGGCGTGCATTTTTTGGAGTATTCAGCAGCCGAGAGCACCTGCATACTGGATTTTGGGCGAAAGGCAGGCGCCATGGGCCGCATCCTGTAAAAAACGAGCGGCTCTTGAGGCGTTGGGGGCTCAGAATCAGGACTTTAAGCGCTGTTTTGTGCGCCCGCTCCCGCACCCGCGGGCTCCGGGATGCTGAATACTCCGGAATTTGCACGCCGCCCCCTGGGGTACCCGCGGGCAAAAAGCAACCGCCCCGCCGAAATATGCAATCGGCGGGACGGTTTATGCAAAAATGCGGTTGTGGTACGTTACAGCTCGCTACAGCTTGAATCCCAGGCAGGTTACTCGGCGCTCTTGAGGGCGCCGACCATGTCGATCTTGTTGAGGGTACGATTGGTGGCGAGGTTGACGATAAACGTAAAGCCAAAGGAAAGCACCACGGCGAGCACGTAGCTTAGCGGCTCGACCTCAACATCAAAGTACAGCGACGGCATCTGCAAAATGTACGTAAAGCTCTCGGCAAGCAGGCCACCCAGCGGCACGCCCAGTGCGGTGCCAATCGCCGTGAGGATCAACGTCTCCTTGTTGACGTAGTGGTGCACCTCACCACGGCGGAAGCCCAGCACCTTGATGGTCGCCAGCTCGCGTTCGCGCTCGGAGATATTCGTGTTGGACAGCGTAAACACCACCACAAACGATAGGCACGCTGCCATAAAGGTCACAAGTACCACGACCGAATTGATAATCGTAAAGTTCGCCTCATAGTTTTCCCAATGTTCGGCCGTGCTCGAGATGGTGAGCCAACCGTCGCTCTTAAGCTTCTTGCTAAACGCAATCTGGTCGACCGACGAGCCCTTAAGCAGCACAAAGACGCCGTTAAGACGCGCGCTTCGACCGAACGCGCGCTCATAGGTGCCCTGCGTCATGTAAAGCGTGTTGCCCAGATAGTTAAGCGAAATGTCGCTGACCTTGACCTTGGCTACGTTGAGCGACGAATCCTGGACGTGTGCCGTATCGCCCGGCTGAATCCCCAGCACCAGCTGTGAACTCTTGCTCAGGTACACATCTCCGTCACGCAAAGATAGCGGCTCTTTGGACTCATCCTCGAGACGCACGTAGTCGTCCAGGTCGTTCGTGCGGTCATCGGGCACCACGATCAGCTGCACGGTCTCGCTCTTGCCGCCAAATGTAAAGGTGACGTTGTCGGTCATAATCGGCAGGGTCGAGCTCACCGTCACGTTGGAATCATTGGCCGTGCTGCGCTCATCCAATGCCGCGCACGTCTGCGAAAAATCGTCGGGATTGGCGACCGCCAGCAAGTCATAGCGCGTGATATGCCCGTACTGTTTGGGCGAAAGCGCCACCGACGTGTCGCGAATGCCCATACCGCAGATCACGAGCGCCGTGCAGCCGGCGATACCGAAGATGGTCATAAAGGCGCGCTTTTTGTAGCGGAACAGGTTACGCGCCGCCACCTTGTTCAAGAAGCCCATGCGGCGCCAAATAAAGCCGATGCGCTCAAGCAAAATGCGTGAGCCGGCACGCGGCGCCTTGGGACGCATGAGCGAAGCCGGTGTCTCGGCCATCTCGTGGCGGCAGGCGATAATCGTAGCGCCCACCACGCCCACGGCAAACAGCGCCACCGACATAATCGACGACACAATGTCGTACGAAAGCAGCATCTGGGGCAGCGAGTACATGTCGTCGAACACCGTAAACAGGAACAGCGGCAGGCCCACAAATCCGATGATGTTGCCGAGCACGCCGCCGATCAGACAGGCCCACAGCGCATAGTCCACGTATTTGGACAGGATGCGTCCGCGCGAATAACCGAGCGCCTTATACAGGCCGATGAGTGTGCGTTCCTCCTCGACCATACGCGTGGCGGTGGTAAGGCTGATGAGCACGGCGACGATAAAGAAGATGAACGGGAACACCGTGGCGATGGCTTCAATTGACGAGCTATCGCTCTCCACGCTCGAGTAGCTTGCGATATTGCCGCGGTCCTGGATGTACCAGGTGCATTCGCCCAGATCGGAAAGCTCGGCGCGGGCATCGGCAAACTGCTGGTCGGCGGCGGCGCGGCGCTGATCCAGGTCGGCCTGCGCTTGCACGCGCTCCTCGCTGCCCTCTGCCATGCGATTGATGTTGTCCTGCTCAATCCCAAAGAGCATATTCGCCTGGCGCTCGGCCGCATCCAAGCTTGCCGGCGTGTCGACCGTCAGTTCCTGAGCGCGCGCCTTCTCACGCTCCTCGCGAATCTTCTCTATATTGCCCTTGACCTTGTTGATCTTTGCCGCGTAGGCATCCGAATAGGAGTTGAGGCTCTTGGCTCCCTCGACGATCACGTGGACGGCGGAGTAGGAGGAAGATGTCGCGGCATCCTCGCTCACATAGAACCTATAGTCCGCAGCCGAAGCAGCGCGAAAGTCGTTGACGGTCGAGTCGGAGCTCACATCAGTGGGGTCGAGGACCTCGGCCGTAATGGTGTAATCGCCCGCGGCAAACTGGTCCTTAGCGCTTTGGTTCGACGAGCTCGCGTCATTGGCGGCAAAGCTCACGGTATCGCCGAGCTTTTTGCCCGAAGCCTTCAGGAACTTCGATGTCACCGCAACCTCATCGGCGCTCTCGGGCAAATCGCCGTTCACGAGCACCGGCTGATCGATGTTCTCCTTGGAGAGACTTTGCACGACCACGCGCTCGCGCGTTGTGCCCACGGCGGTGTAGGCGGTCTCGGTGTAGATGCCCTCGGCCGTCTCGACGCCGTCGACCTCTTGGATAGCCGAAAGATCGTCGCGCGTAAAGCCATAGGTCGACTGCACGTTAATGTCATAGACACTCTGCTGGTCAAAGTAGGCGTCAACCGAATCGCGCAGATCCTCGCAGCCCGCCTTAAGGCCGCACATCACGCTCACGCCAAGCGCGGTGATGACCACGATTGACAAGAAGCGCTTAAGACTGCCTCGGATTGTGCGGTAAATGCCACGGCGAAAAATCGTCGGGACCATATCGTTTGAGCTTTGAGCAGTGCGGTAGGTCGCGAACTCCCAGTCGCGGTCTGCGTGCTCCGTATCGTGGTTTTGGCTGTTTTGGCGATCTTGGTCCATGGGCGCTACCACTCGATCGTCTCGATAGGCACGGGATTTTGCTGGACCGTCTCGCTCTCCACGCGGCCGCTCTTAAAGCGGATCAGGCGATCGGCCATGGGCGCCAGCGCGGAGTTATGGGTGATGATGATGACCGTGATGCCCTGCTTGCGACAGGTGTCCTGTAGCAGCTGCAAGATCTGCTTGCCGGTTTTGTAGTCGAGTGCGCCCGTGGGCTCGTCGCACAGGAGCAACTTGGGGTTCTTGGCCAGCGCGCGGGCGATGGACACACGCTGCTGCTCGCCGCCCGAAAGCTGCGCCGGAAAGTTAGCAAGACGGTCGCCCAGGCCAACCTGACGAAGCGTTTGCTCGGCATCGAGCGAATCGGGGCAAATCTGCGCCGCAAGCTCGACATTTTCGAGCGCCGTCAGGTTGGGGACCAGATTGTAGAACTGGAAGACAAAGCCGACGTCGGCACGGCGGTATTCCACGAGCTGCGCCTCGTTGGCGGAGCTCACGTCGCGCCCGTCCACCGTCACAGTGCCGGAGGTTACCGTATCCATGCCACCCAGGATGTTGAGCGCCGTAGTCTTGCCGGCACCCGAGGCGCCCAGGATAATGGCGAGCTCGCCGCGCTCAACGGTAAAGCTCGCGCCGTCGAGCGCGTGAATGCGGGCATCGCCCTCGCCGTACGCCTTGATGACGTCTTTGAATTCGATATAAGCCATCGATTAATTCCCATCTGGTCGGATAACTCCTTAGTATTACCCATTTCGCACCGACCAAAAAGGGACAGGTTCATTTTGGCAGGTTTTAGAGGCGGACGGTGAAGGTGATCTGGTTGCCGTGGCCGCAGACAGAAGCGCTCCCACCATGGGCTTCGGCGATGGCACGCACCACGGATAGGCCCACGCCCGAGCCGCCCGTCTTGGAGCTGCGCGACACGTCCGCACGATAGAAGCGGTCGAACAATCGATCTAGATCGCCTTCGGGCAGCTCGTCCACGGCGTTCGAAACGACAAGCTCGGCCGAGCCTTTGCCCGCACCGCGCGAAACAGCACGCAGGCTCAGCTCGATAACGCTGTCTTCGCTTGCGTAGCGTGTGGCGTTGTCCAGCAGTAGTTCAACAACCTGCGCCACTGCCGCGGCATCGGCATGGGCCCGCACACCGCTCGCGATCGACGTCGACAGCCGCTTGCCGCGCGAAACCGCCACCGATTCAAACGGCGCCGCCGCCTTGTCCACCGCCTCCGAAAGATCAAACGATGTCATGGCAAAGCCCGCCGAGCCCTCGTCCATGCGAGCCAAAAATACCAGACGCTCCGTAAGTGCCGTCAGCCGCGCGACCTGCTCGTGAATGCTCTGCGTCCACTCACTCTCGCCGCTCTCAATTTCCTGTACCTCGTTAGCGGCATCAATCACGGCCAGCGGCGTCTTGATCTCGTGGCTCGCATCGGTAATAAAGCGCTTTTGCTTGCTGTAGCTCTCGACCATCGGTCGAATCACCGCGCCCGAGGCACCCGCCACAATTGCCAACACCGCCAGCCAGCCAATGCAGCTGATGGCCACGCTCGCGCTTAAAAACGAATGGAAGCTTGTGAGCTCGCGTGAACAGTCGACGAATACATAGGTTGTCTCGTCGCCCTGAACCGTAACCGTATAGCGGTAGTTACCAGAAAAGCCCGAGGTCAAACCCTTGGAATACAGTCCTGCAGCGATGCGGGCGGCACGCTTGGCGCCCACCGCGGCAATGCGAGCCGTGTTGACATCGGTCACCTGCCCGCCGGCAATCGACACCGTAAAGTAGCGCGTGTCGAAGGGAGACTCCGCCGTCATGCCTTCAAAATGCCCATCGCGAACGGCTGCCCGGTTACCGGTAGCAACCTTGCCGGCAACCGCATCCTGACCGGGATCGGCCTTAGGCTCATCCGTCCAATCGATGCCGTCCTTGCCCGCCAAGATATAGCCCAGACGAGCGTCGGCCATCTTGCAGACATGCGAGTAGTTGACGATATTGATGCCGGCGATGATAAGCGTAAGCACGGCGGTCACGGCACCCATGGCAACCAGGATGAACTTACGACGCAGGCGACGTCCCATTGCACTGGCAGCATCGGCGCGCCCCGGATTACCCGAGTCCGCGCCCATGCCGAGCTTTGCCGTCGTGCGCTTCCACCACGCACTCGCGCTCACACCTATTCGCCCTCCTCAACAACCTCGAGCGAATAGCCCTGGTTGCGCGATGCACGAATCGCAACGTTGGCACCAAGCGCCGTCAGCTTTTTGCGCAGGTACGAGATGTAGACCCACACCGCGTTGGCGCCTTCGGGCGCGTCCTCACCCCAAACCCCGAGCATCAGACGCTCGGTGGGCATGCGCGTGCCGGCGTTGCGCATAAAGAGCTCCATAAGCTGAAACTCACGATTGGCCAGGTGCTCCTCGCCCAAAGGGCCAACGAGCGTGCACGATGCCGTGTCGAGACGCACGTTGCCCACGCTGAGCGTCGTGGCGTCAATTGCCGTCGCGGCACGCGTCATGGCACGAATACGCGCAAGCAGCTCCTTGGCGGCAAACGGCTTGGTCAGGTAATCGTTGGCACCGGCATCCAAGCCCTCGACCTTATCGGACACCTCGCATTTTGCCGTGAGCATAATGATGGGCAGACGCTTACCGGCGGCGCGTGTGCGCTTGAGCACCTCAATGCCATCCATGCCGGGCATCATGATGTCCAGGATTGCAGCGTCGTAATCGTTGGTGAGTAGATACTCGAGCGCCGTCAGGCCGTCGAGCGCGGTGTCGACCTCGTAGTCGCTATGTTGAAGAATCGCGGTAAGAGCGCGGGAGAGGCCGGGTTCGTCCTCGGCAAGCATCAGCTTCATAGTTGTTCCTTTGGCGCGCGGCTATACAGATTTCGATATTGCCGATGATAGCGCACCGCCAGCCGCCTTAGCGCAGCCTTAGCTGCTCAACCTGCACGTTTCTAAAAACGCTGGATAGGGCTTAGCCAAACTTAAGGCGCACGTGTCGAGCGCTTTGACGCATGCCGAGCGCGAAGGGACAGTGACTCGTCCTTTCACGGCGTCCTAGTTATGCAAAGTGCTCGAGCGTTACTCCTCGTACGCGCCCTCAAGCCGCAGCAGCCACTCCTTGCGGTCGAGGCCGCCGGCATATCCGTTGAGCGAACCATCGGCGGCAACCACGCGATGGCACGGCACAATAATCGAAATGGGATTACGCGCGACCGCGGCCCCCACGGCACGGGGAGACGCAACGGGTGCTTCGTTTCCCGGTACACGATGTCGAGCCGCAACACGCTGGGCGATCTCACCATACGTAGCGACCTCGCCACGCGGGATAGAAAGCAGCTCAAACCAAACCTCGCGCTGAAACGCCGTACCAATCATATGCAACGGCGGCGTAAACCGAGGCTCCTGCCCCGCAAAATAAGCATTCAGCCAAGCCCAAGAACGCTCAAGTACCGACGAGGCAGCACCGTTTGTCGGATTCACCGAAGACATGCCGCCAGCACCAGAAACCGCATCGGCGCCTTCAACATGTTCGGGATCTTCTTTGAGAAGCGTGGAGCCAAAGTGCTCCTGCCCCTCAAACCAAAGCCCCGTCAAACCGCGGCCATCAGCGGCAAGCAGGATTTCGCCCAAAGGCGAAGCAAACGTCGTCGTGACCACCAGCGGCTCCTTTCAAAACTCCGCAAACATAATACCGCGAACTGTGCAGACAACCCCAATCGACCCCAAAGTCCCCAAAGGCGGCAGGCGCGAAGCGCCGAGGCCGCCGCCGGGACTAGGGCCCACAACAGCCGCGCGCCCCCACATCAGCCCAGCGGCCCCAACCAACAACGGCCCCATCGCAGACTGCTCGCAGCCGAGTCACCGCAGGCGGGGGCCGGGCTTAGCTTTCAGAACACTCCGCAGACCAGTGTGGCGGCCGGGGCGCCGCGCCCCGCGCCCCCGGCCCCCCCCCCCCCCCCCCCGCGGGCGGGCGGGCAACAAAACCCCCGCCCCCCCCCCCCCCACGCGCCCCCGGGCGGCCGCGGCTACCCGGCGGGGGGGGGCGGTGATGTGTTACCAGCCCCGGCCGCCCACTGGGGGGGGGGGTGGCGGGGGGCCCGGAAGGAGCAGGACAAGGCGCCACACATGGTCGAGGACGTTCTGAAAGCTAAGCCCGGCCCCCGCCGGACAGGTCACACTACTCGCAGAGCAGCTTAGCGATCTGGACGGCGTTGGTTGCCGCGCCCTTACGGATTTGGTCGCCGCAGCACCAGAAGGTGATGCCACGCGCGGCCTCGGGGTTCGAGATGTCGCGGCGCACGCGGCCGACCCAAATCAAATCCTGGTCGGACGTATCCATCGGCATGGGGAAGCGGTCGTGTGCATCCTCGGCAACCATATCGTCAACCAGCTTGACGCCGGGAGCAGCAGCCAGCGCAGCACGAGCCTCCTCGACCGTGATGTCACGCTCGAACTCGAGCGTAATGCTCTCGGAGTGCGAGCGCAGCACGGGCACGCGCACACAGGTGCAGTTCACGCGCAGCTCGGGCAGATGCATGATCTTGCGGCCCTCGTTTTGCAACTTCATCTCCTCGGAGGTAAAGCCCTCTTCCTTGACGCCGCCAATCTGCGGAATCAGGTTGCTCGCCAGCTGGGCGGCAAACGCGCGCGGCTCGGGAATCTCCTCGCCGCGGCCCAGGGCGGCCAGCTGAGCCTCGAGCTCGGCCATACCGGGAGCGCCGGCACCCGAAGCCGCCTGATACGTCGAGACGATCATGCGCTTCACGCCAGCGAGCTGATGCAGCGGCCACGTGGGAACCAGGCCGATGATAGTCGCGCAGTTGGGGTTGGCGATAAGGCCGTGATGCCATTTGATATCGTCGGCATTGATCTCGGGCACGACCAGCGGCACCTCGGGATCCATGCGGAAGGCGTGGCTGTTGTCGACCACGACGGCGCCGTGCTTGACTGCCTCGGGCAGCAGCTCCTTGGCGATATCGTCGCCGGCAGCGCCGAGCACGATGTCGCAGCCCTCAAAGGCCTCAGGGCAAGCCTCTTCGATCACGATTTGCTCGCCGCGGAACTCAACGGTCTTGCCCGCGGAGCGTGCGCTTGCCAACAGCTTGAGCTTGCCGACCGGGAACTCCTGCTCGTTGAGGCACTCGAGCATCTGGGTGCCCACGGCTCCCGTCGCGCCCAAAATAGCAACCGTGTACTGTTTCATGCTTCCCCCTTTAAAGGTTGTGGCTATCGCCCACACGCCAAGCAGGCTGGATATTCTTGCCCAGTTTATACAAGAACGGGGCGGATACAAAACCCGCCCCGTCGAAACGAAACCGAAATGAAACGCCCCACCGTAGATTTATGAGACATGTCCCAAAAATGCACCGGGATGGCAGCTACTTGCGGAGCGCGTCCAGAGCGGGATCGACCGGCGCGGGAGCCTCCAGGTCGGAGACCTTCACGATACCGTTCTCGTCGGAGAAAGCACGGTAGATGGTCTGAATCGCCAGATCAAAGTCCTTCTCCTCGACACCGATAATGATATTAATCTCGTCGCAGCTCTGCGAAATCATACGCACGCTCACGCCGGCCTGGCCAAGCATGCCAAACAGGTGGCCCGAGATACCTGCGCGGCCGCGCAGGTTACGGCCGACGGTCGCGATGAGCGCCAAGCCCTCGACAACCTCGATCTCGAGCGGCTCGACCTCCTGTTGAATGTCGCCCACGAGCGAATACAGCGAGTCGTGCACATCCTGCTCCTGCACCACGGCGCCAAAGCGGTCGACACCGGTGGGCATGTGCTCGACGGAAACGTCATAGCGCTCGAAGACCGAAAGCGCGCGGCGCATAAAACCGACACGGGGTTTGGTGCGGTCGCGGGCAACGTTGATGGCGACAAAACCGCGCTTGCCGGTCACACCGGTAATGATGGGCTCCGCCTCGCCCTCATCGGCCGTCTCGCTAATGATAGTGCCGGGGTCCTGCGGCGCATTGGTGTTCTTGATGACCAGCGGAATGCCGGCCTCGCGCACGGGGAACACGGCCTCCTCGTGCAGGACGCTCGCACCCATGTACGAAAGCTCTCGCAGCTCCTCGTAGGTAACGCGGGCGATGGGCTGAGCCTCGGGCACAATGCGAGGATCGGCAGAATAGAAGCCCGAAACGTCGGTCCAGTTCTCGTACAGGTCGGCACCAAGGCACTTGGCCAAGATCGAACCCGAGATATCGCCGCCACCACGGTCGAGCAGCTTGATCTGGCCCTCACGCGTCGCGCCGTAGAAGCCAGGCATAACGAAGCCGCCCTGCTGACCGTACTCTTGCACCAGCTCGGAGGTGCGGTTCATGCTGAGCGTACCGTCGTGATGGAACGCCACAACCGTCGCGGCGTCCAGGAACGGTAGGCCCAGGTACTCAGCCATCAGGCGAGCGGTGAAGTACTCGCCGCGGCTCACAAGCTCCTCGGTGGAGTAACCGCCCGAGCGGGCGCGCTCGGCAAAAGCCGCGAACTCCTCACGGATGGGATAGGTGAGCTCCAGCTCGTCAGCGATATCAAAATAGCGCTGGCCGATGTCCTCGAGCAGCTCCTCGCACGACACGTGGTACTTAACGTGCGCGTTAACCAGGTAGAGCAGGTCGGTCACCTTGGTGTCGCCCTTAAAGCGGCGACCACAGGCGGAAACCACCACAAAACGGCGAGCCGGGTCGGCATCGACGATGGCCTTGATCTTCTTAAAGTGTTCGGCGTCGGCGACCGACGAGCCGCCAAACTTGGCAATCTTAATCATGGGCTGGAGGTTACCTTTCTAAAAAGCCTCTGCGAACCTATTTTGCGCGCTCTGATACCATGGTTTCACCGATTGGGACCAAGGCATCCGAGGAGCAGTGTTATATGGGAACTTATCATAGTACACGAGGACGCACTTTATCGTGCTCAAGTAAGGTGGCAATCCGCACCGGCATCGCTCCCGACGGGGGTTTGTTTGTCTCGGACGAGCTTGGCACCCAGCAGGTCGATATCAGCTCGCTTGCAGATAAATCGTACTTTGAAATCGCTCAAGATGTGTTGGGAATGTTACTGAATGATTACACGGCCGAAGAAATTTCGGCGTGTGTCGACGAGGCATACCGCGGCACGTTCGCGAGTGAAGAGGTTACGCCGCTCGTCAAACTCGACGCTGCGCCGGGCGCTGACGCCCCTCAGACCTATGTGATGGAGCTCTTTGGCGGCCCCACGAGCGCCTTTAAGGATGTCGCCCTGCAAATGCTTCCCCGTCTCATGGCCCGCACTTCTGCCAAGGACGGCGGCTCCGAGCGCATCATGATCGTCACCGCCACATCGGGCGACACGGGCAAGGCAGCGCTCGCTGGCTTTGCCGACGCCCCGGGCACGGGCATCACCGTCTTTTATCCCGAAGGCAAGGTCAGCCGCGTCCAGAACCTGCAGATGTCCACACAGGAAGGCGATAACGTCGCCGTCTGCGGCATCCGCGGCAACTTTGACGACGCCCAGAGTGCCGTCAAGCGCATCTTTGCCGATAAGGAGCTTGCCGAGCGTCTTGAAGCCGCCGGCACGGTGCTTTCGAGCGCCAACTCCATCAACGTCGGCCGCCTGGTGCCGCAGGTCGTCTACTACTTTGCCGCCTATGCACAGCTGCTGCGCGCCGGTGCCATCGAGGCCGGCGACGCCGTTGAGTTCTGCGTCCCGACCGGCAACTTTGGCGATATCCTGGCCGGCTACTACGCCAAGCGCATGGGTCTGCCCGTCGCCAAACTCGTCGTGGCCAGCGACAAGAACAACGTGCTCGCTGACTTCCTGACCACCGGCGTCTACGACCGCAACCGTCCGTTCTTCACGACCATCTCGCCGTCGATGGACATCCTCATCAGCTCTAACCTGGAGCGCATGCTGTACTTCCTGTCCGATGGCGACTGCGAGCTTGTTGCCGGCCTTATGGAGCAGCTGGCCCAGACTGGTCGCTACGAGGTTCCCGCCGACCTGCTGGCAAAGATTCAGGGCGTCTTTGGCTGTGGTTGGGCCAGCGAGGACGAGGTCCGCGCTGCTATCAAGGGCTGCTGGGACGCGAACGACTACGTGATCGACCCGCACACCGCTTGCGGCTATCACGTCTTTGAAAAGGTCGCTCCCGCCGAGGGCGCCAAGGCCCGCGTGCTGCTTTCGACCGCCAGCCCCTACAAGTTCCCACGCGCCTGCTGCGACGCCCTGGGGCTCGACGTTCCCGAGGACGACTTTGAGGCCATGCGCGTGCTCGAGCAGGCAACCAACACGGTTGCCCCGGTCCAACTCGCCGAGCTCGAGTCCAAGCCTGTCCGCTTTGAAGACGTCTGCGACGTAGCCGACATGGCCAACTACGTCGAGTCTGCAGCAAAAAAGATGACTACCAACTAAAACCCCTTATAAGGCGCCGGCGAAAGCCGGCGCACCTTCTTTTTATTTAGCTTTCGGGATGATGACGAGCATGCGAGCGGGTCTGGCCGTTTAGTTCGTCGCGAGTTCCGCACAAGCCGGAAAGCACTTAATGTGCTTTCCGAGCGAGCCAGGACTGCCCGAGCAGCGAACTAAACGGCCAGACCCGCCCAGGAGGACCCACATGATCAAAATCACCGTCCCAGCCACGAGCGCAAACCTAGGCATCGGCTACGACACCCTCGGCATGGCCGTCAGCCTCTACTCGCACTTCACCTTCGAGCGCGCTGACAAGCTCACCATCACGGGCTGCCCCGAGGAATTCCAAAACGAGAACAACCTGGTCTACGTGAGCTTTGTGGATGCGCTGGCCGCATGGGGCGAGCCGGCCTTCCCCGTCGCCATTGACATTCAGACTGACGTTCCCGTCGCCCGCGGCCTGGGCTCCAGCTCCACCTGCGTCGTCGCCGGCATTATGGCCGCCGCCGCACTGACAGGCCACACTGTCGACCGCGCCGAGCTCGTCCGCATTGCCACCGAGGTCGAGGGCCATCCCGATAACGTCGCCCCCGCTATCCTGGGCGGCGCCGTCTGCTCCTTTACGCCTACCGATTCACTCCCCCAGTGCCTGCGCTACGAGGTGAGCAATCGCTTGCGTTTTATTACCGTGATTCCACCTTACGAGGTGCACACGAGTGAGGCGCGCAAGGTCGTGCCACAGGAGATTCCGCTCTCCACCGCCGTGTGGCAGATGGGCCGCATCGCCGGCATGACGCGCGGCTTGGAGACTGGTGACCTGGACCTGATTGCCGCCGCCAATGACGACCGCATTCAGGAGCCCTATCGTCGCCGCCTGATTCCCGACTACAACGCCGTGCGCGACACCTGCCTTAACGGAGGCGCCAAGACCATCTGGATCAGTGGCTCCGGCTCGACCCTCATGGCCGTGACTGACGACACCATCGTGGCGAAGTTCCTGCAGGTCAAGCTGCGCGAGCAGTTCCCCAAGTGTGACACGCATATTCTGACGTGCGACACGGAAGGCGCCCAGATCGAATACCTGTAGTCGCCGTCCCGTATACTCGCCGGGGAGGCCAGGGGCTTTGCCCCCAAATCGTCCTCGGACTTGGCAGGACCCCCGCTGCGCACTTCGTGCGGCGGGGGTCCTGCCGTCCTGCGGAAAGATTTGGGGGCAAAGCCCCTGGCCTCCCCTACGTTAGCTTCGCTGACGGCGGCTACAGGGACCTACGCTTTGTAAAAGCGCCGGGCTGATAGTTGCTTTTTATTGGTAGGGGCTCTTGCTAGGTAGGGGCACTTACTAGTGACAGGCTTCGCCTGTGCGCTTGGTTTACGCTGCGCTTGTTTCTTTGTATTCGAAGACTGGTTCTAGGAGGTCTTCGATGTTGCAGTGTAGGACTTTTGCAATATCCCTCACTGTCGTTACCGAGGCTTCGTTGATGTTTCGCTGGCGCTGTTCGTACATTTGGATTGAACGGAGCGATACACCCGATTCGTATGCCAGGTCTTGTTGGGTTTTTTTAATCCTCTTTCTTGCTAGCGCCAGTTTAGTCTGACGCGGCGCCTTCTTCGCCATATCACAGACAAGGCGCGCCACGCGCTCCTCCGAGGCCTCATGCCAGGGGTAGTACAGGTTTCGCAGCGCATCAAATGGAACAACATGAAGCAGATCTTCGAACGATCCCCCTAGGCGCCACTGCAAATATGCCAGTATCCAGCCCGTCCAATATTCTGGTGTCTTCTCAAATCGGTAGGTCCGATCTGGCATCGACCCTGTTTGGTAACCAGATCTTTCGGAGATGAGCGCAAATAGTTCAACGCCCGACTTTCCCGACACTACCCATGCGTTGCCGCGTTCGAACTCGCGAGCTACGCCGCTCAGGCAAAAGAGTTCAGCAACTTCCGATCCTTCTGCTCCGTAATCGTTAACGGCATAGTCGAAGCAATCCCCGAGGTTGTTCATTGCGTCCTCAAGGTAATAGACGGGATATGTCCTACTCGGCCCACGATCCGTTAACTCTTGGATCATTTAAATCAACCCTCCCTGCCATCAAATCCCTAATGTCGACACCATCAGAGTCAAATCCGTTTACCGTATCCAGGTACTTTCGTCGAGCGTTCTGTTCTCGCTCAAATCGTTTGGGATAAAACTCAGCTCCCGAAGCCTGCTTCCAATCGCGGAACTTAATCGCCGAGAACGCACGCTCACTCATAAGCGCATATTGAATGCCCAAATCCCCCAAAAACATAATGCGCTGCAATTGCCTGAGCGAGATCATGCCGTTGACAAACTGTCTTGCAAACGAGAAATAGGAATCGTCTGCACGATAGCCTCGAATAACGTCATAGGGAGAAATATCAATCAGGCAGTTATCCAGCAGATAACGAAGCCCCTCGCGTGCTACTGGCGTTGAAACATTGAACTCTCTGTTATTCGCCAGAATTGCAAGCCAGTTGAGAATCGAGAACTCACCTGATTCCAAATCCAAAATCGCAAGGCCATCTAAATCAAGCTCATATCGATTGGCAATGCCATCAGACTCGGTCCGACATGCCCACTCCATTGCCATTTCCTCATGCGGTGTGCAATAAAACCCGCGCCCATAGTCATTGAATTGCCTGCATTTATCCAACGATGGATGCTCGACAACAACCTCCGACCCGTGCCAAAGCTCCATATCGACCTCCTAAAAAATATCACCCCAGTGATAGTTTACCAATAACTATCACTGGGGTGATATGAACGGGGGCTTTTGACGGTTTAACCCTGACTAGAGGCAGGCCTCGGCGATGCGCTTTTTTAGTTCGTCGATACCCACGCCGGTCTGGGAGCTCGTGATGATTACATTCTCGGCCGGGACGTTGAGCTGCTTTTTGATGGCTGCTGCTTGGCGGGCCTGCTGGGTGCGGCTGAGTTTGTCGGCCTTGGTGAGGCAGACGATAAAGTTGAACTCGTTGCCCTGCAGGTAGTCGATCATGTCATGGTCGAGTTTACTGGGGTCGTGGCGAATGTCCACCAGCGACACAACCAGGTTAAAGCTGCGCTCGGAGTCGAAGAAGTCGCCAATGAGCTCGGCCCAACGGTCGCGCTCGGCCTTGGAACGGCGGGCGAAACCGTAGCCTGGCAGGTCCACAAAGTGCACGTCGTCGGCCTCGAAGAAGTTGATGTTGCTCGTCTTGCCCGGCGTACTCGAAACCTTCACCAGGTTCTTGCGGCCAAAGAGCTTGTTCATGATGGACGACTTGCCCACGTTGGAGCGGCCGACAAAGCTCACCTCGGGGCAGGTGGACTCGGGGATCTGCGAAACCTTGCCGTAGCTGGCGACGAACTTGGCAAGCTGATAGTTAATGGAATCGGCCATGGACACTCCTTGGTCGTAGGTTCTTACAAATAGACGCGCTATTGCGCAGCGGCAATGCGGCGGACGATATCGAGCGTGATGTCACTTGCGACACGCGCGTACTCGAACAGATCGAACTCGCGCTCGCAAATTGCATCGTACGCCTCGTCACAATTATCGCTGATAGCGCGCAACACCAGGCAATCGACACCATTTTTGGTTGCGACATGGGCAATTGCCGCGCCCTCCATGCCGACACAATCGGCATGCGTCGCCTCGATAGCGTCGTTGCGCATGGTAGCGCCCGTCACAAAGCGGTTACCCGTGGCAATCGTGCCGACCAGGAACTGCTTGGTGCCCTCGTTCGAAGCGACTGCATTTTTCGAAGCGTCAACAAACCCACGCTCAGCAAGCACGTCGGCGGCAATATCGACCAGCGCGGGCGTCGAGCCAAACTCCTCGAGCCCCGGTGCGGACTCGGCGATAAGCGCGGTATCGGTATCCAGATAGCGTAGGCGTTTGCCAATGACCACGTCGTCGATATGGAGCTTGGGGTTCAAACCGCCCGCAATGCCCGAAAACACAACAGCCTGCGGAGCATACTTGCTAATGAGGTGCTGTGTTGCAGCGGCGGCGTTCACCGTGCCCATGCCCGCCGTTGTGGCGACAACTGTCAGGCCGTCGAGCTCACCGCTCACAACGGTCAAGCCTGCCTCCCGTGCCTCGCAAACGTCGCTCAGCTCTTCCTTAATCTGCATGATCTCTTTTTCGAGCGCACCGATAATCGCAATGGTAGCCATGCCATTCCCCAAACCTATTCGAAATTCTCAACCACGGTATGGTACCAGCATTTTGTTTGACCTCGTCAAACGAACACGCTAAGCCAGTGCAGCTCGCGTATCAAACAGAGCCTTTGCAATCGCGGCCGTAACCTCGCTCGAACGGTCACTCCATGGCATCGATGTCATGACGCTCATGACATAGGTACGGCCATCGATGTCGATGAGGCCCGCATCGCATGTCGAATAGTAACCATCCTCGCTAATCCAGCCTGCCTTGTTGCGCACCAAAACCTGCTCGTCCGCAATGCCATCGCGAATAAACGAGCGCGATGTTGATGCCAGAAGGCCCGACAACCACTGTGAAGTCTCGGTATCCATGCTCAGATACTCGCTCATCTCGCGCCATAACCTCGCAGAAGTGCGCGGGCAGTAGGTCGGAAAATCACTCATCGGATTCAGTGCCGTTTCGTCATCAACGCCCAGATTGGCAATCCAATCCTCATAGCCATCATGGTCAAACGCCGCGCGTAACGCGATAAACGAATCGTTGTCTGAGTTGACGACGGCATTCTCGATAAGGTCGCGCACCGTCTGCCAGCCCATGCTGTAACCACCATACGTGGCTAAAGGCCAATCGAGCGACACCTGCCCCGATTCGACCAACATCTCGCAAATATAGAGTGCATACAGCGCCTTATAACTGCTCGCTCCATACACCTCAACATCGGCGTTATACGTCACGCCCCTACCACTCGATAGGTCGTAGAACACTACACCCACGTCGCCCAGCTCCTGCGCCCGACACAGGGCATCCTGGAGCGAGGCAAGGCTCTCATCCTCCAAGGCAGGAGTCTTGTTATCCACCAACGAGAAGGTCCGAACGGTATCACCCGAAGGGATATCGTTGAAGTTCGCCTTCGAAAGTCTCGTCTTGAGATCTGCCGTCGACAGAGCTTGATCTGCCGACGCTTTGGACTTTGAAACCTTCTCGTTTTGCAGCTGTACCGTTGACGCATCTGGGCGCCCCGTTCGCTCCGAGGCGTAGGTTTTAACGGTAATTCCGAGGATAATAACCGCCGACGTTAGCATCCCAATAGCGGCAATCTTCCTCACGCGGATGCGAGCACCGGCAAGGCCACGCGAAGACGTGCCCTTCGTCTTATATCTGCTGCCATGCTGCGGCACATACTCGTCCCGCGATGCGATGTTTCGCACGTGGTCTCCTGACTGCCACCGTTTATATACGAGCAGCATGATACCGAGCAGGCATTTCTTTCCAAAGATATTCAGCAGCGTTTAAGGTGTCTTTAAAGAAACCACAAGCGTATTTATCCAAATGGCACGATTCTGTTGCGCATCTCACCGCAACCCAGAGAGCAGTCTTTTCAGGACGAGGCTCTTTAGCAATCAACTAGGTGCCCAGGGGCACTCATTTAAGTCTGTCCCCAATGAGTGCCCTTGGGGAACGAAAATGGCATGCTATCCGATAGCGTTTTTGAGCTCCGCACGGCGCTTTTTCATACCGGCCATAACGGCATTGCGCAGCTCGGGCATGCGCGCGGTATCCATCTGAGGTACGCCCTCAAGCTTATAGGGAATGCCCAGTTGCTCGTACTTGACGACACCCATCGTGTGATACGGCAGCATTTCCAGGCCCACCACGTTGTGCCATGGAGCGATGAGGCAACCGAGCTTCTCGCACTCCTCCACCGTGTCGGTAATGCCCGGCACAACCACGTGGCGGATAACGACCTTGATATTGCGACGTGCAAGCTCATCGCCAAACGCCAGGATGCGTGCGGGATCACAACCGGTCAGCTTTTTATGCTCGACCGGGTCGGCATGCTTAATATCGAGCAGTACCATGTCGGTCTCGTTGAGCACGGCATCGAACTTCTCGGGATGCTGAGGGTCGAAGGCGTAGCCACAGCTATCCAGGCAGGTATGCACACGACCATCGGGGTTGTTGTGCATTGCACGGAACAGGTCGGCCAAAAACTCGGGCTGCAGAAGCGGCTCGCCGCCCGAAACCGTAATTCCGCCGCTGCGATAGAACTCGTGGTTACTCTGGAACTCATCCATGAGGTGCTCGACGGTCACCATCGTGCCGCCGTTGACCGACCAGGTATCGGGATTGTGGCAATACGCGCAGCGCATGGGACAGCCCTGGACAAACACCACAAAGCGGATGCCGGGTCCGTCGACCGTACCCATCGTTTCAATCGAATGTACGCGGCCCAGGGCAAACGCGGAGTCCTCGGGACGAGCGTCCACACCCTCAAGCGTCATTTCTGCCATTCGCGCTACCTTGCCTCTCCTTGGATGCAACCAATTAAAATGCCAGAGCCATTCTAGCCCATGCGTTTGCGTTTAAACGTCTCGGACTAGAACGGCACGTTTTAATCTATCCCCCATCACCATGGCTGGGGGCTACGTCGAGATGTCAGGCTGGAGAACGCTCGCCTGCGGCCTTTACGCCTTAAGCGTAAGCACCGCGCCGAAGGCGGTCGGGCCGCAATGGCTCGAGATGACGCCGCCGACCTGAGTCCAGGTAATGTCCTTAAAGCCCAGGTCGTGCGCATAGACTTCCATGTCGTCGCGCAGCTCCTGGGAAAGGCCTACCGAATACGCCAGGCCAATATGCGAGTAGTCGATCTCGCCCTTCGCAACCATGTGGTCAATAAAGGCACGGGCGCACTTAAGCATAGAACCGCGGAACTTCTTGGTCGCCACGAACTTACCACCCGCCACCTCAATGCAGGGCTTAATCTTGAGCAGATGGGCACCGAGGAATGCCACGTTGGACAAACGACCGCCGGCCTTAAGGAAGGCGAGATCGGTTGGGACAAAGCCCAACAGCACGCGGTCCATGACGGAATTCGTAAATGCAAAGATCTCGTCGACGGTGGCATCGGGGTGAGCCTCGATGTATTTGGCGGTCTCGACGACAACGAGCGACTGGCCTACCGAGACAAAGCGCGTGTCCATAGAGAACACGTAGTCGCGACCCTTGGCGGCGATCTTCGATGATTGATGCGAGCAGGTCGTGGCCTCGGAATACGCGAGATGCAGAATAGTCGCATCGGGCTGCTCAGCGTGAATGCGGTCGTACACGTGAGCAAAATCCGCAGGCGCGCAGCCGCTGGTCTTGGGCATCACGCCAAACTCGTTGCAGCGCGAATAAATCTCGAGCGGATCGATCGAGCCGTCCTCGACGGTCTCGTCACCAATCGTGACATGCATGGGCACGCGCACGATGCCGTAGCGCTCGCAGAGCTCCGGCGTCACATCCGACCCAGACTCGACCACGATTACGTACTTGCCCATTAATATCACGACCCATCTCGACATTGGCTTTTCAATACATGGCACGCACCGCCGCACTGTTGCACAACGGCGTCCAAGCGCCAAAGAGACGCCGCCCCTTGCACACAACAAAGGACAGCGTCTCCCTGGAAAACTCCGTGCTTATCTAGGATTCCACACGGTTTATTAAGGAGGGTTACTTATTCCGCAAACGGTCGCTATATGCGGTAAGCGGTAGTTGGCCGCGACAACTGCGACACATTCCGTCCAGCAAATCCAATCGTGCTCCACGCACGGTTAATGCACGAGGCGGTAGATATTCATCGATGCCGCACCCTCGGCGTGCAGCTCCATCGCCGGAACCGCCGGCGAATAGGTACGGCTCGTAAGTGCCGCCTCGCCGCCATTTGCAAAAATCTCGACCATCGTAGTGTCCGAAAGCACGCGTAGGTCGCGAAGCTCGCCGAGCTCAATCGACCTCTGGTCGCGCCCATAGCCTTCGTCACCCATATCGAGGGTAAGCATCCCGTCCATATAACGCACAAAGACACCCTTGCGGATTTCGAGCTCGACCATCTTGGCGCCCTCACAGGAAACCACGAGATCAAACAGGCGGCCCGGCTCCTCAACGGTTTCACCGCCTGTCGCGCGAACGCAGTCGCCGCGCATCTTCTCAATCTCGTGCGCCGGCTGCTGACAGAGCTTACCATCGCGTATGCTCAGCTCTCGCGGCACCGTCAACGCGCACTGCCACCCGCGTGCCACCGTCGGGTTTTCTGCCGTCGCGTCGGGGCAACCAGACCACCCGATCATCAAACGCCGACCCGCAGCATCCTCAAAGGACTGCGGTGCGTAGAAATCAAAGCCGGCATCGACCATCGGGGGCATGCCCTGCCCGGTGATCTTAAAGCTCGGCGCCTCCCAATCGGCCTCGATGGAGAACCACACGCACTGGTGCGGATTGCGGTAACGCCAACCATCGGCGGGCACGCCCTGCGGACAGCAAACGAGAATTAGCTCGCCATCAAGCTCAAATAGATCAGGGCACTCCCACATAAAACCAAACTTCTCGCCCAACTCAATGCGCGTCGTATAGCTCCAGTCCTCTAGATCGCTCGAGGTATAGACAAGCACGCAGCCGCAGTCGTCTTTCGTACGAGCGCCCAGAACCATGTAGTAGATACCATCGTGTTCAAGGATTTTGGGGTCACGCACGTGCGTACCGATATCGTCGGGGTAATCGACCGGCCCAACAGCTATGCGCTTCTCGCCCAATTCGTCGGGGTTCTCGGTAACCATATGAATCTGGTTTTGCTCACGGCCCGTCAACACGTAGTCGTAATCATCGCGGTCAAAATGCTTGACGTTGCCGGTATAGAAGTAGTGAATCTTGCCGTCGTGTACAAAGGCAGAACCAGAATACGCTCCACTCGCATCCAAATTAGAATCGGGGAACAGCACAGGGCCGCGATTCTCGTACGTCACAAAATCCTTTGTCGTCAGATGATTCCAAAGCACTGGACCGCCATGCGCAGCATCGAATGGATCGTATTGGTGATAGATGTGATACGTATCACCGATCTGCACCAAACCGTTGGGGTCGTTGAGCCAGCCAAGCTCAGGCTCCACATGGAACAGGAGCCTATCGGGGTCGGACGCGATGCGACCTGCCGTCTCATCCTGTCCGGCACGCCACTGCTCATAGTCCGTGCGCGTCACCTTATTTTTTTGATTAAACATCGCCATTGGCTTTCTCGTCTATAGGGAAGGACGCTCGACTCACACGAGTCGAACGCCCTTCCTCAAATGGACTTATCCTCAGATTACGCTGAACGGCTCAACTAGAAGCTAACGTCGAAGCCAGCGCCAGCGCCCTCTTCATCGGTGGTCGGCACGCCCTTTGCCTTGTTGTAGGCAAAGATCAAGACGATCGGCACGATGAAGGCGATGAGATTGCCGGCCACATACCACACGAGCGTCTCGGGCGTAACGATGAGCAGGCCAAGCACACCGGTCAGACCCTGACCGATAGCGCGCACCTCAAAGAGCTTCACGAAGGCACCGCCGCAGCCTGCACCGATACAAGCGCAGACGAACGGGATGATCGAGTAGCGCATGTTTGCAGCAAAGATTGCGGGCTCGGAGATGCCGACCAGCGTCGGGATAAAGGACGACATGCAGATGTTGCGCTCTTTGGAGTGCTTCTTGTGAATGAGATACATGCCGATGGCGCCGCCGCCCTGGGCGATGATGGAAACCGACCAGATAGCCTGGATGTAGTTGAAGCCGGTCGTGGCAACGAGGTTGGCCTCAATACCCTGGATGAACTGATGCGTACCGGTAACGACGAGCGGCTGCAGGAACGCGGCGAAGACAAAGGCGCCAAAGACGCCCATCCTGTTGTACAGGACATCGATTACGCCGGCAAGGACGTCGCCAATCAGGTTGCCGAGCGGGCCGAACACGGTGAACAGGGCGACGTTGGCAAGAATCAGGGTAACGGTCGGGACAAAGACAAACGAGACGACCTCGGGAATGTACTTCTGGGCAATCTTCTCGACCTTGGCCATAAACCAGGCAGTCAGGATTGCAGGGAACACGCCGCCCTGGAAAGCAACCATGGGAATGGAGAGCGGACCAAAGTTCCAATACTCAGCACCCGTCGGGTCCATAACGAACGCGTTGCGGTTCATAAGGCTCGGATGAACCATGACGATACCGACGAGGATGCCCAGGATCGGGTTACCGCCAAAACGCTTGACCGCGCTGTACATAACCAGGACAGGCAGGTAGTCGAACGTGGTGGCGATAATGGCAAAGAAGCTTGCGAGGTTCTTGAGGAACTCGCTGTGATCGGCGAGGCTGCCCTCCATGCCAAAGAGGCCGTTGGCAACGATCAGCGACTTAAGGCCGATGATGATAGCAGCGCCGACGAAGGCGGGAATGATGGGGATAAAGATGTCCGAGAATACCTTGAGGACCGAGAAGAACTTGCCCTTCTTGTCCGCCTCGGCGCCCTTGACCTCGGAAGCGCTGATCTCCTTAACGCCCGTCAGAGCCATAAACTCATCGTAGACCTTGTTGACGGTGCCGGTACCGAAGATAATCATGAGCTGGCCGCTGTTGTACAGCACGCCCTTGACGCCATCGATGTTTTCGAGCTCGGCCTTGTTGTACTTGCTCGTATCCTTGAGCACCAGACGCAGACGCGTAACGCAATGCGTGGCACCCTCGATGTTCTCCAGACCGCCGACGTTATCGACGACTTGCTGAGACACTACTTTGTAGTCCATGTTCCTCTCCATTCCCTTACGAAATCATAAGACGTTTTGCGGCCATTACAGAGACGCGATCGTTGCATTTGCGCACTTGAGCGTACCGTCGGTGACCGTCAGCGCCACACCCTGGCCCTGCTTATTGCAGAAGCGCGCGTTGAGCGCAACATCATCGACAAAGATGGTCGCAATATCGTCGTCAACGACCAGGCGCACATGGTGAGTGCCCTCGCCCTTAAAGAACAACGGACGCTCGAGGCCCATGTTGTTGACCTGGAACCATGGATACTGGGGGGCAGCCGTAAACTCGAGCTTGCCCTCACGCAGGTTGGCGCGGAACTCATAGGCAAGACCGGACTCGGCGTCCTCGGCGAGCTTAACCGAGAAGCCGGCAGCGTCACCGGCGAGCTCGATGTCGGCGTCGAGCATATAGGTGGAACCGGCATCCGCAGCGAGCACCTGCTCGACCTTGCCCGACTCGCAGGAAAGCTCAAAGGCCTCGACTGCCTTAGCCTCGCCAAAGGCGCCAAGCATGCTGTCGGGGAGTTTGGTGCCAAGCGTTCCGTCGGCACGCTGAACGATCTCGAGGGGCATAAAGGTGCCACCCCACAGGTAAGAGCTGGGGTCGCCGCCCTCGTCACGCGTAGGAACCCAACCAAAGAGAACGCGGCGCTCGCCATCAAATGCGGTACGCGCGGCATAGTACGCGCGGCCATCGAATGAATCGTCAGCAGGAGTGATCCAAGGACCGTTGATGGAGCGAGACATGCGGTAACGGGTCTTGTTGCCATCACTGTACTCGGAGAACACCAGATACCACCAGTCGCCCATCTTAAAGAGATCAGGCATCTCGAACATGGTGTAAAGGCCCGGATTCCACCAGTCGCCCTGGAACTCCCAGGTATCCAGGTCCTTGGAGGTGAACTTGACCAGACGCCCGGTCATCAGACGTTTGTCCTCGCCCACGCGCGTGCCGAGGATGAGCATGTACTCTTCGTTCTCCTCATCCCAAAGCACAAAGGGATCGCGCCAGTTGCGGTCATCGTAACCCTCCTGGGGCGGAAGCAGCGTCTCGGCGATGTTCTTCTCCCACTTGACGGCGTCGTCACTCGTTGCGTGAAGAAGAACCTGCTTCATCAAGCGTGCCTTGACCTTATCGCGATTGCAACCAGTGTAGAGCGCATGGTACTTGTCGCCCACCTTAAACACCGTGCCGGCATAAACATACTGGTCGACTTCCTCGTCGCCGCCACGCTCAAGGCTCTCGCCAAAGTCTTTGTAATTGACGAAGTCCTTGGTTGTCGCGAGTGCCCAGCCAAACGGCTCTCCGAAAGGTCCGGGGTTTCGCGTGTCACGCTGATGATAGAGATAGAACGTGCCGTCCTCGCCGTACGGCATGATGTCGCCTACCCAAATTCCCTCAGGCTGGTAATACACCTTGTGCATCCGAGACTTCCTTTCTCACGAGATACTAACTCGGTACAACTGCAAGATATGTCAATCGTTTTCATATGTCAAACGTTTTCACACCAATACGTCTTTTCGCAGTTCCAGTCGTCGGCAAACGATTGACATATGCCGGCGAACGGTCATCAGAGGCGTTTGAGGAATTCTTTTGGCACGGGATGAACTACGCAGTTTTGCCCTCAATGAGTTCAACGGGGAGCTTGGTATTCGATTCGGGCTTTTCACCGTTAACAAGAGCGATGATGGATTGCGCCGCGAGCTCTCCGATGCGATCGATATCTTGACGAACGGTTGTTAAGTCAGGCATAAACGTCATAGTGCGGCGGGCGCCATCCGCGCCCACGACCTTAATATCGTCCGGAGCGCTCAAGCCGCGCCGCTTCATCACGTTGAGGCAGATGGCCGCCATCGTGTCGTCTCCCGCAAAGATGCCGTCAATATCGGGGTTCTCATCGAGGATCTTCGCAACGACCGCACTCTTTTCGTCGTCGGGCTTAACGAACTCGACCTCACGGACAAGCGCGGGCAAACCGGCCTGCTCAACAACATCGAGGTAGGCATCGGTACGCTTATTGGCAGGCATGCGCATGCGGCTATTGCTGCGCAGGCACAGGATGCGCGAACACCCGTCATCGATCAGGCGACGCGTGGCAAGTTCGCCGATACTATAGCTGTCGCTCGCAATCTGAACAGAGGCCTCGCCAAGGTCGCAGTCGATACCAACCAGACTCAAGCCCATCTCGGCATACGCCTCGGCACCGATATTAAGCGAGTTGACGATGACGCCATCAACCATATTGCGCCGAAGCATATCGATATAAGAACGCTCAAGATCAGGTCGATTGGCGCTATTGCACAGCAACATCTTAAAACCGTTTTCGGCCAGGGTACGCTCAACGGCTTGGACCGCTTGGGCATGAAACGGGCTGCTGACATAGGGGACGATCATACCTATTAGATTCAGGCGACCGTTGAGCATGGCACGGGCGATATCGTTGGGCGTATAGTTGATGCGCTTCATCGCGGCATGGACCTTATCGCGGGTCTCTTGGCTAATATAGCCGCGATTATTAAGCACGCGAGATACCGTAGTAGGCGAAACCCCCGCCACCGCTGCAACTTCCTTGATGCCAGGCTTAGCCGAATCCTTAGAACGAGCGCCCTCGCGAGCCATAGCACCCTCCCCCATCAACATGTCATACGTTTACATACGAACAAAGCATACCCCAACAAGAGCGGGAAGACGGTAACAGTACAAGTAAGTAAACGACTCATCCAAATAATTAGGAGAGTTCCGCCTAAAGGGTGACTACACAGGACCCCCGCCGGGGCTGTTTGGGCTATCTCCCAAAAAATTCCGCAGGACGCAAAGAGGCTCGCCGCACGAAGTGCGCAGCGAGCCTCTTTGCATGTCCGAGGACACCAATTTAATTTAGCGTGGTTCCCTAAAGGACGACAACGCAGGAGACCCGGCAAGGCCGGGAGCACTTTGTCTCGCAAACATTCCGCAGCCGCGAAGCGGCGAGGACGTTTGAGAGGCAAAGTGCGTAGGCCTTACCGGGTCTCCGGTGGGAGTTGAGTCCCTTTAGAACTTGTCGTGGAAGGTACGCGAAATGACCTCGTCCTGCTGCTCCTTGGTGAGCGTGTGGAAGTTCACGGCATAGCCGGAAACGCGGATGGTCAGCTGCGGGTACTTCTCGGGGTGAGCCTGAGCGTCGAGCAGCGTCTCACGGTTGAAGACGTTGATGTTCAGGTGGTGGCCACCCTTCTCGGCGTAAGCGTCGAGCATGTGGACCAGGTTATCGGCCTGAGTCTCGGAAACTTCAGAAACCTTCATAATGTGTCTCCTTCGATCGATAGGCGCCGGCCGAAACCGGCGCACTAATCAGTAATCGTTATTGTTAGTATAGCACTAACAATAGTTACTCGCCCAGCTGATCAAGGTCGATATCGCCAAAGAACACCTGATCCTCCTTGCCGAGCGCACTCGGGATGATGGAGAAGGTGTTGGAGATGCCGTCCTGAGCATCGCGGAACGGGAGCTTGGAAACCGAAGACAGCGAAGCGATGGCGCCGTGGCTATCGCGCTTGTGCATGGGGTTAGCACCCGGGGCGAACGGCTGGCCAGCCTTGCGGCCGTCGGGCGTGGAGCCGGTCTTCTTACCGTACACGACGTTGGAGGTAATGGTCAGAACCGAGGTCGTGGGCACGGAGTTGCGATAGGTGTCGTTCATGCGGATGTACTCCATGAACTGGTGCACAACGTCGTGAGCGATCTGGTCGACGCGGTCGTCGTCGTTACCGTACTTGGGGAACTCACCCTCGGTCTCGAAGTCGACGATGATGCCATTCTCGTCGCGGACGGGGTGGACCTTGGCGTACTTGATGGCGGACAGGGAGTCAGCCACGACGGAAAGGCCAGCGATGCCCGTAGCGAACCAGCGGTGCACGTGCTTGTCGTGCAGAGCCATCTGGATGCGCTCGTAGCAGTACTTGTCGTGCATGTAGTGAATGATGTTCAGCGAGTTGACGTACACGCCAGCGAGCCACTTCATCATGTCGTTGTACTTGGCCACAACGTCGTCGTAATCGAGCGTATCGCCCTCGACGGCGCGATACTTGGGGCCGACCTGCTTCTTGGAGACCTCGTCAACACCGCCGTTGAGTGCGTACAGCAGGCACTTGGCCAGGTTGGCGCGAGCGCCGAAGAACTGCATCTCCTTGCCGATGCGCATGGAGGACACGCAGCAGGCGATGCCGTAGTCGTCGCCATGATAGACGCGCATGAGGTCGTCGTTCTCGTACTGGATCGAGGAGCTGGCGACAGAAGTCTTGGCGCAGAACTTCTTGAAGTTCTCGGGCAGACGGGTCGACCACAGAACGGTCATGTTGGGCTCGGGGCTGGTGCCCATGTTCTCGAGCGTGTGCAGGTAGCGGTAGCTCATCTTGGTAACGAGCGTACGGCCGTCAACACCCATGCCGCCGATGGACTCGGTGACCCACTGCGGGTCGCCGGTGAACAGGGCCTGGTACTCGGGGGTACGGGCAAACTTGACCATGCGGAGCTTCATGATGAAGTGATCCACGAACTCCTGGATCTGCTCCTCGGTGAAGGTACCGTTGGCAAGGTCGCGCTCAGCATAGATGTCGATGAACGTAGAGGTACGGCCGATGGACATAGCGGCGCCGTTCTGCTCCTTGACGGCAGCAAGGTAGGCGAAGTACATCCACTGGATGGCCTCCTGCGTGTTGGTAGCAGGGTTGGAAATATCGAAACCATAGGTCTCGGCCATCATCTTGAGCTCGCCGAGGGCGCGGATCTGCTCCTGCAGCTCCTCGCGATCGCGGATGTTGTCGGCGGTCATGACCGTCGGAGTGGAAGCCTTCTGGGCCTCCTTGTCCTTGATCAGGTAGTCGACGCCGTACAGGGCAACACGACGGTAGTCGCCGATGATACGGCCGCGGCCATAGCCATCGGGCAGACCGGTGATGATGTGAGCCGAGCGGCAAGCACGCATCTCGGGGGTGTAAACATCGAAGACGCCAGCGTTGTGGGTCTTGCGCTCGAAGGTGTAGCGCTCGACAACGTTCTCGTCGACCTTATAGCCGTGCTGGCTGGCAGCCTGGCAAGCGATGCGGATACCGCCGTTGACGTGCAGCGCGCGCTTGAGCGGCTTGTCGGTCTGGAGACCGACGATGGTCTCCTTGTCGCGATGGGCGTTATCGATGTAGCCAGCGGGGTGGCTCACGATACCTGTGACGATCTTGGTGTCCATATCGAGGACACCACCCTGCTCGCGCTCCTTAAGCAGCAGGTCGAGAACCTCGCCCCACAGCTCCTTGGTACGCTCGGTCGGACCGACGAGGAACGACTCGTCGCCCTCGTAGGGGGTGTAGTTCTTCTGGATGAAGTCTCGGACGTCAACTTCTCCCGTCCAGATGCCTTCCTTGAAGCCTTCCCATGCCTCCTGCATTGTGTAACCACGCTCCTAGTTACGTGTAATGCGGCGCTCTCTCACACCGCTGCTTATTGAATTCTTGAATTTTCGGCTTGCACTACCGGCTTCTTCCGTTCTTCACCACACGTTGGTGCAGGGAAAACGTTTGTCCACCTTGGAACTACAACCCAAAACCCAAGATTTCACCCGTCTGAGAAGGATAACATAGCGACCCTCTCCATCTGGGCTGTTATATGTTTCTTTTTTTATATCATAAGGGCGTTTTTTACAAATCCGCAGGAAACGCGAGCTCGAACAACTACCGTTCACCGATTTGTATGGTATTTTTCCTTGCCTTTGTACGACGTTCGCTCTAGCTGTTATGCCAGCTTTATCAGGGTAAAGTGCCTCTGAGTAGGCTTTAGGACATGCCCAACGATCTGCCCCTAACTTTGCTGGCACCGACGGTGTACGGAGGTCGCCTAAAGGTAGTTTTCTAGACATGTCCCAAAATCTACCGCATAGGGCACGCGTGCAAGGGTATCATCTTTCACCGAAAATAGTTTCTAGTGTTAGGGGTTTTCGGTGGAAGATACCGATTTCCGTGAACTTGGGCGTCAGCTCCTTACCGAGTTCGGCAGCATGCATCAGCGCATCTCGCGCTTTGCGGACAAAGCCCTCGGCGGCGAGATGGCCGTCATGCGCGCCCTCATACTCGCTGGCGGTTCGCTCACGCCGAGCGAACTCGCTGATCGCGCCTGGGTCTCGAGCGCCCGCATCGCCAATATTCTGCGCACCCTCGAGGCCAAGGGCTGGGTTGAGCGCGAGCACTCAAAAACCGACCGTCGTCGCGTACACGTCACAGTGACCGACAAGGGATTCCAGGACCTCGAAATCAAACGTCGGGAATTCGAGGACCGCACCACGGCTTTCCTCGAGCAGCTCGGCGAAACAGATACCCAAGAGATGGTGCGTCTTCTAAGGCGTGCCAACGAAATTATCGACCGCAATCAAGAAAGGAGAGATGCCGAGTGAGGATTCTCAAGCTCTTTAAAAAACATGTCCTGGCACTGTTCGCAGCTATCGTGCTTATCGTAATCAGCTGCAACGCCGATCTGGCGCTGCCTACCTATATGAGCGACATCGTCGACGTGGGCGTGCAGCAAGGCGGTATCGCCTCGCCCGTGCCCGACACCATTCGCGCCGAATCGCTCGATGACCTTGAGCTCTTTATGAGCGCCAAGGACGCCAAAGCTGCGGAGGCCGTGTTTAGCAAGGCGGACAATAACGGCATTCGAACGTACAAGGGCACCGAGGAAGAGCGTGCCGATGGCAGCAAGCTCGCCGACATTATGAGCCTGCCCGAGACCGTCGTCCTTTCGCTCAACCAAGGCATCGACGCCGACTCCATGGGCGACATGATGGGCTCGTCCAGCGAGAAAGACAACAACGCTGCCCAGGCCATGCCCACCCCCGAGCAGATGGCTGCCATGACGCCCGAGCAGCTCGCCGAGATGCAGCAGAAGGCCGCAGCCGCGCAGAGCATGCAAAAGCAGATCGACGCCGACGGCGGCAAGATCACCATGAAGAGCCTGCGCCTGGGCGTTGAAGGCGGCCTAATCGACCAGGGCAAGCTCGTCGAGGGCGCCAACGATATGGCAGACAAAATGGGCTCCATGTCGGGCTCCATCGTGACCCAGCGCGCCGTGACCTACGTACAAGAAGAGTACAAAGCGCAGGGCATCGACCCCGCCGACGTGCAAAACGCTTACCTGAGCCGCATGGCGACCACGATGTTTGGCCTGTGCCTGGTGTCGCTCGTCGCCACCATCCTGACCGGTGCCGTGGCGTCGCGCACCGCCTGCTCCATCGCCCGCGACCTGCGCCGCGAGACCTTCAACAAGGTTATGCACTTCTCGCCGGCCGAGGTGGGCAAGTTTAGCCAGGCCTCGCTCATCACCCGCTGCACCAACGACATTCAGCAGATCCAGATGGCCGCGACCCTGTTTATCCGCATGTGCCTGATGGCCCCCGTCATGGGCATCGTCGCCGTCATGCGTGTCCTGGCCAACCACACCGGCCTGGAGTGGACCATCGCCGTGGCCATCATCGCGGTCTCGGCCGTCGTCGGCGTGCTCATGGGCCTCACCATGCCCAAGTTCAAAAAGATGCAGAGCTTTGTGGACCGCGTGAACCTTACCGCCCGCGAGCTGCTCGACGGCCTGATGCCCATCCGCTCGTTCAACCGCGAGGAGCATGAGCTCGAGCGTTTTGACAAGGCTTCGCTCGACCTAATGACCACGCAGCTCTACACCAACCGAGCCATGAGCTTTATGATGCCGCTCATGATGCTCGTCATGAACTGCATCACCGTGCTTATCGTCTGGTTTGGCGCGCAGGGCGTGTCCGACGGCGTGATGCAGGTCGGCAACATGATGGCGTTCATCTCCTACACCATGCAGATCGTCATGGCGTTTATGATCCTCACCATGGTTTCGGTCATCCTGCCCCGCGCCGA
Source organism: uncultured Collinsella sp. (assembly GCA_958405195.1). Taxonomy (GTDB): domain Bacteria; phylum Actinomycetota; class Coriobacteriia; order Coriobacteriales; family Coriobacteriaceae; genus Collinsella. The sequence goes on from CATYDM010000001.1 coordinate 145,284, forward strand.
GGTCGCAGCCGAGCGCGTGGAAGAGGTCATCACCTGCCCCACGAGCATCAACGACCCCGCCTCGCCCAAACTGCCCGCGGCCAGCTCGCCGCGCGGTGAGCTCACCTTCCGCGACGTGAGCTTCCAGTACCCCGATGCCCGCGCCGACGTCATCAGCGGCGTGAACTTCACCACGCACGCCGGTCAGATGCTCGGCATCATTGGCTCCACGGGCTCGGGCAAGTCCACGCTCGTGCAGCTGATTCCACGCTTGTACGACGTCACGGGCGGCAGCATTTCGCTTGACGGCGTCGACGTGCGCGACATGACCCTTTCCGAGCTGCGCCGCCGCATTGGTTACATCCCGCAGCAGGGGCGTCTGTTCTCGGGCACCGTCGAGAGCAACCTCAAGTTTGCCGGCGACATGGTGAGCGATGATGACATGCGCCAGGCCGCGCGCATCGCACAGGCCGAGGACTTTATCGCCGAGCGTGAGGGCGGTTACGACTCCCCCATCAGCCAGGGCGGCTCCAATGTTTCGGGTGGTCAGCGCCAGCGTCTGGCCATCGCCCGCGCATTGGCCAAAAAGCCCGAGGTCGTGGTGTTCGATGACTCGTTTAGTGCCCTCGACTACAAGACCGACGCGCGCCTGCGCGAGGAGCTGGCCAAAAACGTTACCGACGCCGCACTCGTGGTCGTGGCCCAGCGCATCGCGACCATCATGCACGCCGACCAGATCATCGTGCTCGACGACGGCCACGTAGTGGGCACCGGCACGCACGAGGAGCTGCTGCGCAGCTGCCCGGCGTACCTGGAGATCGCACAGTCGCAGCTTTCCGCCGAGGAGCTGGGGCTTACCCAAGAAGAAATTGCAGCCGTCATGGAAGGAGGCGAGCGCTAATGGCAGACGAGACCAAGACTCAGATTCCCAAGCCCACCCGCCAGCGTGGTCCCATGGGCCGCATGGGTGGCATGCGTCGTGGCGAAAAGGCCAAGGACTTTAAGGGCACCATGAGGCAGCTGCTCGGCTATATCGGCCAGCACAAGATTGCCGTGTTTGCCGCCGTCGCCTTTGCCGTGTGCTCGGTCATCTTTAACATTGTGGGACCCAAGGTGCTCGGCCAGGTTACGACCAAGCTGTTCGAAGGCCTGGTCGCCAAGGTCAACGGCACCGGCGACGTTGACTTTGACTGGATCGCCAAGACGCTCGGCTTTTTGCTCTGCCTGTATCTGGCGAGCTCTGTCTGCAGCCTGATCCAAGGCTGGCTCATGACCGGCGTCACGCAAAAGATCTGCTATCGCATGCGCAAGGAGATCGCCGCCAAGATCGCTGTCGTTCCGATGAGTTACTTCAACGGCCACAGCAAGGGCGATGTGCTCAGCCGCATCACCAACGACGTCGATACGCTGGGTCAGTCGCTCAACCAGAGCGTGACGCAGCTTATCACGTCGGTCACGCAGATTATCGGCGTGCTCATCATGATGCTCTCGATCAGCCTGCCGCTCACCGGCGTCACCGTGCTCACGCTACCGGCAGCCGCAATTATCTTGATGGTGATGATTCACTTCTCGCAGCCGTACTTCCGCGAGCAGCAGCAGGTCCTGGGCACCGTCAACGGCATCATCGAGGAGGACTTTGCCGGCCAGAACGTCATTCAAGTGTTCGACCGCGCCGAGGCCTCAATCGAGGAGTTCGACCGTCAAAACGACCGCCTCTTTATTAGTGGCTGGCGCTCGCAGTTCCTGTCGGGCCTGATGATGCCGCTTATGAGCTTGGTGGGCAACATGGGCTACGTGGGCGTCGTCGTGGTGGGCGCGCAGCTCGCGCTGACCGGCAATGCCACGCCCGGCGACATCCAGAGCTTTATCCAGTACGTTCGCAACTTTACGCAGCCCGTGCAGCAACTGGGCAACGTGAGCAACACGATGCAGTCGATGGCAGCCGCCACCGAGCGCGTCTTTGAGTTCCTGGCCGCGCCCGAGGAGGAGCAGAAAGCCGACGCGCAGATTCCCGAAAAGCGCCCCGGCCATGTGGAGTTTGATCACGTCAAGTTTGGCTATACGCCCGACAAGACCATCATCCACGACTTTAGCTGCGAGGCTAAGCCAGGCCAGACCATCGCCATCGTCGGCCCCACCGGTGCCGGCAAGACCACGCTCATTAAGCTGCTGCAGCGCTTTTACGACGTGGACGGCGGTTCGCTGCGCGTCGAGGGCGTCGACGTGCGCGACTGGGACCGCGCGGCACTTCGCGGCGAGTTTGCCATGGTGCTGCAGGATACCTGGCTGTTTAACGGCACCATCCGCGAGAACATCCGCTACGGACGCCCCGATGCAAGCGATGCCGAGGTCGAGGCCGCTGCACGCGCCGCACGCTGCGATCACTTTATCCATACGCTCGCTGGCGGCTACGACTTTATGATCAACGAGGAAGGCACCAATCTGTCGCAGGGCCAGCGCCAGCTCGTGACCATCGCCCGTGCCATTTTGGCCGACCGCCCGGCGCTGATTCTGGACGAGGCGACCTCCAACGTCGATACCCGCACCGAGGAGCTTATTCAGCGCGCCATGGATGCGCTGATGCAGGGCCGTACCAGCTTTGTCATCGCGCACCGCCTGTCCACGATCCGCAACGCCGACGTAATCTTGGTAATTCGCGACGGCGACATCGTCGAGAAGGGCACACACGACGAGCTACTCGCCCAGGGTGGCTTCTACGCCGACCTGTATAACTCGCAGTTCGACGAAGCGGCGTAAATTCTGCCGCGGGGAACGGATAACGCCCGAGAACGGGGGCGCAGGACAACCTGCGCCCCCGTTTTTGTTCTACGGCCCTTGAACCGCCTCCCCTGGGACCTGATTGACAGCCCCTTCGAGGCCCTGTGGGCAAAAAATGGCAAATATGAGTACTGTTACCTTTTTGGTAACAGGCAAAACAGCCCCAAATGCCGTTTTCACGGCTTACACGCGTCCCTAAATTGATCAAACAGCCCTATAGCGAACTTATATGTGTTTACGTTAATGAACATATTTTGCTGTTATATCTATTATTTTGCGAAGGCAATATGATACTAAGATAGCAACCGTACTCATATTTGGCATTTTTTGCCCACAGGGTATTTCCTGGGGAACCGACAACAGCCTTAGGGTCCCGCGCGGCGCCGCTCCCTCCCGGCATCCGCCGACGTTTACCCAGATAAAACCGACCAAAATAAACCTGTCCCTTTTTGGTAGGTTTCGGGGTGACAAGGGCTTGCACTTTAGCGTGCGACAGCGGATAATGCCGAGCACTCGACAATACGCTTATTGCTCTTTCTGTAGATTGAGGAGGCCCCTATGGCCATGGAATTCAAACGCAGGCTGCCGATCCCTATGGAGATCCGCGAGGAAATGCCGCTCTCCGCCGAGCTTACCGCCAAGAAGCAGGCATTTGACGCCGAGGTCGCCAAAGTCTTTACCGGCGAGGACGCACGCAAGGTGCTCATCATCGGCCCGTGCTCTGCCGACCGCGAGGATTCGGTTCTCGAGTACATGAACCGACTAGCCAAGACCGCCGAGGAGGTCAAGGACAAGCTCATCATCATTCCGCGCGTCTACACCAACAAGCCGCGCACCAAGGGCACCGGCTACAAGGGCCTGCTGCACAACCCCAACCCCGAGGCTCCCGACGACCTGCTCGAGGGCGTCAAGGCCATCCGCCACATGCACCTGCGCGTTATTGAGGAAACGGGCTTCTTTACCGCCGATGAGATGCTCTACCCGTCCAACTACCAATACCTCGTCGACCTGCTGAGCTATGTTGCCGTGGGCGCACGCTCGGTCGAGAACCAGGAGCATCGCCTGGTGTCGAGCGGCATTTCGGTACCCGTCGGCATGAAGAATCCCACTGCCGGCTCTACCACCGTTATGCTCAACTCCATTTACGCCGCGCAGGCGCACCAGAGCTTCATCTTCCGCAACTGGGAGGTCGAGTGCGACGGCAACCCGCTCGCACACGCCGTTATGCGTGGCTACATCGGTCTCGATGGGCGCACCTACCCCAACTACCACTACGAACACCTGGAACGCCTGGCCGAACGCTATACCGAGCATGCCGGCTATGCCAATCCGGCAGCGGTCATTGACTGCAACCATGACAACTCGGGCAAGCGTCCGCTGGAGCAGTATCGCATTTGCAAGGAAGTGCTCGACAGCTGCCGCCGCAACGAGTCCATCTCCAAGCTGGTCAAGGGCTTTATGATCGAGTCCTACCTGGAAGACGGCAACCAGCCGGTCGACGGCGGCGTCTTTGGTAAATCGATCACCGACCCGTGCCTGGGCTGGGAAAAGACCGACTACCTCATCCACGAGATCGCGGAGCGTATTTAGTTACGCGGTTTTACCAAACCGCGTAACGGCTCGACGCTGCAAGCCCGCCAGAGCGGCAATCTGCCTTTCAGCTTCGACGGCATGACCAGAAGGTCAATGCCGCCTCGCTTCAAGGCACCTTGCTCGCTCTGGCGGGCTTTCGCTGACTTTTGCTCTACCTGCGGTGTTGGCGGGGTAGCTATTTTAGGATGGGGCTCTTTTAACTACCCGCAAAGTAGTCATTGGGGACGTTCTTAAATAACTAGTCGTTTAAGAACGTCCCCAGCGACTACAAGCTCTCCAACCGCGAGGCCGAGGTTTTGCGTCTGGTTGTACTGGGCAAATCGAACCAAGAGATCGCTGACGAGCTATTCCTTGCCGTGGGCACCGTCAAGACCCACATCCTCAACATCCTGGTCAAAACTGAGCAGCAAAACCGCACGACGCTCATCCTCCACTTCTGAAAGCGCTAACCTGCCAAAAAGAGACAGGTTTATTTTGGCAAGTTTTATCTGGGCAAACGCCAACCGCCGCGGGGAAGTTGTCTCCCTTCGCGGCGGTTTTTGGTTCATGATTTCATTCGCCTCAATCTGTAACGCGTAGAGGACAAATCGCCGTCTTACTGTTACAGATCGAGACGAGTTATAGAGTGCGCGTCGAATAGTCTCAATCTGTAACAGGTAGAGACGTTTTTGCCAGCCAGGTGTTACAGATTGAGATGAACGAAGGGGCAGCAGCGTTAAACAAGTCCGCCGCAAAGTAATTCGGAGAGATCCGATCCTAGAGTTATCTACCAGGTACGATATGTGCACTGATATTTTGTCTCAAACCCGGGCATCCCGTTGCCGCGCGGGCTTAACGCTGCACCCGTATAGAGAATCGTTTGCCCCGTACGAGAATACGAAGTTTTAAAAGACAGCCTCTTGTATGTCTGATCGAAGCAATCAATATTCTCGCTCGGGTGGTTTGCAGTGGAGAACGATTTGTAGGTGTCCAAGACATCCGCCGTCACAAGACGACAAGGTGCAACAGAACCTGCATCTGGTTGCGCCAACGCATAAGTGGGAATTACGGCCATCGACAGAGCGAACATAATACATGCGCACATTGCCTTCACATAGTTCTTCGCTACATTTCGCTTCATGGCCATCTTCCTTTCCTAGTTTTTGTTATCGTTCGTCTTGAAAAGCTGCGCGTACACATTACCGATCCATTTCGAATCACCTCCCATTTCTCGGGTAACGACACGAGAGCCATCTCGTGTGAACAATACGGAAGCATCGCAAAGCGATTCGAGATTTCCGATTAGATGAGAAGAGATAATGACATGCGCCCCCCTACCCGCATCGTCTCTAAGAGCATTCGAAACGATTGCGACGTGTCTCACATCAAGTGCATTCATGGGCTCATCCAAAAGGACGACTTCGCAATAGGACATATACGCCATCGCCACATTGAGTAATTGTCTATTTCCATCAGACAGCCTAGATACGGGCGTATTCTTCAACCCAGTCAAGTCAAAGCGATCAAGCACTTGGTCCAAAGTGCGAGGTGAATGCCAAATTCGCCTGCATCGGTCGAGATGGAAAGCGACTGTCATGTATGGAATCAATAGAGACGGCCCATTCGGAACCAAGAAGAATTCCTTTCTCATTTCCTCACAGTCGACACATGCTTTTGCATGAAAACAGAGAGAACCTGACACGCGCACTGATGGCCCAGCGTCTCCCCAAAGAGCATTAAGTAACGTAGTCTTGCCATATCCATTTGGCGCGACAAGACCCCATATCTGGCCAGCGGGCATATCAAACTGCAATCCCTTTGCCAGCTGGTTTTTTCCAACCGTCAACACATCCAACGACAGAGAGAGCAAGCTTTTCTCGCCCAAACTATCCGGACTAATATGGTTCCAGGCCCAGCGATTCTTGCTTTTTAGGCGCGAAAACGAGATGATTCCCAACGCACAGACAACAAGCGTGCCCATTACGGCAAAGAAACAGTGCAGCGCACTGGCTTCAGGAACGAGTGATACCTCAGCTCCATTGGCGTAAGAAGCGCCGCCGAGTGCAAGCGAAGAGACAGAATAGCTCGGCACCATATACGGCAGCAACGCATGCCATGGAGCATCTTTGCTCGCATAAAACGGAAGCTGGCTTATGCCCCCCACAAGAGCGACCACCATGGACGAAATGGCCCTGTTTCTGCTTCCTGCGTATACGCACACGCCCAAACAAGCAAACATCATAGACAACGCAACCTCAAAGACAGCAAATAGCCCAAGCTGAACTAACACAGTTCTTTCGACCACGTCACCATACTGAATGAATACGACTGGGTACTCCGTCTGACCGGCACCGTTAAGCACCGTTGCCAATACAAAACAGGGAGCCAACGCCAGAACCAAAACCGTCATCGATGCAATGCCAGAGACGAGAACGCGGCATGCATTCATCTCTAACTTTGACAACAAAGCCCGATCGTAGAACCGCTTTCCATCCCCCTCAAGCGACATATAGAGGACGAGAACCGGAACTAAAAGCCACGCTATTGCAGGAACAGCGCCGCAATAATATGCAAGAAGAATCATCCCAGGCATTTTTGTTGTTGAGCCGTACGATTCCGGATGGGGCAGCATTGCTATGGCTCGGGGAAGACGCTCTTGGGCCTCAAGCGATAGCTCCGAATCAACGCCATTCAAATAACCGAGTCGGTATTCCTTGAGCAATAGATTGTCATAATCGGCAATCGCATCGTAATACCCTCTGGAGTCTGTCTTACTTTTAAGCGCTCTATCAAGACACGCCCTTTCGTCGGCAATGATGCTGTTAAGCTCCTGTGGGGCAGTGTCATAAACGCCGTCAGAGACTTGAGAGACCAACAATGCCCTCTGCTCCTTGATGGAACCTCTGCCATATAGATAATCTGCTCCCGTTGGAACGGATAGAAAAACCGGGATGCAGAATACGAGCGCGAGCAGCGCCGTCAGCAACATAATTCCCCGGTTTCGCGCAAGAACTTCTAAATTAAGTCGTACATATGCGAGGCAATCACAAGTCTTCACGGCAAGCACCTCCGGTTCGCAACGTACGGATCGTCGGACCCGTTGTCCGGAAGTATCGCCTTCATCGTCTGAACTGTCTGTAGACGTATGGGATGGACTTGTGACCTTGTTTGTCTACAGGCTTCTACCTGCCATTTTCTAAAACATCAGCTATAAGACAAAATACCTTATCTCTAAGTTCACGCTCCGAGTGAACTCCAAGCAAGGCATAGCTCTTGCTCTTAGCCTCTTTGACGGTTCCCCGAGCAACGTTAAGATGTGCGCAAATCTCGGTGGATCCACTGCCATCAAGAACGCATGCCATGATGTCAGCATAAAGTGGCGTAAAGCCAAGCTTCAAGAAAACCTCGCGTGCGGCATCGCGTCGATTACCCGCCGGGACTGCATCTTTCGCACGCAAGGATAGCAGCGAATAAGTCAGAAGGATAAGTACGACAAGGAACGCGGTCACGCGTAAAGCAGGCAAAAGGCCGTCAACGGCCTCACCGCTCCCAACGGACTCAAAGAAAATGTACAGTCGACTTACCGCATCGTGAACCCAGAACGTTGCCCCAGCACCCACAGACACCGAAGAAAGAGAAAGTTCGGGCGAAAGGCACAAATGCATTTCAGACATCCACCGTATAGCCGCATGGCAACACAGGGCCAAAAGCACTATAGCTATCGACAGGATTATCACATCATGCTCAAAGCCGAAGCATATGAGGATTTCCTCGATGCCCATTCCAGACGCATACATAAACAGGAAGCAGGCGAAGACTATCCTGCAGCTCCGATTGGACGATAAGGACCTCAGTGATTCTGAACGGTGATCATGGCCTTTTGTTGCGTCGAAATGCCACGTATCCTTTGACAAAAGAAGTCCAGCTGTCGCCTCTGAAATGCTTTTATATCCGGTTTTAGTCAAGGCCCGCGACAAATAGGTACGGGCGGTAGACGGGGAAATATCCAAGGCAGAAGCAATCTCCTCGTACGTTTTTCCCTCTATCCTCATAGAGAAAACCGCGGACTCCCTTTGAGAAAAACCCAAAGTCGCAGGGATATCGGCAACTGCAGAGCGTTTTCCTCCTAATTTGGCATCCGCAGAAAAAGCGCTCGTTAAGTCGGGTAAGGATCGCATTATGGCCCTGACAAGGATGCTGCCCAAGACAGTCACCAGAAGCAGTGCGATCTCTTGATGCCCACCAAAGCTCAGGAGCACAGCACCGATGTTTATATTGCGCGAAAACAAACAATCCAAATCAAGAACAACGGCAGCATTACCAAACGCAAGAGGTTCGACGAGCGAGGCAGCAACCCCCATCTCGGCGTTAACGGAAAGGAAAGAACCGACGGACTCCATCAACGGGGCGAGAAGAAACTGAAGGCCAACAAGCAAAGCAATCAAGAGTACAACGGGGCTGTAAAGGGCGAGCTCAGGATACCCATGGAGAACAGGGCCATCGACTACATGTTTCCCCGTTGATCCCGCACGCATGTTTGCGAATTCACCGCCAAGCGCCCAAGAACAGCAAGCGACAAGCAAGGGGGCTAGCAACAACAAAATGAACGCGAGCGCCGAAACCACACCATGAAATTGATGAAACACATTAAGAGATACCGTGAACATCGCAAGAAGTGCAATATCTACGAGCATAAGTCCAAAAAGCCGTTTGGAAATACCCGGTCTCACGGGGCGAGAGATGAGACCCACACAGAAGCCCGAAAGCAGATGCAGGCCGATAAGAACGGTGCCAGAAAGGCCCGCATAAATACTTGGCGCCATACAATACAGACCAGCCGCCCCTATAAACAACATAATTGAATGCCAGAGGAACGAGCGATTCACGTTTTGTAGATTAGCCGCCTCGATTGCCATAAATTCAAAGCTCCTAGATAGCATTTTGGCTATTTTAACATCGTCCCCAGCGTTAAAAAACTGTTACCCGAATTAATCAATATGCCCCCTCCGCTAAAAGGCACCACGCTCATCCTCCACTTCTGGGAGCGCTAACCTGCCAAAAAGGGACTGGTTTATTTTGGTAGGTTTTATCTGGGCAAACGTCCAAACCGCCGTAAGGGAGTTGCCTTCCCTCGTGGCGGTCTTCTAGCAGAAAAACCAAGTGAGTAGGCTTTTTGCAGGAGACCAAGCACACCCCAAAACGACATGGCTCTGACCTGCGGTTTTATTGAGTATTTGTCGCGATGTGCTCGGCAGGTTCAGAAAAGTCTACTCACTTGCATCTGAGACACCCCCAGATAGGCAAAAACCGCCGCGAAAGGGCCCCTGGTCCCTTCGCGGCGGTCATACGCCTCTGATTTTGTGACGATTTTGCCCGCTTGTTACTCGCTGTAGCGGGTGGCTATGGCGGCTCGCACCATGCCGGTGCTCATGAGGTAGGTCACCAGGAAGTAGCCACCGTATGCTGCCAGGAAGATTGCACAGGTGAGGCCAACGGTGCCGCCGATGCTCATATTTCCGAAAATACTCACCAGCTCGATGATCACCTTAAGTGCCACAAAGGAGTGCGCCAGGCCCACTGCCAGCGGGAACAGGAAGAATACCGCCTGCTGTGCCATCACCGAATGGCGAATCTGGCGGTCGTCGCAGCCAATCTGTGCCAGCACACGATAGCTGCGGCTACCGTCGGCCACGTTGGAGAGTTGCTGAATCGACAGAATCGCCGCGCATGCAACGACCAATACAAAGCCGATGTAGATGGCTAGGTAGCTAATAAGACCGTTCATTTGCGCTGCTTGCGCGTACATCTCGGAGCGTGTGATGAAGGTTCCCCACGACCCCGGCTCCTTGCCGTCAACGAGCAGATTGTCGAGCACAGTGTATTTAATACTCTCGTCTGCCTCGGTCGTATCCATCCCCTGTTTGTAGTTAACGAGCAGACTACTGGAATACGGCTGCAGATTAAGTTGGGACAACAGCTCGTCGGCAACGACGACGGTACCCCCATTACTGCCCATCGCCGAGTTGGCGATGGCCGCCGTATCTTCGTCCGACTTATCGGTTGCGGGCTTGAGCTCATGCCCGCCCAAGGTAAGGGCATGGCCGCCAGCCATATACTTGGTGTACATGTCGACCAGCTCGCCGCCCATATCACACGTGAGCAGATACTGGTCGTGACCGATGTGCACCGGCTCCTCGCCCATCATCTGACGCAGTTTGTTGTACTGACTCGCCGGCGTCACATACAGACCCATCGCATCGGCATTGCTACCCCCGAACGCCTTGGGAAGCTTTTCGCCCATGATCTTGCACATCTCACTTGGGGTCACCGAAGGATTCGAGCCGCCAACTGGGTAACTCAGATACGAATCGATCTGCACATGCTCACCGGCAACATCGGCGATATTGACCTTCTTGCCGGTCTCGTCGTTGTTGCCCGCCGACTTGCCCTTACCGTGCCATGCGGGGTACAAATCGACCGTACTATCGGCCAGCACCATGCGATCGGCTTCAGACGGATTGACATACTCTTTGTAGTAGTCGAGCGTATCGGGCGTGTAATAGGCATACGTCTGAGACACGTCAACAGGGTTATAGCGCTCCAGGTTTTCGTTCATCACGTTGGCAATCGACATACCGCACGTCACCGAAGTGATGGCCAAAAACAGGAGCATCGCGATGACGCCCATCGAAAAGCACACCGTGTTGACCTTGGCCGCAAGCTGGCGCACGGTAAACATGTTGAGGCCGCGCCAATACACGCCGCGCAGGCTCTGCAGCAGCTTAATGAGCATGCCCGAGAGTCCCCAGAACAGGGCAAAGGTGCCCACGGTAACCATAGCGGTCGTAATACCAAACTGGTTCATGGCCTCTTGCAGCTTGCTGTCCGTCGCGGTTAGCGGGAACCCATCACGTAGCAGACGGTAATAGGCCACGCCCACAAGCACCACGCCCACGGCAAAGATGGCAATCGCGATCCAGGGGTTGCGTGTCTTGATGCTCTCGTTGCGACGCTCGGCACCCATAAGCTCGATGAGTTTGGTACGACGCACGGCGCGAAGGTTCAGCAGTAGCGTGAGCACAAACATTACGAGCATGCAGGCAAGGGTCAGATTGAACGCATGCACCGAGAAAAAGAAGTGGAAATTGGCGATCTGTGTCTTAAAGAGCGAGGCCGTAAAGAACGTCATGAGCTGGGAGAGTCCCACGCCCAGCACAATGCCGGCGACAAAGGCGCCGACCGAGACGATCACCGTCTCGAGCGCCATGATCGTGGCGACGCGCCCGCGCCCCATGCCGAGCACCTGGTACAGGCCAAACTCCTTCTTGCGGCGTTTCATGATGAAGTTATTGGCATACACCATCAAAAAGGCCATGACACCGGCCAAAAAGTACGTCAGGTCGCCGAGCATGCTGCCCATTACCTGCGCCAAGCCCTTTTCATCGATTCCGGCGATGTCGACCTGCATCGAGATGGTGTTAAAGGCATAGAAGACCGTGACGCCCAGGGTGAGCGTCAAAAGGTAGACGAGGTAGTCGCGGCCGGCGCGGCGGACGTTGCCCCAAGCGAGTTTACAGAGCATCGGAGCCCTCACCGCCCATCATGGCAACGACCTCCATAATGCGGTCGAAGAACTCTCGGCGGTCGGTGTCGCCGCGGCGCAGCTCGGTGAAGATCTTGCCGTCGCGGATAAATAGCACACGGCTCGTGTAGCTGGCGGCAAAGCTGTCGTGCGTGACCATGAGCACGGTGGCGCGCAGGCGGCGGTTAAGGGCCTCCAGGCTCTCGAGCAGCAGGCGAGCGCTCTTGGAATCGAGAGCGCCGGTGGGCTCGTCGGCCATGATCATGGTGGGGTCGGTGACGAGCGCGCGAGCCGCGGCAACGCGCTGCTGCTGACCGCCGGACATCTGGTAGGGATACTTGTCGAGCACCTGACTGATGGACAGGCGCGCTGCCACATCCTGCACGCGGGCCGAAATCTCTGCCGAGTTTGTGCGGGCGATGGTGAGCGGCAGGGCGATGTTCTCGCGTGCCGTGAGCGTATCGAGCAGGTTGGAGTCCTGGAAGATAAAGCCGAGCTCCTCGCGGCGGAACTGCGAAAGCTTAGCCTGCTTCATGCGTGTTACGTCCTGCCCGTTGATGCGGATCGTGCCACTTGTGGCGCTATCGATGGTCGACACGCAGTTGAGCAGGGTCGACTTGCCCGATCCCGAAGCGCCCATGATGCCAACAAATTCGCCGCGGTTGACGGTAAAGCTGACGTCGTTGAGCGCGCGCGTCACGTTGCCCAGCGCTCCGTATACCTTTTCGAGATGCGCGGCCTCCAGTACCGGGGTCGCCATGTGCGTGGTTTGCATACCGAGTCCTTTCTTGCAATTAGTCTACGGCATCTATAGTCGCAAGAAGACGAGTCGGCTACCATCGATATGGCTTACGCTTGCCTTACCGTTGTGTAAGGTACGGGTAGCTACCCTGCCACGTGTTGATGCTGAGAGAGGACTCCTGTTGAAGACTGTTCATGTTGCCGCTGGGATCATTCGCAAGGAAGGATCTGACGAGCTGCTTGCCGTGCAGCGCGGCTATGGCGACATGCAGGGACTTTGGGAGTTCCCCGGTGGCAAGCTCATGCGCGGCGAGACACCCGAAGACGCCGTGCGACGCGAACTCATGGAAGAGCTGCAGGTCAAAGTCACCAACCTGCGTGATTTCTATACCGTTGAGTACGACTACCCCGATTTCCATCTCTCGATGGAGTGTTTCTACTGCTCGCTGGCCAAAGAGTCTGGCGAGCCCCAGAAACATGACCGCCAGCTCGATATCCGCTGGATTCCACGCACCTCGCTTGCCACCGTTGAGTGGATGCCCGCCGACAAGGGGCTCATTGATGCCCTGATTGAGCTGAAGGAAGACCGGCTCGAGACAAGCTCCGCCGATGACGCCGTGCCCAAAACAGCCGACAAACCCGCCACCAAACCCAAGCGCGCACCTAAGCGCCGCAGCAAGAAACGCCCCAAACCAGGTCTGCTCGACGGCATCGATACCTCAGACCTTTCCGCCGACGAGCGTGAACTCGTGCGCCGTCGCGCCGCCATCAAAAAGTCCATGAAGGGCAACAAGCGTGCGAACACAAAGCCCGAGCTGCTCGTACGTCAGCGCCTGCGGGCCGCGGGCCTTACGGGCTATCGTTTGGAATGGAAGGTACCCGGCAAGCCCGACATCGCCTTCCCCGGGCGCAAGATCGCCATCTTCGTCAACGGCTGCTTTTGGCACCGCTGCCCCAAATGTAACCCTAGCCAGCCCAAGCGCAACGTTGAGTTTTGGGAGGCAAAGTTCCGTCGCAACGTCGAGCGCGACCGCGCTGCCGTGGCAGCACTCACTCAAATGGGCTGGACGCCTATAACCATCTGGGAATGCGAACTCAAAAAGGACCGCATCGACGCCACGATGGAAAAGGTCATCGAACAAGTACGCGCCGCCGCACCGCAGCGCTAGGAACGAGCCGTCCACACGCCCCACACAGGCAAGCCACATCCGCGTCACAAACCTTAGAAAGCCCTTAAGCCCCCAACCTTTCAAGAGTGTTACTTGATGGCCTTGACCTGCGGTTTCATCACAACATCAAACCTGATTAAGCCTTTCTTTAGCGCTTCTTTGCAACAGCCGCGGCATAATACTGCCAACGCACGGGACCTAGCAGCACACCCCGTGCGCAACCTTTTGGCGGACATCGAGGAGGCCGCATAAGCATGCATTCTTCCAACGACGCAGCACAGCAGCCATCCCTAAATCATGCAAACCTTTTCTCCTTCCCCCCGACACAGAGAAACGGCCTCCTCGACTCCCCAACCCCAAAAGCCAAACGCTCAACCAACCAAAGCCTCAACCTGCGAGCATCCTTCGATAAGCTCCAAGCATCCCTAGACAAAACCTTCCCCAACCAAGCCCGGGCATACTAACCCCTCATCAACAAAGAAGCCCTGACGCCCCACCCATTTCCGCCCCAACGCCACAAGGGCGACGACCTCGAGTAGGTCAACCTGGGAGGGACGAGGGCTTAGTTCCCCAATCTTTCCGCAGGGGGCAAAAAGCCTCGCCGCACGAAGTGCGCAGCGAGGCTTTTTGCATGCCCGAGGACGATTGGGGAACTAAACCCTCGTCCCTCCCCGGGATATGTAGCGAGTCGGAGTACCCTTGCTGTTACTCTGCTTTACCCACAGAGTTGAGGTTGGTCATGCGGATCTTAACCAGCTCGGTGATCTCACGCATGCCCTCCTTGGCCGGCTTCTTGGGGTCGAAGCAGGCGGGGTTCTCGGCCATGTAGGCCATGAAGCCCTTGGTGTAGGCCTGACGCAGCTCGGTGGCGTAGTTAACCTTGCAGATGCCGTTCTTCACAGCCTCGGCGACCTGCTCATCGGGCACACCGGAGGTGCCGTGCAGAACCAGCGGCACGTCGACGGCGTCGCGGATGGCCTTGACCACGGACTGCTCGATGTGCGGATCGCTCGTGTACACGCCGTGGCTGGTGCCAACGCCAATGGCCAGCGAGGTGCAGCCGGTGCGCTCGACGAACTCCTTGGCCTCGGCCGGATCGGTGTAGGGGCTCTCGCCCTCAACCGCGGGACCGTCGTCCTCCTTGCCGCCAACCTTACCGAGCTCAGCCTCGACGGGCACGCCCATAGCGCGGCCAGCGTCGGCGACGGACTTGGTCAGGGCGATGTTGTCCTCGAAGGACTCGTGCGAGCCGTCGATCATGACAGAGGTGTAGCCCGTGCGGAAAGCCTGCATGCAGCGGTCGTAGCCATCGCCGTGATCGAGGTGCAGAGCGACGGGCACGGAAGCGCGTTCGGCAGCAGCCTTGACCATGCCGTAGAAGTAGTCCAGACCAGCGGTCTTGATGGTGCCCGGGGTGGTCTGCATGATGACGGGGGACTTGGTCTCCTCGGCAGCGGCCAGAACGGCCATAACAAACTCGAGGTTCTCGACGTTGAACGCGCCGACGGCGTAGTGGCCGGTCTGAGCGTCCTTGAGCATCTTTTCGGTGGTAACAAGTGCCATGAGCGTTTGCTCCTCTCCTTCGCCCGCATCTGGACATCGGGCGTAGTTGTTCACAAGGCGTTTTACCTTGCGTTTTGCTGCGCTCATTGTATGAAATTCAGCGGCTTTACACGTGCGAGATATTGAGCCATGCAGGTCAATACCGTCGTTTTTGAAAAGTAAACGGAAGGAATTTGAGCCGAGCGGACATGTTCGATATTGAATTTTGGGCGTTCAGCGTCTTTCTTTTATAGAAAAGATAAGTAATCGAAAGGTGTTTTCTTACTCAAAAAGAAAATGAACGAAAATAGAGTCAACACAATTCCTGCAAATTTGGCCGAGAATGGAGCAGCTATGGCCCATGCGACAACCCGAGCCTTCGCCGATGAGCGTCGTGCCGCCATCATGGAGATGCTCGAGCATAACGCCTCGGTGCAGGTGGCAGAAATTGCCCAAACCTTTGGCGTGTCCTCTGTCACCGCTCGCGCCGACCTGGACGCACTCGCCGAGTCTGGCAAGCTGCGCCGCACGCATGGCGGCGCCGTATCGCTCCACAAGCGTCTGACTGTTTCCACGCAGGATCGCCGCATCAATGTCAACGTCGCCGCCAAGCAGGCCATCGCGCAAAGCGCCATCGAGTTCGTCAATGACGGCGACACGTTGCTCGTCGACTCGGGTACCACGGCGCTCGAGTTCGTCCGGCTCCTCGATCAGCGCAACGGCATCACCGTTATCACGGCCGACATTACCATCGCCGATTATATCGACGAGAGCATGCCCTCGGTCGATGTCGTCATGCTGGGCGGGGCGCTGCGCAAAGGCCATCGTTATCTGTACGGACCGCTCACCATGCAGGCGCTCCAAATGGTCCATGCCGATCTGGCCGTCATGTGCCCCGGCGCCTTTGTCTCCAGCTGCGGCTTTACGACCGACTTTCCGCAGATGGCCGAGACCAAAACGGCTATGATCGCCGCGGCCCATCAAAGCGTCGCCCTCATGGACGCCAGCAAGGTTAACGGACGCGGCATGTACCGCTTTGCCGAGCTGACCGATGTCGACGCCATCGTGATGGACCGAGACCCCGAAGGCGCCGTCGCCACCTCAATCGCCGAAATCGTTGACGACGCCCGCCCAAATCTCGTCATCGCCGGCGCTTAAACAAAAACCACCACAAAGGTGCCTGTCCCCTTTGTGGTGGTTTTGCTCGTTAAAAGTGAAAATATCGCTACTTGGACAGCTCGTCGGCGAGGGCCTCGATCTGAGCGCGCGAGGCGTCGTTGAGCGAACCCAGGACAGTCACCTTGTTCTGCGTCAGGGTGATGTCCTTCATGCCCTCGAGCTCCTTGGTCATAACCTTGGCAGCAGCGGGCGCCCAAGAGCCGGCCTCAACGAGCGCCACCGTACGGTTCTGATAGGCGTGCTCGGCAAGCGTGTGGATAAAGGTGCTCATGAACGGGAAGATCTCGCCCTGATAGGTGATGGAGGCGAGTACCAGTCGGTCATAGCGGAACGCATCCTCAACGGCCTCAGCCATATCGTCGCGAGCCAGGTCAAAGACGGAAACCTTCTGGCCGCGAGCCTCAAGCGCAGATGCGAGTTCCTCGACGGCAGCCTTCAGATGGCCATACACGCTCGCATAGGCGATCGTGATGCCCTCGTCCTCGGGCTGATAGCTCGACCAGGTGTTATAGGTATCGAGATAATAGCCCAGATTCTCGGTCAGCACGGGGCCGTGGAGCGGGCAGATGATCTGGATGTCCAGGTCGGCGGCCTTCTTGAGGACGGCCTGTACGAACTTGCCGAACTTACCGACGATGCCAAAGTAGTAGCGGCGAGCCTCGCAAGCCCAGCCCTCGGGATCCTCGATGTCGTTGGCGCCAAACTTGCCAAAGCCGTCGGCGCTAAAGAGCACCTTGTCGGTGGCCTCGTAAGAGAACAGCACCTCGGGCCAGTGAACGTTGGGGGCGCCGATAAAGGTCAGGCTGTGGCCGCCCAGATCGAGCACATCGCCCTCTTTGACGACCATCTTGCGCTCGGGGAAGTCGGTGCCAAAGTAGTTGACCATCATGCGGAAGGCGCCCATGCTAGCCACGATCTGCGCCTGGGGATAGCGCTCCATAAAGGCGGCAATGCCGGCGGAGTGATCGGGCTCCATGTGATGGACAACCAGGTAGTCGGGCGTACGGCCGTCGAGCGCGGCCTCGAGGTTGCCGAGCCACTCGTCAACAAAACCGCCGTCGACTGAATCGGCGACAGCGATTTTATCGCCCAAGATAACGTAGCTGTTATATGCCATACCGTTCTCGGACACGTCGTACTGGCCCTCGAACAGGTCAATGTCGTGATCGTCGACACCGATGTAGCGGATATCCTTGGTGATCTCCATCAGGCAAAGCCTCCTAGATAGACAAAAGAACCCGTCTATCATAACACTCGTCTTCATAGCCACGGCTATCTGCCAGCATCCTTATCGATTGTTATTGAGGCGGAATATACCGCCGTTGACCTGCAAAAACTATACGCGCGGCGCTGCCGTGCTATGTCGAATAATGAGCTGGCCGGGAATACGAATGGCAACGGTTTTGCCCGCCGTACCCGCCTCGGGAACCGCATGCTCGAATACCTCGCGCCCACGCTGATGCAAATCGAATCGAACGGTCGTGAGCTCGTTGTGTGCTACAAAATCATCGAGCGAGTCATCGACGCCCACCACGCTCACGTCCTCGGGCACGCGCAGACCGCTATCGCGCAGCGCTGCAATCGCGCCATTTGCCATCTGGTCGTTTGCCGCGTAAATCGCCGTCATGGTGTGATCGTGCTCGGCCAGGTACCTGCCGGCCTCGTAGCCGCTGTTGGCAGACCAGTCGCCCTCGAGCGGCTCTGCCGGCTCGATGTGTTTACGCTCGAGTGCATCTTGCCAACCGGCGCGACGAAATTGCTCGTCGACCGAGAACGACGGGCCACCAATATAGCGAATTTGCTCGTGCCCCAGCTCAAACAGGTGATCCATAAGCAATAACGAGCAGCCGTAATGGTCGGAATCGACCGTGGTCACCCGCGGATGCGCGTACATGGTAACAATGACCGTACCAATGCCCGGCAGTGGATCAAACGTCTCAAAATCGGGCGCCATGCGGCTCATGCCGATGATGATGCCGTCCACCGGCAATGCGGCCATACGACGCGTGGCCTCGGCAAGCGAAAACTCCTCGGTCTTGGACATCTCGACCAGCGTGATGGCGCAATTATGCTCGCGAGCAGCGCTGGCGATGCCATCGATCATTGAGAGGTTGCCAAACTTGGTAACATCGTTGACGCACAGGCCGACCGAATGGTAACGGCCGTCACGCAGCGAGCGACCGGCATAACTCGGACGAAAGCCGAGCTCTTGCATAGCGGCCTGCACGCGCTGGCGCGTCTGCTCGTTAACGTTGGGCAAGCCGTTGGCGACGCGCGAAACCGTCTGCTGCGAAACGCCAGCAGCGCGGGCGACGTCGGCCATGGAGACCGGACGCGTACCTGTATCGTTGGACGGGCGCCTTGCCACAGGATCACCTTCACCCTTGCGAGATCTGAATAGCGTGAATGCCGGCCCAGGCAGAGATACACCCCGCGCCGAGGCCCGCTATCGTCGGACGCATGTTAACGTACTCTACTTTTTCGACCTGCATCTCTTCTGCTTTATAAGTCCATACGGCGTTACCGTTCACGGCCGAATATCGACCGATTACCAGATTCTCAAAAAGTGACAAGCGTTGTGTTATGAGTACGTTAACATAGCCCGTAACATGCGATATCGTGAACACCTGGTTCATGCCGCTTCAAGTTGTTAACGTACTCATAACGACGCAAAACTCACCCGTGCGCGCCAAGGAAAGGACTCCCATGACCACCCCCGACGAAAAGACATTCGCCACGCTCACCAAGCTGTTTGAGGAGGAGTTTGGCCCCATCGGCGACCGCCAGGTGCTCTACGTGCACGCGCCCGGGCGTTCCGAGATCAGCGGCAACCACACCGACCACGAGGGCGGCCACGTCATCGCCGGCTCGCTCGATGTCGCCGTCGACGGTATCGCCGTGGCAACCGACACCAACAAGGTCCGCGTTGCCGATGAGGGCTACCCCACCTTTGAGATCACGCTCGATACGCTAGATGTTCAGGAGTCCGAGAAGGGCACGTCCGCAAGCCTCGTCCGCGGCATGGCCCACGAAATCGCCGCTCTGGGCGTTGAGCCCCAGGGCTTCGACTTCGCCTTCACCTGCTCTGTCCCCTCGGGCGGCGGCCTTTCCAGCTCCGCTGCTGTCGAGGCGGCATACGGTCGCGCCATGGAGACGCTCTGGGGCGCACCCGCCATCGAGCCCGTCGCGCTCGCCCAGATGAGCCAGCGCACCGAGAACAACTATTACGGCAAGCCCTGCGGTCTGATGGACCAGGCCGCTGTGTGCCTGGGCGGCCTCGCCTACATGGACTTTGAGGACCAGGCTCAGCCTAAAACCCAGAAGCTCGAGCTCAACTTTGAGGATCACGGTTATGCGCTCGTGCTCGTTAAGGTCGGTGCCGACCACGTGGCCGCCACCGACGACTACGCCGCCGTTCCGCGCGAGATGCAGGACGTCGCTGCCGAGTTTGGCAAGGCACGCCTGTGCGAGGTAAACGTGGCGGACTTTGACGCCAAGCTCCCCGAGCTGCGCGCCAAGCTGGGCGACCGCGCCTGCCTGCGCGCCGTTCACTACTGGTACGAAAACGGCCTGGTAGACAAGCGCTGGGCTGCCCTGAACGCCGGCGACATCGATCAGTTCCTGGTCCTGACGCGCGAGTCCGGCGCCAGCTCTGCCATGTACCTACAGAATGTCGTTGCCAAGCTGGGCTCCGAGCAGCCCTCGATGTATGCCCTGGCACTGGCCGAGCACGTGCTCGACGGCCGTGGCGCCGTCCGTATCCACGGTGGCGGCTTTGGTGGCACCATCCAGGCCTTCGTGCCGCTCGACCTGGTCGACACCTTTATCACCAAGATGAACGGCTGGCTGGGCGAGGGCTCTGCCCGCCACTACGCAATTTCTGACAAGGGGGCTTACGCGGCATGGCTGTAATGACTGACGTGCGCGAGGCCGCGCAGAACCTGATCGAGTACGCTATCCACCGATCGATGATCGGCCAGGACGATCGCATCTGGGCGTATAACACCATTCTCGAGTGCATCGGTGCTACGGGCCCGGCGCTCGACATGGCCTGGGCGCTCCAGGTCGAAAAACTCTCGCTCTTGCACCCCGACACCCTGCCCAACTTTGACCTTGAAGGCACACTTGCCGCGCTTGCCGAGGCGGCTGTTGCCAACGGCGCCGCCGAGGACACGGCATCGGGCCGCGACCGCATCGCCATGCGCATCATGGGCGCGCTCATGCCAAGGCCTTCGGTTGTAAACGAGGAGTTCAACGGACGCATGGGCGTCAACGAGCCCCGCGCCGCGACCGACTGGTTCTACGGCCTGTGCTGCGACGCCGGCTACGTGCGCCGTGCCGCCATCGCGCGCAATATCAAATGGAGCACCCCCACCAACTGGGGCGACCTCGAGATTACCATCAACCTGTCAAAGCCCGAAAAGGACCCGCGCGATATTGCCACGGCCGGCGCCGCCAAAAACACGGGCGAGAAGTATCCCGCCTGCCAGCTCTGCATCGAAAACGAGGGCTATCCCGGACGCTCCGCTGCAGCCGACGGCGGTGCCCATCCCGCCCGCCAGAATCTGCGCGTTATCCCTATTAAGCTCGACGGCGAGCGCTGGGGCTTCCAATACAGCCCGTACGCGTACTTTAACGAGCACTGCATTGCCATGAGCTCCGAGCATCGTCCGATGCACGTCGACCGCAAGGGGCTGACCTGCCTGCTCGACTTTGTCGACCTGTTCCCGCACTACTTTATTGGCTCCAACGCCGACCTGCCCATCGTGGGCGGCTCGATTCTGTCGCACGACCACTTCCAGGGCGGCGCGCACGAGTTCCCCATGATGCACGCCGCCGAGGTCTCGCAGTTTAGCGTGCCCGGCTTTGACCAGGTCAGCGGTACCGTGTTGCAGTGGCCGCTTTCGGTGCTGCGACTGCGCTCGCACGACCGCGCCCAGCTGCTCGACGCCGCCGAGAAGATTATCCTCGCCTGGCGCGAGTGGACCGATGAGTCTGTGGGCGTCATCGCGCACACAGCCGACGGCGTGGCGCACAACACCGTGACGCCCGTCATCCGCCGCGTCGACTCGCGCGGCAATGCCGGCGGCGAAGTCTACGAGGCCTACCTGGCGCTTCGCTGCAACATCACGACTGACGAGCATCCGCTGGGCGTATTCCACCCGCATGCCGAGTACCACCACATTAAAAAGGAGAACATCGGCCTGATCGAGGTCATGGGCCTGGCCATTTTGCCGCCGCGCTTGGTTCCCGAGCTCGGCGCTGTCCGCGAGCACTTGCTGGCAGCCAAGGCCGATGCCAGCTACGACCTTGCTAGCGCGCTCGAGGGCGATGATCTATGCCGCAGCCACGCCGCATGGGCCGAAGACGTTTTTGCCCGCCGCGCCGATGAGCTTACGGCCGACAACGCCATCGATATCCTGCACGAAGAGGTCGGCGTGGTGTTTGGTCACGTGCTCGACAACGCCGGAGTCTTTAAGTGGGACGAGGCAGGACGCGCCGCCCAGCAGCGCTTTATCGACTCGCTGTAGCAGCGAGCCCGAACGCACGCACTCAACGAATAGCGCCTACGCGACAGCGGCGCCCGCCGGCAACATCGCCGGCGGGCGCCGTTTTTGAGTGTAGTCATTGGGGTCATTCTTAAGGGGCGTTCTTAAACGACTAGTCATTAAAGAGCGTCCCCAATGACTACTTGCGACCAAGGCAACGCCGGTGTCTTGGCAACGACAGCGAAAACGCCCCTAAGCGAGCAAGGTGACGTGAAAGAGGAGGGCATTGACCTTTTGGTCATGCCCGACGATTGAACGTCAGATTGCCGCTTAGGGGCGTTTGCAGCGTCGCGCCGTTACGCGGTTTGGTAAAACCGCGTAACCCTACAGTTCAGTCACGACAACGCTGTTGTAGACCTCGTCCCAGCGATCCATGACCAGGTGGCCGGTCTTGGGATCCATGGCATTGAGCTTGCCGCAGGTATTGGCGGTCTTGAGCACCGTGACGTCGTCAGCACCAGCAGCAATGGCATGCGCAAAGCCGGCGATGGTCGAGTCGCCGGAACCCGTCGCGTTCACAGCCGCAATCGCGGGCGTCTTGGCGCGGAATGCGCGACCCTCATGGAAGCCCACCGAACCGGCAGCGCCCATCGAAACGACAACCCAGGGAATACCGGCAAAGCGGCCATCGGCGGCGAGCGCCTCGCGCAGGGCATCGACATCATCAGTCGTAAAGGACGTACCCAGCAGGCCGTTAATCTCGGTCAGGTTGGGCTTTACGAGCTCAGGCTTAGCGTCGGACTCCAGCGCGGCCTCCAGCGATGCACCCGAGGTGTCGAGCAGCACCTTGGCGCCCGCCTCCTCGGCGATCTTGACGAGCTCGGCATAGTAGCCGGCATCGACGCCGCGCGGCAGCGAGCCCGAAAGCGTCACAACGTCCGCCTTCGCTGCAAGCTCGGCAAACTTGGCCGTAAAGGCCTCGAGCTCGGCCGGGGCGATCTGCGGGCCGCTCTCCAGCAGCTCGGTCTGGTTGCCCTCGTGCAGGATATTCAGGCAGATGCGCGTCTCGCCAGCGATGGGCACAAAGTCGTTCTTGACGCCATCGACATCCATGAGCTCGGCCATATAGGCACCCATGTGACCGCCGAGCAGACCGGTCGCGAGCACATCGTCGCCCAACTGCAGCAGCACACGGCTCACGTTGAGGCCCTTACCGCCAGCAGTCTTTTCGGGCGTCACACGGTTCACGTCGTCGATGATCAACTTGTCGAGCTGATAGCGCGTATCAATCGACGGGTTCATGGTAACGGTCAGAATCATATTGAACTCCTGTTTCCGGGGCACGACACGCGCGGCCCCAAGCATACGATAGCTCGTTAAAGGATCTCGATCTCAAAGCCGCGGGTAACGGTCTCCCCCGGCTTGGCCACCAGGCAGCCGCGCTTGTGCTCCAGAATATCGTCCTCGTCGGAGCAGGTGGACAGGCCGCCCCACGGTTCCACGGCCACAAAGTCGCCCTCGGGCTTGCTCCACACAATCAGGTACGGCATATCGGGGAACGTCAGGCGCACGCCCTTGTCCTCGGTCTTCTTGGTCAGCGTAACCACGCGGCTCTCGAGCACGTCAAAGATGGTCTCCGCGAAGTCGAAGAGCTCGTGGGTCAGCGGCAGGTTCTGGTCGATCATGGGGTTCTTGCTGCGATGCTCAACATCAATCAGACCCGTCGAAGGAACGGCAGTACAGAGCTCGGCGGCCTCGCGCTGATCAAAATGGAGCTCGTAGTCGTCATAGGACTCGCCCTCGTCAAGCGGGCACTTAAAGCCAGGGTGGCCACCCACAAAGAACGGCATGTCCTCGGTGCCCTCATTGGTCACCTCGTACGACACGGCCACCTTAGCCGCATCGATCGTGTAACGAGCAACGATCTTAAACGGATACGGGTACTGCTCGAGCAACTCGGCATGGTCGGCAGAGCTTAGGCTCAGCGCGACCATGTTGTCGCCCTGCTCCTCGAGCTTCCACTCCTGTTTGCGAGCAAAGCCGTGACGGGCGAGCTTAACCTCGCGGCCGCCCATGGTCATTGCGCGACCGTCACGAAGGCCGCCGCAGATCGGGAAACAAATGGGTGCCTGGCCCGACCAGACCGCCGGGTCACCCTGCCACAGGTACTCACGGCCGTTGGCCGCAATAGAAGTGAACGATCCGCCAGCCGTGCTCAACGCAATGCGGACAGAGCCGTTATCAAGAACAAACTCCATGGGAATCTTCTCCTTCACATATCATCTCGCACGATCCATTGTGAACGTCGTGCCTTTAGCAGAAAGGTAATGAGGCAGCGCCGCAAACAAAAGAACAATGCACGTCCAGCCCGCTGGGCCAATAGGGCTGATAGCAAACCGGCCCGCGCCCCATCACAGAAACGCGAGCCGTCAACGGACTAGTTAATTACGCCGGATACCCGCTAATCGTGGTATTCGCCGCGGTCCCACTTCTCCAGGAACTCGTCAAAGAAGTGCGGGTCGGCCTGAGCCTCGGCATCGGCCTTATTGCAGGCATCGATCTTGGCGATCAGGGCATCGTGCTCGGGGGTCTTCTCGTAGGGCTCCTCCAGGAAGGCAAGCATGATATCGGCCATCAGGAACTCGCCGGTAATCTTGCCGCCAAAGCCCACGATGTTGGCGTTGAGCTCGCGACGGGCATACAGGGCAGAGGTCATGTCGCGGACCAAGGCGCAGCGGGCGCCGGGAACCTTGTTGACGGCGTTGGTGATGCCGATGCCGGTACCGCACAGGGCCACGCCAAAGTCGGCCTTGCCGCTGGCAACAGCCTCGCCCACGGCCTTACCGTAGATGGGGTAGTGCGTACGGGTGTGGCTGTAGGTGCCGCAGTCGAGCACCTTGTAGCCAGCCTGCTCCAGGCGGTCGGCCAGATAGATCTTCTCGTCCGTAACGATATGGTCGCAACCGATTGCGATGGTCTTCTTCATCAGAACGTCCTTTCGTCTGAATTCACAAGTTGAGGTAGAAGTTCGAGTTCTCGGTGGCTCTCGTTAGGCCATCTTGTTGAGCATGTCGACACGGATCTGGTGACGGCCGCCGGCGTACTGGGCGCGCAGGAACTCGCGGGCGATCTTCTTGGCGACCTCGGTGCCCACAACGCCCGGGCCCATGGTGACCATGCGCGAGCCGTTGTGCTCGCGGGTCATGTAGGCGGAACGCTCGTCGGAAATGTTGGCGACGACCATGCCCTTAATCTTGACGGCGGCCATATAGGAGCCGACGCCGTACTTATCGAATGCGAAGCCCTGGGAATCCTTGTGCTCCAGCAGGTCCTTGGCAACGGCGGTCGCGGAATCGACAAAGTCCGCGGCAGGGGTCTCGGAATAGTCGACGACCTCGTGACCGTCGGCGATGAGCATCTCCTTGATGGACTCCTTCATCGACATACCGTCGGCATCGGAAGCGATTACAACCCTCATGACATCCTCCTTGAGAGATACGCAGGTGCGTAGTTTCTGTTTGGAAGTGTTGAATCGCGTTCAGGTCCGGGCATCTGAATGTGCGGTTCTTCACTGTTCATGTTTATTTGAACACATTCGAACATCAACTGCAAGAATTATTTGTTTATCTTTGTTCTTTTTTGAACAAATACCGTTCACGGATGATTGCCGACCGTCTGGACCCGGCGCGGACGTAGCGACCGCGTTTTCAACAAATCAGAACCACCCTTAAAAAGGGTGGTTTGCTCTTAGGGTATAACCCACGGGC
>CATYDM010000002.1 GCA_958405195.1 uncultured Collinsella sp.
TGAGTCATTCCCGAAATCGCGAATCAAGGGCCTGATTCGCCCAAATTGCGCACGATTCAGTCCTTAGACGGTACGACGCGACACGCATCGACAACACTCGGACTGGATTAGGCACTGAGTGGGAGTAGGCTGACAGGGTTCTGACCTGCACTTTTGAGTGCCGCACTGTGCCGCTGAGTTTCGTTTCGTACGAGAGTCACGGCAAAGCCACCAGCGACATTGGTGAGTAAACTCAATTATCGAGCCTCCGTTCCCATGTTGGAATGGAGGCTTTTTCTTTGCCTTTTTACTCCCTTTCATCTGCGATTTCGCCATTTACTCCCCGTGTTTCAAGACGACAAGGCATGGGGCGGTACTCGGAGGAATGGGAGTAAGGATTCATTCCAGCGGCGGACGAGATGGCGACTCGCATCGCCGACATGCTCATGCGCATGGGCGGCGACTAGCCAGGGCGATCCCTGCAACGGGTATTATTATCCGGGAAGCGTTTGATTGCGAGGCACTCCGGTGTGAGGGCCTGAGTCGTTAGGCCCTCACAGGGGGACCGCGATGGTGGCCACCGCGCCGCCCGAGGGGCTGTTGGCGAGCGAGACGGAGCCCCCGTGGGCGCTCGCGGCCTCGGAGGCGGCGTGGAGGCCGAGCCCGTAGTGGCGGCCTCCGTCGCGCGAGGAGCGGGAGGAGTCGTCTGTGAAGAGGCGCTCGCAGCCGCGTTCGAGGGCGGCGGGAGAGAAGCCCGGTCCGTCGTCGGACACCTCGATGACGAGGTGGCCGCCCTCGACGTCGCAGGAGACCGCCACGCGCGAGCGCGCGTGCTCGGCGGCGTTGGCCACGAGGTTCGCGGCGGCTCGCGCCAGGGCGGTTCGGTCGAGCGGGGCCTCGGGCGCGCCCGCGACAGCAGGGCCCGTGGCCGCGTCGAGCGTCACGCCTCGCGCCCGGGCGATCTGGGCGGCCTCGGCGAGGACCTGCTCGCAGAGCTCGGCCGGCCGCATGGGGGGCCTCTCCGCCCCGTCGGACCCGCGCGAGGCCTCGATGAGCAGGCGCACGTAGCCGTCGAGCCTTTCGACACTGCCGGCTATGTCGCGCGCGGCGGCCGCGAGGTCGGCGTCTTTCTCGTCTTCCAGCTCCTCCGCCACGAAGTCGGCGTTGGCGCGCAGCACGGTGAGCGGCGTCTTGAGGTCGTGGGCGAGCGACGCCACCTGCTCGCGCTGCCCCCGCTCCGCGGCCCAGCGGGCTTCGAGCGACTCGGCGAGGGAGGCCCGCATGGCGTCCATCGCGGCGAGGACGTCGTTCACCTCGCGCACGTTGGTGCTGCCGACCGCGAAGTCGAGCTCCCCCGCGCCGACGCGCTCCGCCGCCTCCGCGAGCGGCGCCATCTTGCGCGAGATCACGCGGCTCGCGCGGCGCGCCACGAGCGCGAGCGCGAGCGCGCTTCCCGCAGCGGCGCCGACGAGCATGAGGTTCTGCGGGTTGGGAAGCAGGCCGGCGAGGTCGCGCGAGACCCACTGCGGCAGGTACTCGCTGACGAGTGCACAGGCCCCGCCGCCCTTGAGCGGGAACGCGGCGTAGGTGAGGCCCGAGCCCCCGCCCTCGATCTCCACTGTGCCCGGATCCGTGGCGAGTGCCGCACGGGCCATTTCCGTCGCGTCCTCGAGCCGCGTGCCCTCGAGGTCTGTCATCAGCACGTATCCGTCCTTATTCAGGATGAGGTAGCGGTACGCCGTCGGCACGTCCTGCTGCCCGCAGACGCCGTCGCGTGCCAGGCCCTCCGCGACCTCGCGCGCATTGGCCGGCCCCCAGCTTGCCTCGTAGACGAAGCCCGCGTTGATCGCCGCGGAGAGCGCCATGAACGAGGCGAGCCACGCCGTGGCGACCGCCGCGAACGCGTAGGCGAAGTAGCGCGCGATGACGAAGGAGAGCGGCATGCCCCCGCGACCTCGCGCCCCGGTCCTCAGAGCTGCCACTTGTACCCCATCCCCCAGACGGTCGCGATCGGATCGGCGCCGGCCTCGGAGAGTTTCCTCCGGGCGCGGCTGACCTGCATGGATATGGCCGCGTCGTCGGCGTCGCTCTCCCAGCCGAGCACTGCCTCGCGGATCTGCGCGCGGCTCATGACCTGCCCGGGGTGGCGGGCGAGGTACTCGCAGATAGCGTACTCGGTGGGCGTGAGCGGCACGGCCTTGCCGCTCACGGCGAGGCCGCGCGCCCCGAGGTCGATCCGCACCTCCCCGAAGGAGAGGGCGTGCGAGCGCGGCCGGCGCTCACGGCGTAGATGGGCCGCGACCTTGGCGCGCAGCTCCGCGGCCCCGAAGGGCTTGCGGACGTAGTCGTCGGCGCCCAGGCCGTAGCCGGCCACGGCGTCCTCCTCGGCCACGCGCGCGGTCAGGAAGACGATGGGCCCGTCGAAGTCCGGGCGGATCTGCCGCACGAGCTCGAAGCCGTCGAGCCCCGGCATCATGACGTCGCAGAGCACGAGGTCGAAGCGCGAGAGGTCCATCCCCGGGACCGCCGTCGGGTCCGCTGCCTTGACGACCTCATGACCGTCGCGGCCGAGGACGCGCGCGAGCGCGTCGAGGATCGCCCGCTCATCATCCACTGCCAGTATCCTCGCCATGTTCGACCTCCTGAAACTCCCGTCGGCATTGTACTTGCGCCGCGCTCAGCGGTCCAGAGCCCCGCGCGCAGCCGCGGGCGCGGGCGCCCACATGGCGATCTCAGGGTTGGGCAGCACGCGGTCGGCGATCGAGCGCAGCGTCGACCCCCAGCCGGCGCCGAGCAGGGCATTCCCGCCCAGGACGAGCGCTGCGGAGAGGAGGGCGAGCACGGCGGCGAGCGGCTTCCTACGCATCTGCCCTCCCGTCCTCGAAGTGGCAGAACCAGGCGATAAGGACGGCGGCGGCTGCCAGGGTGAGCACGAGGCCAGCGAGCGCAGTCGTGAGGAGAGGGCCCGCCGCGCGTGCGGCGTCGATGAAGGCCTCCACCCCGAGCGACCCTAGGCGCGCGGGCCAGGCGAGCGGCACCCAGCTCAGGGGCGTCGCCAGGGCACCGGTGAGCTCGCCGGTCATGAGGCCGTGCGCAAGTCCGCCCACTGAGAAGAACGCGAGGAGCATTCCCGCCGCGCCGGCGCCGATGGCGGCGTTGCGGCCGAGGCGCAGGGCCACGCCGAGCCCCAGCGCGTAGAGGGGCAGGCTGCCCAGCACGATGCCCGCCCAGGCGGCCGCAAGCGGAGCGGGCCCGAGCGGCAGGCGCCCGGCGACGGCGAGCACGGCCCCGAACACGCCGAGCGCCACGGCCAGCGCGCCCGCGCCGAGCGCCGCAAGGGCGAGTAGCTTCGCCGCGACGGCACGCCCGCGCGAGGGGACCGCCGTGAGGTTGGCGAGGCGCCCGGCAGCGCGCTCCTCGTCCACGGCGAGCCCGCAGACGATGGCGGACATGAGCGGCATGAGGGCGCCGAGGAACTGGGCGTAGGCGTCCGCGCCCAGCGCCGGGTCCCATCGGGTTATGGAGAAGTACTCGCCGCAGGCAAGACCGGCTGCCAGGCCGCAGACGAGGTGCACCACTGCGAGCGGGGAGCGCGCCAGGCGCAGGGCCTCGGAGAGCAGGGCCCGCGAGAGAGTCATGCGTGGCGTCGGGTCGGAGAGTCGTGTCACGGCCATCACCTCTCCTCGGAGCGCGCGAACCAGGCCGCGCCCGCCGCCGTGAGCGCGGCGAACGCGAGCGCGCAGACCGCAAGGCCCGCCAGTGTGAGCATGCCGTCCGCCGCGAGCGCCCCGCCGAGCGCCATGTCCGCCGCGAGTGGCTCGCCGCTCGGCAGCACGGGGATGAAGCTCGTGGGGATGACCATGCTCGCCGACGGCGGAAAGAGCTGCGGCAGCGGCATCAGCGACCAGGCGAACCCACCCACGAGCTGCGTGGCGAGCGGGCAGAAGATGCCCGCGAGCATGCCGAGCCGCGCCGTGAGGAAGAGCCCTGCGGGGATCATCCACGCCGCGGTCACCGTGTTGACGAGCGCGCAGAGGAGCATCGTGAGCGTGCCCGCGACCGTGAGGCCCTGCGAGGAGAACGCCGATCCCGCGAGGTAGATGCCGAAGACCACGAGGTTCGAGAGCGCGCAGAGCGCGAGGCACCAGAGCGCCTTGGCCCACCAGGCGCGCCTAAGCGGGAAGCCCAGGCCCAGAAGCCCCCGCATCCGCGTGCGCGCGTCCGCCCGCGCGACGCACGCCACCACGAGCGAGAGAGACACGGGCAGGAAGAGCGCGTACCAGTAGTTCCACGCGCTGAAGATCTGCACGCCCCGGTAGGGCATCGCGCCGAGCAGCGGCATCGGCAGCGCCATGAGCACGGCCAGGCGAACCGGTGCTGCGTGGCGCGACTTCAGGGCCTCGGCGCGCAGGCACGCGAGCAGGCCGCCTTTCTCGCCCGTCATGCCGCCACCTCCCCGCGCGCTCGACGCCCCTCCCGGCAGACGCTCATGAAGAGTTCCTCGAGGTCCTGCCCGGACCGAAGCGCATCCTCGTAGGCGAGGCGCCCCCCGTAGATGATGCCGATGGTGTCAGCCATCTGCTGCACCTCGGAGAGGATGTGGCTCGAGACGATCACCGTCGTACCCGCCGCCGCGAAGCCGCGGATCTGGTCGCGCAGTTCCTCGATGCCGATGGGGTCGAGGCCGTTGGTGGGCTCGTCGAGCACGAGCAGGCGTGGCCGGGCGATCAACGCCAGCGCGAGTCCCAGGCGCTGCCGCATGCCCATCGAGAAGCGCCCGGCGCGCTTCTTCCCGGTGTCCGCGAGGCCCACGGCGGCGAGCACCTCATCTACGCGGCTCTCGGGAAGGCCCAGCAGCGTGGTGCGCACGCGCAGGTTCTCGCGCGCGGTGAGGTTGGGGTAGAGCGGCGCCTCCTCGATGAGGCTGCCGATTGCGTAGAGGTCCTCGCGGCGCCAGGCGTGCCCGGCAAAGAGGATCTCCCCGGCCGTCGGCCGCAGCATCCCGCAGATCATCTTGAGCGTTGTCGACTTGCCGGCGCCGTTGGGGCCGAGCAGCCCGTACACCTCGCCCTCGCGGATATGAAGGCTCACGTCGGCTACGGCGTCCTGCGCCTGGTCGCCGCTGCCGAAGCGCTTGGTGAGCCCGCGCGTCTCGAGCATGTAACCCATGGGTTCGTCCTTTCTCTTCCGGGCGCGCGGGCCGAGTCGCCGTGCCCGCGCGCCTTACCTTTCGGGTTCACCATCCATGGTGGGGCGCGTTTCTAACGAAGCTGTAACGGCCGTTGGGCTCTTTTGGCGCCAGCCCTTCTCGACCCGTACGCCACTCATGGTATGTTTATCGCGATAACAAGGACGGAGGTGCCCGTGGCACGCAATAAGTACCCGGAGGAGACGGTCGAGAAGATTCTCGACGTTGCCGAGCGGCTCCTCGTGGAGCGCGGCTACGAGCACACCACGATGATCTGAAGAGCAATACGCTAAATCGAAAAGGCAATCGAAGCCGCGCTTGTGGACTTATCGAGGGTCGAGATTCCCGCCCCATCCATCGGCACCCAGCAGAAGGTCGTCGACATCCTCGACCGCTTCGACTCCCTAACGAAATCGCTCACCGACGGTATCCCCGCCGAAATCGAGGTACGCCGGGCGCAGTACGGGTACTACCGCGACCGCCTGCTCGACTTCCGAAACTAAGTGAGAATAAGTTATCGGTACGCTTTTTTATAAAATGTAAAAAAGTACCCCCATAACTGATAAAATGGACGCTGAAAAAAAGGGGGCGCATCTTGCGTATATACCGACGTGAAAAGTATCTGAAGCGAATGCGTGGTTTCTACCACGATGACGGGATGATCAAGGTGATTACCGGTGTTCGCAGATGCGGTAAATCCTGTCTCATGCAATCAATCGCAGACGAGCTGGTGGAATCCGGTGTAGCGAGCGACCACATCATCTATATCGACCTCGACTCACGGGAGAATAGGAAGGTCAAGACGACCGATGAGCTCGAAAATCTGATTGACATGTCGACCCCAGCAGACACTGAGGGGACGAAGTATCTCTTCATCGATGAGATTCAGAACGTCAAAGAATTCGAGCTGCTCATCAACGGCTACCGGACAGATGACGGTTGGTCCATCTTCATTACCGGTTCGAATTCATATCTGCTTTCTGGGCAGCTTGTTACAAAGCTGACGGGTCGCTATATCGAGTTCGAGGTGTTCCCACTCGACTTTGCGGAATATATCGATATGAAGCGTTTTCTCGGCAAGCCTGTCAATGACGTTCTCGTGGGAGAGTTTACCGAGTATCTGACCCTTGGAGGATTTCCCAAAGCGCTGGAGTATGAGGGCGAGGATGAAAAGCGCACCTATATCAAGAGTGTTATTCATGAGATCTTTGAAAAGGACGTAAAACACTCCAACAAGATCAAGAATGTCTCGGTTTTCGATGCCGTCCAGACGTATCTCATCAACAACTTTGGTGCGCCGACGAACCTGAAGAACCTCCTTGCGTACTTCAATGATGTCGAGAAGATTCCCATCAAGCGCGAAACGCTCAATCGGTATATCCAGATTCTTGTTGACGCGAAGATCCTTTATCGCTGCTCGAGGTTCGATCTCAAGTCTCGGCGATCGCTTATCCGCGAAGAGAAGTACTACCTGGCTGATCCCGGCTTCTATTTCGCTATGAACACGGATGCGAGGATTAACTACGGGCCGGCGTTGGAGAACGTGCTCTACCTCTATCTTGCATCGCGCGGGTACGAGCTTTCTGTGGGCCGTATTGGGAAGCTCGAGTGTGACTTCATCGCTCGTAGGCGCAATGCTTACGCCTACATCCAGGTCTCTATGTCGATTGCCGACAGAGGCGTCGAGGAGCGCGAGTACAGGCCGTTCGGCCACATTAGGGATGGGTATCCGCGTTACTTGTTCACGCTTGATCCTCTATTGCAGGAGAGGGATGGCGTCAGGCACCTTAACATGGCGTTATTTATGCAAGATGGCGGTAATCTTATTTGAGTGGTGGCCAGATTCCTTTGGCGGCGTTATCGAACGTGTGCGTTCTCGTAGGCTCCTTTGATCTCTTCCGGCAAATCGTTGGGAATCAGCGCCTTCACCCTATTCTCACTGCTATCCTGAATCGCCTGTTCGTAGTATCAGCATTTGAACCTCAGCATATCCAGCGCACGGTTCATGTCCGCGCCACCGAGAGCAGTGCGCCCAAATCGGCCTGGATCGCCTCTGCCTTGCTATCGAGCTGCAGCGGGGCCGAGTCGCCCGAGATGTTTACGCTTAACAGATGCGCATCCGGCAGCTTTGCGGTCATGCTCCAGAACGGGAGCGTGATGATGCCGGGGGTCATCTCGCCCACGCCGAGCTCCAGCAACAGTACGCGGCTACTACTGCGCTCGCGCACGAAGCGCTCGTATCGTTCGAGACTCTCGCGCCAAGCCGCGCCCTGCAGAAACGCGTCGTCGCGTACCCACGGCACGAGCTGCCAGCCGCAATGCGGGCATCGGGGGACATCTTCGCTGCGGATTTCGAACCCCGCACTGCTCACGTGGTTGTAATGATTGGCGTGAAGGCGGCCGTTGGGAAGAAACTCATTTCCGTGGGGAAGAAACTTCTCGGTGAGTAAAGCTCATCGGAGCGGGGATAGAGCTTTGTCTGCGGGGTACGAAATGCTGGCTAGCGGTTGCGACGCCTTGTTGCAGAAATGCCAACTGCCGCAACTACACCACCGGCAACACTCAGGGCGGCTGCCATCGCACCGTTGTCGCCCGTCGCGGGTAGGGTGGTCCCGGTTGGTTTAACTGCCGCTACTGCCTTGGTGGAAACAGGATTTGCCGTCGGCTTTTTTGCTTCGGGCTGTGGTGCGGGCTCGGGCTTGGTTTCCGGTTCGGGTTTGGAACCGCTCGTATCGGTTGCAATCAAGTGCACGTCACTGTCGAAGACGTAACGGATGTAGTAATCGTGACGCGTCTCGTGCATAATCACCTGCCCGCTGTCGAAGTCACGGTCAACGTGTGTGCCAAGGTAGGTTGAGCTGTTGAGGTCCAGCCTGTAAGGGATTTGGTCGTCGGCGTAACTGCCTGTAAAGACTACGGTTGCTCTAACGTGATTGTCGATCATGGTCAGGGCAATAGAGACGCTGGCCTCTTTGGGGTTCTCGGTTTTTATAAGGCTTTCGGTATCGGTGTCGATTTTGAAGAGATGGACGGTGTCGTTAAGCCCGTAGATGAAGTCCTCGGGTTTGTCGGGAAAATCGTATACAAGAGCCTCGTTCTGGACCAACTCGAAAGCAGGGGGGTAGCTCCAAATCGTAGTAATGATCGATGGGGGTGGTTGCTGTGAGGCTGCCTTCCGCGTTGACTTCGTCGCAGGTGATGGGTGCTGCGACATCGGGTTCGGGTATTTCGGTCGCCAGTGCTGCACAGGGTAGCAAAAGCTGCCCTGCCATAAGAATGCTTACTCCGAAGGCGGCGACTCTGGCGCTTGCATGAAGCTTGACGTTGCGGATAGACAGGTCAGTGCGTTTGTTATGGGTTTGCGGTGCAACATGCTGTCCATACATAAGGCGCTCCTTGTTCGTAGGCCGGTTTCCGTGGATCTATATTGTGCCTGCCCGATTCGGCCAGGCTCATACACGCGAACGCTCATACGAGCAGGAGAAAGCTCTAGTTAATTTTCCCACACTCGATACTTTGCGAGCAACGATTTGCTGTTCAATTCTCGGAGAGAGAATCAAGACAGTCGAGGAGTTGTCAGGCAATGAGATTGTGTCTAGAGAACACGAACGAGAGATGTCGTCTGCGGACGACTGCATAGCTCCATCTGTTTTGGTTACAACAAAATGTGTGCCGCGCGCCTGCGGCATGAAGGAGGGAGATTTCTATGAATATCGTTGTATTGAGCGGCAGCCCGCGTAAGGGCGCCAATACCGACACCATGGTTGAGGCGTTTGCCGAGACCGCGCGTGAGGGCGGCAATACGGTCGAGGTCGTCCGTGTTGCCAGCAAGAAAATCGCTGGTTGCCTGGGGTGTCAGTATTGCTTCGCCCATGAGGGCACTTGCGTGCAGAAGGATGACATGGCCGACGTGATCGAGTCGCTGAAAGGCGCCGATACGGTTGTCTTCGCTTCGCCTATCTACTGGTTTGATATCACTGCGCAGGAGAAGGCCGCCATCGACCGCCTGTACGCCTTCGGTGCTACAGGCTTCCCGTTCACCAAGACGGCCCTTTTGCTCGATAGCCACAGCGAGGGCGTCTATGATGCGGCGATTGCTATGTACAGGGCCACATGCGCGTACTGCAAGTGGGAGGACCAGGGCATTGTCACCGTTAGCGGCATGACCGAGCGCGACAGCATGGCCTCCTCGCCCAAGTTGGAAGAGGTGCGAGAGCTCGCTCGCAAGCTCGCCTAAGGACAAGAAGAACGCATGGCAATCGGTGTTGGTGGAAAATGCTTGCTATCCTTACCAAGAGGAATGCTGATTGCCATGCGTTGATGCTTCCGCGGACAATTCCGGCGTGCTAAAACGCCTTCTCGTTCAAGAATTCCCTGAACGCGGGAATGTCAAAGCCAACGAGACCACGCCCGCGCTCTCCAATGACGCCGTCCTCCAGGAGGCGGCGTTTGTATTGGCTTGCGTAGTTGCTGGCGACGCCCATGCGTTTGGCTATCTCCGAGACCCTGCTGGGGCCAGAATCGGGCAGCATCGCGAGCAAAAACTCAATGTCTTTATCGGAAAGCTCCCGATAGGTCGTTTCGAGAATTCGATCGCGCAGCTCCATGCGGGCAAGCAGAGAACCCTGCTGTACATCAGGTGCACTGATTTTGGGCGAGTTCTCCGAAACATCCCATGTGCGATATCCGACGAGCTGCATCATATAGGGAAATCCGTCGACGGCCTTCACGGCATCCTCGAGCGCTTCTGGCGTGATTGAGCGGCCTCCGGCCTCAACGGTTTTGCGGAATGCGTTTGCAATTTCAACGTCAGTGATTCGTCCCAACTGATGATATTGGGAACGCCTGAGGAACGAGACGGAATCGTTACGCAGCAACGCCGATACTTTGTAGGGCAGTCCTGCCATGAGTAGGGCAACTTTTTTACCTTCGCGTACAAAGTGCTGGTAAACAGAGGCAAATTGAAGCATTTCTTCGAGATCGACGGTGACTTCATCGATGGTGATGAGAAGTCCGATGTCATGTTTTTCGAGTTGCTTAAAGATGCCATTCATGCGCGTGCGCCAGTTGCCCTGAGCCTCTTGAGCATATGTCCAATCGATGCCCACTGGGCCAATTTGAACACCGTTTATGCGCGCGTGAGGCTGTGAGAGGTAGCTATCTGCGGCTTCTTTGGTTCGCTCGATAATATCTTCGAGCATGCCTGGCATGGCGGAGACATTTGCTGCGATCCAGCCGTGTTCAAGCGCCGTTTCTGAAAGGAGCGAGAGAAGCGCCGTCTTGCCCGTTCCCCTTGCGCCAGTAAAAATGGTCGACAGGTTGGGATCTCCCGGGCCGTTGATAAAGCCACGGTTGATGTCACGCAGGATATGCTCGCGACCCGCTAGAAAGGGAGGGACGCTTCCAAATGTTGGGGTAAAGGGATTCTTGCTGTACTCCATGGTGGCTCCTTTGCAAGTTTTGCTAATTTTTGCAATTTTTGCTAACTTTTGCAAGTTTTGCTAACGGCTTAACATGCCTTGTGCCGTGGGGTTGCAGGAGTGAAAAACGGGGATTCCTATATTCCTATTATTCCGACTACGTTGCAGCGAGTGGGGCCCGGAGCGCAGCATTTACTGCGCTCCGGGCCCCGTTGGTTTGTGGCTTGGACCAGTTCGACTGCCGTCGTCCTAGTCAAACAGACTCGGCATGTCGTTTTCTTTCATGAGGGCACCGGCGGAGGGCAGACTCTGCGCGGTGAACTTCTCGGCCGAGACGCCGGCGCCAAGGATCTCTTCGGTTGTGCCGACGGTGGTGACCGAGCGGCCCTTCTTGGCCGTAAAGGCCTGGACACCCTGCGTGTTGGTAGTCGTCTTGGTCTTGAGCAGCGACGTGTTGAAGTTCATCAGGCGGTAGTCGCTCGAGACCAGCGCGATGTCGCGGTCCTCCTTGAGCACCTGGGCATACAGCAGCTTGCTGCCGCCGTAGATGGCGTTCTTAAGGCGCTTGCGGTTGGTCTTGGTGACGTATCCAGAAAGCGCGACGCGCACTACGCGGCCGTTCTCAAAGACGAACAGCACGTCGGCTTTGTAGTCCTCGGGGTCGATGACCCAGATGACACTCTCGTCGGGTTCCATCTCAAGATCGGTCGGCAGGTACGAGCCCAGCTGTGCCGACTTGGTATCCTCAAACGCCGCAACCTTGCACTTGTACACCTGGCTCTTGTTGGTAAAGACCAGCAATTCGTGGGTGTTGGAGGACGGGAACTCGATAAAGGGTTTGTCGCCGTCTTTGTACTTGAGCGTGGTCGCCTTCTTGAGCACGCGGTCCGTCATCTTCTTAAGGTAGCCATCGCGCGAGAGCATGATGGTGACCGGGTACTCCTCGACCTCGGGCTCCAAGCTTACCTCGATAACCTCATGGGGCTCGATCCTGCCCGTGCGGCGCGGCATCACGTACTTCTTGTTGACTGCGGCCAGCTCGTCGCTGATGACCTTCTTGATGTTGTCTTCGCTCGAGAGAATCTCCTCAAGCTCGGCAATCTCGCCCTCAAGCTTTGCAATGTCCTTGGTGCGGTTGAGGATGTACTCCTCGTTGATGTTGCGGAGCTTAAGTTCGGCAACAAACTCGGCCTGAGTCTCGTCGATGTCGAAACCCTTCATAAGATTGGGCACGACCTCGGCTTCGAGCTTGGTGCCGCGGATGATGGCGATGGCCTTGTCGATGTCGAGCAGGATTGCCTCGAGGCCGTGCAACAGGTGCAGACGCTCGGACTTTTTGCCCAGGTCAAAGTTAATGCGGCGACGTGTGGACTCAATACGCCACTTGACCCACTCGTGCAGAATCTGGCGCACGCCCATAACACGGGGATATCCGTCGACCAACACGTTGAAGTTGCACGAGAACGAATCCTGCAGCGTGGTCGAGCGATAGAGCTTGGCCATGAGCTTGTCGGGGTCGACACCGCGCTTAAGGTCGATGGCGATGCGCAAGCCCGAGAGGTCGGTTTCGTCGCGGATGTCAGCGATCTCCTTGACCTTGCCCTCTTTGGAGAGCTTGACGATGCGCTCGATGATGACATCGGTCTTGGTGGTGTAGGGGATCTCGTAGACCTCGATGATGCGCTCTTCGGGAATCCAGCGCCAGCGGGAGCGGATCTGGAAGCTGCCAAGGCCGGTCTCGATAATCTTCTCCATCTCCTCGCGGCGGTAGATGATCTCGCCGCCGGTCGAGAAGTCGGGCATGGGCATATACTCGAGCAGGTCGCAGTCGGGATCCTGCAGGTAGTGCATCGTGGCGGTGCAGACCTCGTTGAGGTTGAAACCGCAGATGTCGGACGCCATGGCGACGCCGATGCCCTTGTTAGCCGAGACAAGGATGTTGGGGAACGTGGTGGGCAGCAGGCGCGGCTCCTTCATGGCGCCATCGTAGCTGTCGACGAAGTCGACCGGGTCCTTGTCGATGTCCTTGAAGATCTCGGCGCTGATGGGGGAGAGCTTGGCCTCGGTGTAACGCGAGGCGGCGTAGCTCAGGTCGCCCGAATAGTACTTGCCAAAGTTGCCCTTCGACTCCACGAAGGGCGCAAGCAGCGCTTCGTTGCCCGTCGCCAGGCGCACCATCGTCTCGTAGATCGCGGCATCGCCGTGCGGGTTGAGCTTCATGGTCTGACCCACAATGTTGGCGCTCTTCTGGCGCTCGCCCTTGAGCAGACCCATCTTGTACATGGTGTAAAGCAGCTTGCGGTGCGAGGGCTTAAAGCCGTCGATCTCGGGGAATGCACGCGAGACGTTGACGCTCATGGCGTAGGGCATGTAGTTGACCTCGAGCGTCTGCGTGATCGGCTGGTCGGTGACCTCGGAGTGCAGGCCGATGACGTTCTCGGCGTTGACCTGCTTTTTCTTTGGCTGGTTCTTCGTCTTCTTCTTTGCCACGATTTCCTCTTGAACTTCTTATGGGCCGTCGTTATCGATTTGCTGCTACTGCAGGTCCAGCTGGTCAAGGTATTCCTTGCCGTGCTCGGAGATATGGCGCTTGCGGCCTGCCTCGTCGTTGCCCAGCAAAAGGTTGAACATGGTCTCCATCTTGGTGACGTCCTCGGGCTCCACCTTGATCAGACGGCGCGTCTCGGGGTTCATGGTGGTGAGCCACATCATGTCCGGATCGTTCTCACCAAGACCCTTGGAGCGGTTGATGGAACACTTCTGGTCGCCGATTTCCTTGAGGATGCCGTTTTTCTCGAGCTCGGTGTAGGCAAAGTAGGTCTTTTCTTTGCAGTTGATCTCGTAGAGCGGCGACTCGGCGATATAGACGTAGCCCTCGTCGATAAGCGTGGGCACCAGGCGATAGAGCATGGTGAGCACGAGCGTGCGGATGTGATAACCGTCGACGTCGGCGTCCGTACAGATGATGACCTTGTTCCAGTTGAGGTTATCCAGGTCAAAGGCGCCCAGGTTCTTGATGCGCTTGTCCTTGATCTCCACACCGCAGCCCAGCACGCGCATAAGGTCCATGATGATGTCGGACTTAAAGATGCGCGGATAGTCCTCCTTCAGGCAGTTGAGAATCTTGCCGCGGACGGGCATAACGCCCTGGAACTCGGCATCGCGCGAGGTGCGGATGGCACCAGCTGCCGAGTCGCCCTCTACGATGTAGATCTCGCGACGGCTCTTGTCCTTGGAGCGGCAGTCAATGAACTTCTGCACGCGGTTGGCCATATCGGTCTTCTGCTGCAGGTTGGTCTTGATGCTCTGGCGCGTCTTCTCGGCATTCTCGCGCGAGCGCTTGTTGATGAGCACCTGCTCCATGATCTTGTTGGCGGCGTCCTTGTTCTCGATCAAGTAAGTCGAGAGGCGCTCCTTAAAGAAGGCCGTCATAGCCTGCTGGATAAAGCGGTTGTTGATGGCCTTCTTAGTCTGGTTTTCATAGGACGTCTGGGTGGAGAAGCAGTTGGTCACCAGTACTAGGCAGTCCTGGACGTCTTGCCACTTAATGCCGCTCTCGTTTTTGTTGTATTTGCCCTGTTGCTTAATGTAGGCATCGATGGCACTGGTCAGAGCGCTGCGGGCCGCCTTCTCGGGCGAGCCGCCATTCTCGAGCCACGATGAGTTGTGGTAGTACTCCTGCATCATGAAGGTGCGCGAGAAGCACATGCACGCGGTGATCTTTACATTGTAGTCGGGTAGGTCCTCGCGGTCGCGACCGCGACGGTCGGCCTCGATAAAAAAGGGCTCGGTGAGGTAGTCGGTACCGACCTTCTCGAGCACGTAGTCTTCGATGCCCTTGGGATAGCAAAAGTCCTCTTCGGAAAACTCGCCATCGTCACCTTCGATGCGCAGGCGGAAGGTCACGTTGGCGTTGACCACGGCTTGGCGGCGCATGGTCTCGCGATACCAATCGTGGGGGATACTGATGGAGGTAAAGACCTCAAGATCGGGGCGCCACTTGATGGTGGTGCCGGTGCGGTTCTCGTCGCTGGGCTCAATCTCGAGTGCCTTCTTTTTGGCACCGACGACCTTGCCCTTCTTAAAGTGCAGGGAGTACTTGTTGCCGTCGCGCCAAACCGTGACGTCCATGTACTCGGAAGCGTACTGAGTCGCGCAGGAGCCCAGGCCGTTGGTACCGAGCGAGAAGTCGTAGTCGCCGCCCTGGTTATTGTTGTATTTGCCGCCGGCGTAGAGCTCGCAAAAGACGAGTTCCCAGTTAAAACGCTTCTCGGAGGGGTTCCAGTCGAGCGGGCAGCCGCGGCCGTTGTCCTCTACCTGAATGGAACCATCGCGAAAGGCGGTAAGGGTGATGAGCTTGCCGTAGCCCTGGCGCGCCTCGTCAACGGCGTTGGACAGGATCTCGAAGGCGGCATGCGCGCAACCGTCAAGTCCGTCCGAGCCAAAGATAACGGCGGGGCGCAGACGAACGCGCTCCTCGTCCTTGAGCTGGCGGATACTGTCGTTACCATAGTTTGCGGTGTTTTTTGCCATACTCGCTCTCTCGGTGCTCCTTTGCTGCGTTTAAGTCATATAGATAGTCAAGTTAGCATAGCCCAGCCTATAGGCGATTCCAACCAACACGAAATCCATCGAACAATCGTTCGGAGTTCGATGGAGATTCGTTTACTCGGACAAAACCGAGTCGGTTCTGTCCGAGTAAGCTTGAATAGTGAATCGAAAATGTTATGTCCGCATGGCGATGACGAACATGGTTTCCATAATGACAGATATAGTTGACATCTTCTGATGGATGCAATATATTTCTGCCATGTTGCAACGGATATCTGTCCATTACTACGAAAGGAACTCCATGCCGGGCAAAAAGAACCTACGCATGAAGGCGGCGCGCGCGGCGGTTGGCCTTTCGCAAGCTGACTTGGCCGAGGCCGTGGGCGTTACGCGCCAGACTATCGGTCTTATCGAGGCGGGCGGCTACAACCCCACGCTCAATTTGTGCGTGGCAATCTGTAAAACGCTACGCGTTACGTTGAACGATCTGTTTTGGGAAGACGGGATCGACGTCGACCCTAACGCTCTTTAGGAGTCCACTATGAAATTTGAAGATCTGAAAAGCGTGCAAAAGTGGCGTGAATATGCCGGCCCAAAGGATGAGCGCCTGGAGGCTGAGAGCGCGAAGATCTACAAGATTGGTTTCGTGCTGCTTTCGTTTGGCATGTTGATGATATTTTTCTACCAGTTTATAGCTCGACAGGTTGCGTGGGTTCACAGCGACGCCAGTGAAATGCCGCATGGCTTTGCAACGCCGTTCGAGGCAGCCATGTATTTGTGGCTCGTTCTCGTGATGTTGATTTGCGCAGGACTGCAAACGCGGAAGGGCTATGTCGATACCAATCGTTTTGGGCAAACCGAGCATCTTCCTGTTGGATATTTCCTGCTTCTCAGCGGTCTTAGCGGCGCCGCGTTCGCGCTTGTTATTGCCGCAATGCGCTGTATCGCTGAGGTGCAGATCGTACCGCTCGAAAGCGTCTTTTGGTTGGCGAACCTGGCCACGGGCGTGTTCTGCGGTGCGACGATTTTCGCGGCCACGTTTGCTGGCCTGTGCGTAACGTTTTTCACGGCGAAAAGACGCCGTGCCAAGCTCGAGGCAGAACTCGACTCCTCTGACGACATCTAATTCGCAACGGGCTGGCTCTGGGTATCCAGAACTAGCCCATTTGATGTTCGATGAGCCGAGCCGGCGTCTCTCGCAAAAGTAACTAGGAGCTAGCGAGGCCTATCCGAATTGGCCTCATTGGCGGTGTCGGCTTCGAGTGCCGTGCGGCGGGCGCTGTAGGCGACAAGGCCGGCACCAGCCGCGGCGAGTGCTGCTGCGGCTGCCATGAGGGGAGCGTTGACATCGTTCGTGCCGGCGAGCGGGCCCGCTTTTCCGGGGCGCTTGTTATTGCCGTGATCCTTGCCGCTGCCAGAGCCACTGCCGCTACCGGAGCTGCTTCCGCCGGAGCCACCTCCACTCGTGCCGCCCTCGCCGTCGACCGTCATCGGTGCATCGTGAAGCCCCGTCGTATCCGCGTTGTCGCATACGCCGACCTGAACTTCTGAGCGTTCGCATGCCGCGTCGGGCGCATGAAGCTCGTGCAGCACGGCACCCAGCGCCGAGTTTGCGCCCGGTCGAATTTCCTCGAGCGTTACGGGATCGAGCGCCACCAGATTACGCGCCTTCGCATATAGCGTTACACGTTTGCCCACTTCATCGCTCCAACTCTCGGGGATGGCGAAGCTCATGCGGAACTGTGCCGTGCAACCCGGTGCCAGCACGGCGTTGCCACTG
The DNA here is from genome assembly GCA_958405195.1 of uncultured Collinsella sp. GTDB lineage: Bacteria > Actinomycetota > Coriobacteriia > Coriobacteriales > Coriobacteriaceae > Collinsella. The sequence continues at coordinate 16,919 of CATYDM010000002.1, forward strand.
TCGGCTACCAGCGGGTGCGTTGCAAAAGGTGTGCCCAGCGTTTCGAGCGCGTACTTCACGTGTGCCATGTCGTTGGCCGAAGCGTCCTCGGCAAGCTCTGGATCGTAGATCGATGCCATGCGTGTGTTCGCTCCGAACCCGATGGATGCGCTGGAGAACGGCTGGCTGGAGCCCTCTCGGTACAGATCGATTGTGCCGGCGGTCAGCAAGGTGTTGCCGTCGTTTCGCACCGTGACCATGAAGGATTCACCTGCTGCTCCGGGCACCACCGCGCCCGAGGTAGCGACTGCGCCCGTCGGAGTGGCACACGCCACCAAGGGCACTTCGATGCCGTGTAGTTCTGCTTCGCTCTTCTCCGCGCTCACAATGTGCGTGGCGAGCGCGGAGAGCATGCTCCCCGACGTCAAAAATGTCGTTATCTGATCGACGGGATGGTCCAGCTCGCACATCACGAACGGCTCCGTAAACAGATCGCCTGCCAAGGTGCTGGCGAAGATGCGGAAGTGCTTGCCCATCACTGCTACCGGGTTGCCTTCTTCGTCGTAGGTTTGCCCCACCTTGCCATCGGTGTTCTCTACATAGAGCACGCACCTGCCGTTGTTGCTTACGCTAAACGATGCCGGGCCACAGCCTGCTGCACCCACGGGCTGCGTTGCAAATGCCGATGCGCCTCGCGTCCAAGTAATATGCTGCAGTTGCTCGTTGACGGTAGCCAAAAAGCCCGTGTGCTGCGGCCACGGCACCGCGTGGGGTACTGTGGCATCTGGTGACATAACGCCCCAGCCCGCAATGGACTGGCCGATCACGGCGTACGATGCGCAGCCGCAACCGTCTGCGGTCTCGTACGCAACGGGCACCACCATTTTGCCGTTGATATTCTCGGGCTCGCCCAGCTCGATACTCGATGGTGCTTGCGGAAAGCGGAGAACTTGGCGGAACGTCAGGCTGTCGCCCGAAACGTCCGACCACAGGGTAAAGCATTCCAACGCAACCTCAGCCTCGCTGCCGAGCGCCTTCTCTGCGGTGGTTCCGCGGCGGTGGAGGTAAGCGCCCGACAGGCGCCCGTCGACCAGCGTCTTGCCCACCGTGATACGCGGGCACTGCAGGCAATGGTAGCCATCCTCCTGAAGGCGGCCGCGCGAGATGCTGCGCCATGACGTATGCGACACCACGCGAACTCCGTCGTTGCTTATGCGCAGGCGCACAACGGACAGTATGCCGGCTGTGCTCGCCGCATCGAAAAGGGTGTTGTCACCGGCGGGGCGCTCGCCCGAGACCAGCAGCACGTAGGCGTCCTTGTTTCCCCTGCCGTCCGTATATTCCACCACGTCGAAGTCGTAATCGTATATGCCGTCGCGCTCCACGTCGCCCTCGCCAAAGCCAAGGGGGAAGTCCACGGGCGTGGGGGCAGACCACGTGCCGTTTGCCTTTGTGTGTACCACCAGGCGCGAGCGGCCATTGTCGCCGTAGCGCACCGAGGCGATACGGAACAGGCATTCTACGCCGGCAATAATCGCCAGCTTCATGTGGGCTTCGCTGAGCACGCCAGTAAACAGCACGTTGTCGCTCGAGGGTTTGATGCCGCCACGCTCGTCCTCCGATACACCGGCAGAATTGGCGTTGGGGTCCGCAACGGCGTTCGTTGCCTGACCGATGTAGGTGTACTCATACATCGGCGCGGCGTTTTCGTCGTTCTCTATCAGTGCATGGACGAAATGCTCGATCTGTCCCGTGTCGTCGCTTTCTGCATCCGCCTCGAGCTCAATGCGCGTGACCGCCCGATCCCAATCGCGCACGACAGGCGCGGCGTTTACGGCAGCGGCCTTAACCTCGGCGCGTGCGAGCAGTTCGGCGTTGGTGACGATGGTGGCCGATGCGATAAATTGCGGCACGCCGCCCGCCTCAATGTTGCCGGCCGAGCCGAAGCAGGCATCCAGCGTATAAGGCGTATCTCCACCCAATGCGAGCTCAGAGCGCTGGAGCACATACTGGTCGCCATTGTTCACCGACATATTCCACGAATCGATGAGCGTGGGCCACGACCCCGACCAAGCCTTGGTGGTCCACTTGAACATTACGAATTGGAGTATCACATCGACATCGACGTCTGCACCTACGCGCAGTCGCGGAAGCTGGTGTCCATCTGCCTTCTCGTACCCAATGAACAGCGTGAGGGATGCGGCGCCGCGCACGGCAGACGAAGCGACGCCTGCAACGCCGGCGCCAAAGGTGACGGCAAGCCCGATCTGGATGGTGAACGAGCCCGACGTGTTTGAATAGTCGAGCGAAATGTTTTTAAAAAACGCCGCGCCGCTGCCGTGCGTGTGGGCACCCACGGCGAGCGCCAGTTTTGCCAGCACCCAGGGGTTGACGTTTAGGAAAAATGGCACCGGTCCTAGGGTAAACTGCTCGGTCCAATTGAGGTCGGTTCTTACCTGGAAGAGGGCCTTAATATTGCCGTATGCGGGGTCGTTGTTGTTACCCCAGGTTTTGCCCACCCAATCGTAGGCGAGCGAGCCGTACAGCTGTGTGGCGATATCCATCGTGAACAGCGGCGTGCAATGGTGGCGAAGGAGCTTGGTGTTTCTTGGATCGGTGCCCGAACCGGCACTCATCCTCTTGTACTGATTCCACTTCCCCTCCATCTCGTCGAGGTAGCGGTTTGCCTGCTTGGCGCCCGACTCGCGCGGCGATTTCTTCCAGTATTCCGGATCAGGGTTGCCCGAATCGTTCATATAGCTAGCTGGTTTGTACCCTCCGCCAAACAGCACGTATCCAGCAAACGAGAAATCGAACAGAATGGGAAATGTGGGCATCCAGCACGTGAACTTATTGCCGCCGATACCGGGAAACGCCGCGGGGAAATCAAACGGAGTGATCTCTTGGTCCATGGTGGTGGGAATGATGGTGGTCGAGCCCGATTCCGCCTTTGCGGCCGGCGCGGTGACAACGGCCATAGGGGATGAGAGCGTGTAGGTTTTGCCCTGGTAGTCGAGCATAAAGCGCAGCTTGCACCCTTCCTCCAGAAGGCCCGAAGCTGCATCGAGGAACGTGTCTTCAAGCGTGAACGTCGCCAGATTATCCGCGCCCGATGCGCTGGCCTTGATCTGGCCGATCTGCGTGACGGTTTCGGGTGAGCTGCCCGCAGCGGGCATCACTTTATTGATATGCAACGTTGCCTGCCCGCCCTGCGGTAGATGAGCCTGCACGGTAAAAGCGTGCGTGTCGGGCTGGTCGTTTGCTGCTTCGTCCGCTGGCATTGCCATAAACGTGGCGTCGGCGTACTGGATGTCCCATTCGTCGAACGTGAGCTGTCGAAAGTACGGCTCGCCATCGGAGAGCGGACGTGTGGGTGCGGTAATAGCGGTGCCGCCCTGGATACGCGCAAGGGGAATCTCGACATCGCGGTAGCCTGCCATGCTAATGGAGATGCCGCCGTTAAAGTCGTACGCGTCGAGAAGCGTTGCCTCGTCCACGTAGCCTTCTGAAAGAGGGGCGACCTCAAAGATGGCCGTGCCTTCGTCATCGGTCGTGGCGGTGAGCTGCTTGCCTGCGGCATAGCGCGATATGAGCGTGACCTGGGCACCCGTGATGGGCGTATTCTTGTTGGCGACGTCGACCACGACCACACCAAACATGGTGCGCGAGAGCACCAAGACCTTGAAGGGATCATCTTCGTCGGCGTATGCCTCGGCGGGGGCGAACGGCAATATGAAGGCGTTTGCGCTTCCCGGCACGCGCGGCAACATAATGCTCGCCAGCGAGGACGCTCCGGCAACAAGTAACGAACGGCGATCAAGCATCTTTGGCTCCCATCCCGCAGGTATCGGTGGAAATAATCCAATTTTGCGAGAAGGCATCCTGTCACGGTAGTGCCGTCCGAGGGCCAAAATGTCCAATTTGAGCGAGCGAAGCGCCGGGGCTCCGGGGCGCACGTGCCGCGCTAGGCAGTCTGGCCGCTAACGCAGCATATGCGCGACCAGTTCGGTGCGCGTGCCGATGCCAAGCTTTGCATACACGTTGGACAGTCGATTTTTAACGGTACCTGGCGACACGCCCATGTGGCGTGCGATTTCGGCGTTGGTCCATCCGCGGCAGGCGAGCATGGCCATGGTGAACTCCGTGGTCGTTAAATCGTCGGCAACGTCCTCGCCCGAATCGGGGTTGTGGATGCGCCGCCAGCCGTAGCTGAATCGATACGTAATCTCGATGATACGTGCGAAATCGTCAGGGTATTGCGATTTTAGGCATGCCTCGATGAGCCCCTGCAAAAGGCCGTGGTGCTCGCCAATGAGCTCGATAAGGCCGTCGGGGCGCGCAATGTTCCAAGCGGCTCCGAAGTGCGTTTTTGCGGCGTCGACGTCTTTGAGACTCATGCATGCCATGGAAGCTGCCAGGTGCAGGAACAGTTCCGAGATCGGATAGCTCCCCTGTTTCATGATCAGGGCGTTTTCCGCCATGCCCAGACTGCGGCCATATTCGCCGCGCAGGTACAGGGCATGCGCCATCACGTAGCTGGCGAACAGGCGCAGGCCTTCGGGCAGATGCGCCGCAAGCGGATAAAACTCTTCGGCAGAATATGGGGAAGACAAGTGCAGCAGGACGCTTGCGGCCGAGGCGAACAGGATATGCGTGGCGTGGACGGCGGGTGATTCCTCGTCAGTTGGTGTATCGAGGATGCCCGCAAGACAACGGCGGGCGTCGGCGATACGGTTGAGCGACAGGCTGGCGTATCCGCAGATAAAGCATGCGGAATAGCGCAGTGCGGAATCGGTGGCGTCAAGATAGGGGCGCGCCGTCTTGGCAGCGAGGGCGGCCTGTCCGCGAAAGTACAGCGCTTCTGCCGTGGCGATGGTGCGTGAATCGGGGTCGGAAATGCCTGCAACCGCAGCGTCAATCTGCCCCGGCACAAAGGCAGTGCACATCAACGGCATGGGAACGCATGGGTAGCCATCGCAGTCCATCTTCCATCTCCCAACAGCTGGCAACAATAGCAGCAATTGTACTCCTGTTGCTCGGGACCCCTTTCGTTTTACTGCTCGGTTGACGCTGCGGATCGTTTTGGAAGGCTTACGAGCATGGTGGTCCCGTTCTCGGAACTTGTTTCGACCTCCACTGTGCCACCGTGAAGAGCTGCAATCTCCCAAACGAGCGCTAGTCCGAGTCCTGCGCCGCCGTATGCCCTGCTGCGGGATTTGTCTAGACGAAAGAACGGCTGGAAGATGCTCTCTCGGTACTGCTTGGGTATTCCCGGGCCCTCATTTTTGACTCGCAGGAGCACGTGGCTGTCGCTGTCGCTGATGGAGACATTGACAGTCGAGCCGGAGCGACTGTAACGGATGGCGTTTTCGGCCAGGTTGAACAGCAACCGATAGAGGAGCGTGTCGCTCCCGATTACTAAAGCGTCTCCAGCACAGTTGAGGGCTATGCTCCTATTTTCGGCAAGTGGCGCAAGGTCAGTGAGGACCTCTTCGGACAAGGGACCGAGTTCAACATCGTCCTCGCAAGGAACGCTGCGGAGCTCACTCATCTCAAGCAATACCTTGGTCATTCGAGACATGCGCTCGGTTTGTTCTTGTAGCAGGCCGAGCAGCTCGGCTGTTTCGGGTTGCAAACCGGAGTGCTCGGAGATGAATAGTTCAATCTGTGCTTGCATAAGGGCGAGCGGGGTGCGCAGCTCGTGTGCGGCGTTGCCGGTAAACTGACGCTGTGCAGAGAATCCTTCGCCAAGACGGGCGATCATGTCGTTGAAAGAGGCGCTGCATCGTTGTAGCTCGGTGGGCACATCTTCACTGAGTCTGATTTCGCTTAGGTTGTCAGGCTGCACGCGCTCTACCTGGGCGGCGAAATCCCGTAGCGGTTTGAGTGCACGGCCGCTCACAAAGTATGCCAGCACGCCGCCAAGGAGTGTGACTCCAGCCGTGATGTACCAGGCTGTCGTGCCAAAAGACTCCTGTGCGTCGTTTACGACGATCGTGACCCTGTCATCGGGGACCGCTTTCGTCGGGTCGAACGCCTGGGGCGAATCTTCGCCGGTTGCGTTAAAGGCCGAGATGTTACTGCCGATGGCATCCATGTAGCGCATGCCCGTATAGCCGACCAGGCAGTTCGTCAGCACGCACGCCGCACACGTGAGCAGTGCCGTCATAATCGTTATGCGCCATTGCAGCGAAAGCCTTTTCATTCGCTATCCTCCATAACGTAGCCCTCTCCAATCCGATTGCGAATCGGGTCGTATCCCAAAGCGCTGCGTAGCTTTTTGCGGAGTGACGAGATATGAACGCGGGTTGCGTTGCTAAAGCTGTTTACGCTGCTATCCCAAACGTGCTCGATAAGCTCCTCTTGACTTACCGGACGCCCCTGATTAAGCATCAGGTATTCCAAGATTCCCGTTTCCTTGCGCGTAAGAGATAAAGCCTCGCTGTCCACGGAAGCGATGCGCGCCTTGGTGTCAAAGCTGAGCTTTCCGCAGGTTAAAACTACGTCGCTTTGTGTAAAGCGTCTTAGGGTAAGGCTGCGAATCCTTGCCGCAAGCTCGTCCAGATGAAACGGCTTGGTGAGGTAATCGTTGGCGCCGGCATCGAGTCCGGCGACTTTATCTGATACTTCGCCACGTGCGGACAGAATCAGTACCTTAGTCTCGCAGTCAGTTTTCCTAAGTTCCCTGAGTACGGTCATGCCGTCGATACGGGGGAGATTGAGGTCGAGTACCACGAGGTCGAAGGCCTCAACGTCCAGTAGGTCGAGCGCCTCCTGTCCGTCGTGACAGCAGTCGACACTGTACGCCAAGTTCCGCAAGCTGCGCGCGATTGCGTCGCACAGCGCCCGCTCGTCCTCGACGATCAAAATACGCATAACAGTCTCCTTGCACATTTCAAATCGCGCTTAACACGGATTTTATAGCCGATATGGTCCAATGGTCGCGTAACGAAAGGAGTGGTCAGGTTGTTCAAAGCGGTAAAACCCGTGGTACAGGTCGCTTTGTTGATCGTCGGAATTGCCATGGTGTGCTTTGGCGTTATGCGTGGCGAGGCAGATGCCGTGCTGGCCAAAGCGATTAGGCTGTGCTTGGAGTGTATCGGAATTGGATAAAAGAGAAAACACTGCGTCGCATGTTTTGGCTCGATTTCGCGGATTCATTCAGGCGGCGGCAACACTTATTACCAACATTCACCTGCCAAACTTTGCCAAAGGTGGCATCTATCAGGGCGCGGGAAAAACAGTCTGCGTACCCGGGCTTAACTGCTATTCGTGCCCCGCGGCATCGGGTGCGTGCCCCATCGGGTCGTTCCAGTCGGTAGTAGGTTCATCCAAGTTCAACTTTTCTTACTATGTTACCGGTACGCTCATTTTGCTCGGCGTGCTGCTGGGACGCTTTGTATGCGGCTTTCTGTGTCCGTTTGGCTGGCTGCAGGAGCTGCTTCACAAGATTCCCGGCAAAAAGTTCTCCACGAAAAAGCTCAAGCCGCTCACGTACATCAAGTACGTCGTGCTGCTGTTTGCTGTGGTAGTGCTGCCTGTGCTGGTGGTCAACGATCTGGGGATGGGAGATCCGTTCTTTTGCAAATACATCTGTCCCCAGGGCGTGCTCGAGGGTGCCATTCCGCTGGCCATCGCCAACGCCGGCATTCGATCTGCGCTGGGGCAGCTCTTTACTTGGAAACTTGTCGTTCTCATTGCCGTGGTAGTGCTGAGCGTTTTGTTCTATCGCCCCTTCTGCAAATGGATTTGCCCGCTCGGCGCATTCTATGCGCTCATGAATAAGGTGTCCTTGTTGGGGATTCAGGTCGACGCGTGCAAATGCGTCTCGTGCGGCAAGTGTTCAAGGGTTTGTCAGATGGACGTTGATGTGGTCCGCGCGCCCAATCATGCCGAATGTATCCGGTGCGGAAAGTGCATCGGGGCCTGCCCCGTCGATGCCATCAGCTATCGCTATGGCCTGGATGTGTCGGCGGAAAAGCTTCCCTTGACTGCCGATAAAAAGTAAACAAGCTTCGACAAAACGGAGGAATGACTATGAAGCTTTCTAAGATTGCGGCCCTGTTTATGGTGCCGGTGCTGGCCTTGTGCCTTGTGGCATGTTCGGCGCCCGGCGGCAATGCGAGCGAATCTGCGAGCTCCGATCCTAAGATCGCAGAACTCACTGCGCAGAAGCCGGCCAATGCCGACGAGGCCGCCGAGCTGTATGCGAAGCTCATGCAGAAGGAGAACGAGATTTTTTCGAGTGATAACGCGCTGTGGGAAAAGGTATTCAATGCGGCAAATAAAGACTCGGCAATGATTGAGGACGGCAGCAATTACGGCGATTTTCTGCTCAAGACCATCGACGGCGCCAAGGATAAGTTTACGGCGGATGAGCTTAAGACGCTCAAGACCGGTGCACAGCAGATCAAGGAGATCGAGGACAAGCTCGAGAGCTTGGAGAAGGAGTTCCCCGGCTGTGGAAGCACGCCGAGCGCAGGCGAGAGCGTCGACGCTTCGACCGCTGGCATGACGGCCGGTGCCAATGCTTCGAGCGAGACGACGAAGTTCCCCAGCTTTACGGGCAAGGACCTGGATGGCAACGACGTGAACAGCGACGAGCTGTTCTCTAAGAACAAGGTCACCGTCATGAACTTCTGGTTCACTACTTGCAAGCCGTGCGTGGGCGAGCTGGGCGATCTTGAGAAGCTGAATCAGGAGCTTGCCGAGAAGGGCGGCCAGGTCGTGGGCGTCAATTCCTTTACGCTCGATGGCAACAAGGGCGAGATTGCAGATGCCAAGGACGTGCTGAGCAAGAAGGGCGTGACATATAAGAACGTCTGGTTCAAATCGGATAGCGAGGCCGGTAAGTTTACGTCAAATTTGTTCTCGTTCCCGACAACGTATGTCATCGATCAGAATGGCAACATCGTAGGGGATCCAATCGTGGGAGCCATCAGCTCCGCCGAGCAGCGCGCAGCACTCAACAAACTTATCGACCAGGCGATTGCGAATAGCGAGCAGTAGAAAACGCGTAAAGCATAGCGAGGATCGTGTGTCGCTGTGCGAAGTAGTCCGCTACCTTTCAAGATAAGCTCCACCATATAGAGGTCCCGCTCGGGACCTCTTCTTTTAGGCACCGTCCCGTTCGTTTTTTGGCGCGGTTCCCTACATTCCTCACTGGCGCCGGCAAAAAATGGGGATAGAGTAGGACAAACGCGTCGAATACGAACGGCGGAGGAGAGCGGGCAGGGTGCCTGCGCAGGAGAGGTTGCCGTCCATGCTGGAGCTCAAAGGAATTTGCAAAAGGTACGTTACGCAGTCGTTTACGCAGGTGGCACTCGACAACGTAAGCCTGTCTTTTCGCGATAACGAGTTCGTGGCCATTCTGGGCCCCTCAGGTTCGGGTAAGACTACGATGCTCAACGTTATCGGCGGGCTCGACCACTTTGACTCGGGCGACCTGCTGATCGACGGTATTTCGACCAAGGATTTTCACGATCGCGATTGGGATGCCTACCGCAACAACCGCATCGGCTTTGTGTTCCAAAGCTATAACCTCATTCCGCATCAGACCATCTTGGAAAACGTGGAGCTGGCGCTTACGCTCACAGGCGTGGGGCATGCCGAGCGCCGCCAGCGTGCGCGCGAGGCGCTCGAGGCGGTTGGCCTGGGCGAACACGTTAACAAGCGCCCGAGCCAGCTATCGGGCGGGCAGATGCAGCGCGTGGCCATTGCCCGCGCCCTGATCAATGACCCCGAGATTGTGCTGGCCGACGAGCCGACCGGCGCTTTGGATTCAACGACGTCCGTACAGGTCATGGACCTGCTCAAGGACGTGGCGCGCGACCGCCTGGTCATCATGGTCACGCACAATCCCGAGCTGGCGTACCAGTACGCTACGCGCATCGTCAACCTGGCGGACGGCAAGATCACCGACGATTCCGATCCTTTCGATGTCGCTGACGCCACGCGCCGCGAGGCCAAGCCTACGCGCAAAACCTCGATGAGCTTCGTGACGGCGCTGGGGCTTTCTGCCCGAAACCTTATGACCAAAAAAGGCCGTACGGCCATGACGGCCTTTGCAGGTTCGATTGGCATTATCGGTATCGCGGCGATCTTGGCGCTCTCCAATGGCGTGAACAACTACATCAAAAAGGTCGAGGAGGATACGCTCTCGAGTTACCCGCTTACGATCTCCAAGCAGGACTACGACCTGTCGTCCATGATGGGTGGGCAGGGGGCTACCGATGAGGAGGCATCCAAGGGCGAGGGCTCGTCCGATGACGCCATCGGTGGCAAAGCTAAGGGGGCCGATAAGATTCCCGTGGTCACAGCCGTAAAGGATATGTTCGCAAGTGTTAAATCTAACGATATGACGAGCTTTAAGGCATGGCTTGACGGCGGCGGCGACGGCATCGATAAAGAAGTCAACGCTATCCAGTACGGCTACGGCGTGACGCCGGTTGTCTATCGTGCGGGCAAGGGCGACGAGAAGCCCGTCCGGCTTGTTCCCAACGCTATGACCGAGGCCATGAGCGGAGGCGCAAGTTCGGCGGCAACGGTGAGCATGGAATCCATGGGAACCTCGGTCTTTAATGAGATGATCGATGACCAGAGCCTGCTCGACAGCCAGTACGATGTCGTGGCGGGGCATTGGCCTACGTCTGCTAACGAAGCCGTGATGGTGCTTTCGAGCCGCGGTACGGTGGGCGACTATACGCTCTACAGCATCGGTGCGCTGGATATCGATGAGCTCAACGACCTGGTTAACAGTGCTATGACGGCCGACGGTGGGGTCAAAGCACCCGAGACCGGTACCGACTTTACCTACGATGATGCTCTGTCCACGACGTTTAAGGTGCTGTCGCCGGCCGATGCGTATCGCAAAAACGAAGAGACCGGCATATGGACCGATATGTCTGGCGACGCCGACTTTATGGCTGCCAAGGTTGCCGACGGTATTGACGTACACATTGTGGGCGTGGTGCGACCTAACGAGACGGCCAACGCGAGCGCATTGACCCCGGGCATTGCCTATACGCATGCGCTGACTCGCCAGCTTATGGAGCGCGCCGCCGATTCGCAGATTGTGCAGGAGCAACTCGACCACCCCGAGACGGATGTCTTTACGGGCAAAACCTTCGACGAACTGCAAGGCGAGGCCAAGCAAGGCGTGGATCTGGGCAGCATGTTCAGTGTGGACGAGGCGGCGCTCAAGAGCGCGTTCTCGTTCGATACGTCTGCGCTCTCGGGTGCGGCCGGCGGTATGGACCTTTCTGGCATCGATCTGTCGGGGCTGGACATTGACCTTTCGGGCGTTGGCAAGGACATCGACTTCAGCGACATCATGGCAAAAGCGCCAACCCCAGATTTCTCGGGTATCTTTGACGGTCTGGAACTCACGCCCGAGCAAATGCAGCAGGTGGGAGCACTAGCCAACCAGCTGTTTGAGGGCTTTTTGCAGTCTGATCAGTTTAAGGCGCTGTCGCCCGAAGATCTTAAAGACGCGTCAAAGCTCGCTGCCGCATTCTCGACGTATCTTGAGCATGATGCCGCAGCCCAGCAATGCCTGGCTCAATTGAAGGCGCTCGGCGGCGATGCCCTGGCTGAGCGCCTGCAACAGGCGATGACCGACTATGTGCAAAAGCAGCTGGCTCCGTATCTGCAGCAGGCTATGGATCAGGTGATGAAGGCAATCAGCGAGCAGATAGCGTCGACGGTATCGTCCCAGCTCAAGGCGGGCGCAGCGGGGCTTATGGACCAGATGGCGACGCAGATGTCTTCGAGTTTTGCCAACCTGACGAGCGCCATGCACGTGGATGCGAGCGCCTTTGCTCGTGCCATCCATTTCAACATGGACGCCGAGGACCTGAGTTCGCTCATGATGAGCTATGCCAAGGCTTCGAAGCTCACCTACGACAACAATCTGACCACGTTGGGCTATGCGGATGAGGCAGACCCCATCTCGGTTAAGATTTTCCCGCGCGACTTTGAGGCCAAGGAGCGCGTACTCGATCACATCGATGCGTACAACAAGCAGGTCAAAGCCGCTGGCCACGATGAACAGGCAATCTCATACACCGACTACATGGGCATCATCATGGACTCAGTGACCGACATCGTGAACACCATCAGCTTGGTGCTCATCGCATTCGTGAGTATCAGCCTGGTGGTGAGCTCCATCATGATCGGCATCATCACCTACATCAGCGTGCTGGAACGCAAAAAGGAGATTGGCATCCTGCGTGCGATCGGCGCGTCGAAGCGTAACGTGGCCAACGTATTCAATGCCGAGACCTTTATCGAGGGCCTCATTGCCGGCGTCTTTGCTGTTGTCGTCGTGGTGGCCGTGAGCTTTCCGGTTAATGCCTGGGCGCTTACTGCCAAACAGGTACCCAATCTGATGAGCCTGCCCGTGCAGGATGCGCTGGTGCTCATTGCAATTTCGGTGCTGTTGACGGTCGTTGCCGGCCTGCTGCCTGCCCGCAGCGCATCCAAGAAGGACCCCGTCGAAGCCCTGCGCTCCGAATAATGCGACAAAGGGACAGTCCCTTTGTCACGTTCGTTGATATGAGAGAAGAGTAGATGATTCTATCGTTGGCCCCTATGGAGGGGATAACCGGGCATGTGTTCCGTCGCGTGCATGCGGAGTGCTTCGGCGCGCTCGATTGCTATTACACGCCGTTTTTGCCGCCGCCGCGGGTGGGAAATCGCTTTGGCGGCAAGGCGTTTAAGGAGATCGATCCTGCCAATAACCAGGGGCTCAACGTAGTGCCTCAGCTGATGTCCAAGAACGCGGACGAGTTTGTGTGGGCGGCACAGGTGCTCGCCGACATGGGCTACCGCGAGGTCAATCTCAACTTGGGTTGCCCTTCGGGAACGGTTGTCGCCAAGGGCAAGGGCTCGGGTTTCTTGCGCAATCTCGACGAGCTCGAGGCGTTCTTAAGCGATGTGTGCGAGCGGTCGCCGTTGCCGGTATCGGTAAAGACCAGGCTGGGGCTGGAGAATGACGACGAATACGAGCGCGTGCTCGATCTGTATTGCCGCATGCCGTTGGCAGAGCTGATCGTGCATCCGCGCGTACAGAAGGACTGCTATACGGGCTCGCCGCGCAAAGAGTTTTATGGCGAGACGCTGGAGCGTGCGCCGTTCCCCGTGGCCTATAACGGTGACATTTTTGATCTTGAGGATATGGACGCGCTGGTGGAGGCCTATCCCGGCACGCGCCATGTGATGTTGGGGCGTGGCCTGCTCGCGAACCCCGCTCTAGCTCGCATGGTCAAGGGCGGCCCTGCTGCAACGGCTGCTGAGCTGCAGCGCTTCCACGACACGCTGTTTGCGGCATATGCAGAAGAGATTGGCGGTAACGCGGTCTTTCGTATGAAGGAGTGGTGGTTCTACGCCAAGTGCGCCTTCGCTGACCCCGCTACCGTTCATAAACTCGTACGCAAGACTAAAAAGGTCGACGAATACCGCGCCGCCGTCGAGCGGGTCTTCCGCGAGCAGCCACTCGCACCCATAGCTCGCTTCCACGGCTAGCTAGTCATTGGGGACGTTCTTTAACGACTAGTCATTTAAGAACGACCCCGATGACTATGTTGCACTAGAGCAGGTTCTCTTGTACCCATGCGATGATGTCGCTCGACTCGTAGAGTGGTTTGCCGTCGATGAACAGGCAGGGAACCTGGCGTTTTCCGCCGACGGCGATGAGTGTCTGCTCGGCTTCGGTATCGGTCGAGATATTGCGCTCGGGAATGGTCACACCGTTATCGGCAAGGAATCGCTTGACTATTATGCAATACGGGCAGCCGGTCATAACGTACAGCGTGAGCTCATGATTAGTAGCCATGGGTCTCCAATCGGTTGAGGTTTCGATTGAAATACCCAAAGCCGCCGCGGTCTATGCGCGCGTCAACGACGACTCGATGGCTTGGACCAGAAACGCCGTGGCTCCGGTGCCGCAGGGCTTGTCGTAGTAGTCAACAAAGCGCTGGTCGGCAAGATAACCATTGGCGAGGCCCAGGTACGCCTCGTCTTGGGGCTCGCATCCCCAGTTGAGAGCAATCCAGCGACGATGCATCGCGACAAGCTTGTGAGCCTCGCTTCCATTCGCATCGCCATCGCCCATGGCAATCGAGAGTTGGCCCAGAATAGCGCGTTCAAGTTCCTTCATGTCGTTCCATGTCTCGGGGTCCATGTCCAGCAGTGCTTCGTTTGCTGCGTCGATCGCCTCGTCGCCGTAGCGCTTCCGGGCTTCGTCGCCGTAGCGCGCCTCGTTTTCCTGCACGGTGCGCCAGCGCTCCAGTTGCGGCAGGACGGCGCCCATGAGCGAGACGGCTTCGTCGAGCGACATTCCGGTGTTTTGTGCCAGGCGCGGGGCACAATCCTCAATCATTGCCTCCATGGTGGTGTCATAGGTGTACTTGCCGTGGTCGTAGCACCACTTGCAGTAATGATCGGTCGCGGTGCCCGTGGCATCGGTGCCGCAGTCGTCGGGCGTGAGTATCATGCCGCAGCTCTGGCAATAGTGCTCAGGCATTTCGAGCAGGTGGGACAGCGGTTCTCCGGTTACGGCGGCGATGAGCTTCATCATGTCGATGCCCGGTGTGACCTCGCCGCGCTCCCACCGGCTGATGGCCTGGCGTGTGACGAAGAGCTTAGCGGCAAGCTGCTCTTGGGTAAGGTGATGGGCGCGACGGACAGCAATGAGCTTTTCTGCAAAGGCCATAGCGGCTCCTTTCTGCTGGTTGATGGCTTAAGCATACGCGGCGGCAGGCGCCCTTTCAAGCAACCGTTGGTTGCACGACGGAGGACCGCGGCGAAGAATTGCGCGCAACGCCCCACGCCTCCATGCCGTACAATGACCGGCATGGAACCTATCGCACGCATACATACCGACCTGCCGCAGAAGTTCGGCATTCCGCGCAACAGCTTTTTGGCGCCCCATCTGCAGGGACGAATCTTTTTTGAGCCGGAATTTGCCTCCAATGCAGCGGTTGAGGGCCTGGACTCCTTCTCTCACCTGTGGCTGCTGTGGCGCTTCGAAAACGGAACGCCCGGCGGCACGGCTAAGGATATTGCCGTCGACGCTAAAACGCAGGACAGGTCCGGCACCAACGCAAAATGGTCGAAAACCGTGCGCCCGCCGCGTCTGGGCGGAGCCGAACGTGTGGGAGTGTTTGCCACGCGCAGTCCGTTTCGCCCTAATCCCATCGGGCTCACCTGCGTCAAGCTTGATCGTGTCGAGCTCACCGACGATGGCCCCATCATCCATGTGCTGGGGGCCGACCTCCGTGACGGCACGCCCATCTACGACATTAAGCCCTACATCCCGTTTGCGGACTGCTACCCGGATGCGACCGGCGGCTGGATTGAGGATGTTCCGTGGCAAGAGCTCGATGTTGAGTTTCCGCAAGCTCTGCAGGATATGGTCCCGCCCGCAAAGATTTCTGGCTTGGTCGAGGTTCTACGCCAAGATCCGCGCCGCGCGGGCAGCAAGCACGAGCCAAACCGCGTCTATCACCTGGCTTACGCCGGGCTTGACATATCGTTTTCGGTCGACGAAACCCAGCTAACCGTAATCGCCGTCAACGACGCGCAAGACTAAGCAGCCATTCGTCCGCACCCGTCAAATTAAGCGCCAAACCCCGCGCCAAAACCGCCCACGCTGGTGGACAATAACGCCTATCGAAACAGTCTACTTTGCACGGGAGCTCAGCATGAAATACGACTTTAGCTCGCTTATCGACCGCCACGGCATGGACTCCATCGCCGTTGACTCCTGGGGCGAGATCCCCGGCATGGCTCCGAACGCACCCGACGAGGGCTTCGACCGCATTCCCATGTGGGTGGCCGACATGAATTTTGCCACGGTGCCCACGGTCCAGGAGCACATCATTCAGCGCGCTCAGCATCCCATGTTTGGCTACTTTAACCCGCGCCCCGAGTACTTCGACCGCATCATCGAATGGCAGAGCCGCCGTAATGGCGTCGAGGGCCTGGCACCTGAGCATATCGGCTACGAAAACGGCGTGCTGGGCGGCGTCGTGTCGACGTTGCGCGCGTATGTCCAGCCGGGCGATGCGGTGCTGGTCCACAGCCCCACCTACATTGGCTTTACCAAGTCTATCGAAGCCGCGGGCTATCGCATTGTCCACAGCCCGCTTAAACTCGACGACCAGGGCGTGTGGCGTATGGACTTTGAGGACATGGAGTGCAAACTCGCCCAAAACCACATCCATGCCGCGGTGTTCTGCTCGCCGCACAATCCCTGCGGCCGCGTATGGGAGCGCGACGAAATCGAGCGCGCCATGGACATCTATCGCCAGCACGATTGCGTGGTGATCTCGGACGAGATTTGGTCCGATATCATCCTGCCGGGGCACAAGCACATCCCGACGCAGTCGGTGAGCGAGGATGCCCGCATGCGCACGGTTGCCCTCTATGCGCCGAGCAAGACGTTTAACCTGGCGGGCCTTGTCGGCAGCTACCACATTGTCTACAACGAGACGCTGCGTGACCGCATCTGCGCCGTGTCCAACAAGACCCACTACAACGAGATGAATGTCCTCTCCATGCATGCGCTTATCGGTGCCTACCAGCCGCAGGGCTACGAGTGGGTGGACGAGCTCAACCAGGTGCTTGCCGGCAATATCGAGTACTTCTGCGATTACGTGGACGGGCATTTTGAGGGCGTGTCCTATTCGCGTCCGCAGGGCACGTACATGGTGTTTATTGACTGCACCGAGTGGTGTCGCGAGCATGGCCGCGATATTCAGTGGCTGCTCGACGAGGGGGCGCGCGTGGGCGTGGGATATCAGGACGGCCGCCCGTTCCACGGGCCCTGCCACATTCGCGTGAATCTGGCGCTGCCGCTTTCGCGCGTAAAGGAAGCGTGCGACCGCCTGGACCGCTACGTTTTTAATGCACGGTAAGTGAGCACTGCATGCGGGGCCTTCTGCCAAGTCGGCTGGAAGGCCCCACATGGTAAAACGTCTGTAGCCATTGGGCACTCGTGTGGTTTTGTTTGCTATTTTTTTTACCATTTCAGTCTGTAAACAGGATCGTATGGAGCTCGATGAAAAGACCCCGTCGCTCGGTTGCCATTTCGTTGTTTGTTGCGCTTGCGGTAGCGTGCGCCTTTGTCGTGGCGATAGCCGGCTGTTCCGGGTCGAATGGCAGAGCCTCGACGTCTGCATTAGAAGGCCTGGATGCCTCGCAGGCCAAAGACGACAACCTTAAGACGCTCAACGTCGGCAGCGACCTCTATCCACCGTTTGTGTATACCGACGAGTACGGCGATATCGTTGGCCTGGATGTCGAGATATTGACCGAGGCTTTGACTCGCATTGGTTACAAGCCAAAATACCAGCTGATCGACTGGGAAAAGAAGAAGGAGCTGCTGGCGAGCGGCGAACTCGATTGTGTCATGGGCAGCTTTAGTATGACGGGTCGCGAAAACGAATATCGTTGGGCCGGCCCGTACCTTGCGAGCCGCCAGGTGGTCGCGGTCGATCCCCAGAGCGATATCTACACGCTTGCCGATCTTGAGGATAAGATCGTGGCGGTTCAGTCCACCACCAAGCCCGAGGACATTTTGCTCAATCGCATAAATGAAAACGTTCCGCAGATCAAGGAACTCTACTGCTTTTCGGACCGCTCATACCTGAACCCGGCACTCGTCGAGGGTCTGGTCGACGCCATCGCTGCGCATGAGTCCTCGCTGCTCACCTACGAAAAAGACTATGGCGTAACGTATCGCATTTTGGATGAGCCGCTGCTAGAGGTTGGTTTGGGCACCGCTTTCGATATCAACGATACGCGCGGCATCGACGTTAAGCTCACCCGTGCCTACCAGGAAATGCTTGCCGATGGCACCATGGAACGTCTGGTGTCAAAGTACTTCGATGACCCTTCGCCATTTTTGAATATGGAGGGCCTGTCATGATCGATGCGCCCGACCACGCCGCTCAGGAGTGGGGCAATCGTTCGGCAGGGGCATGGCTTCTTGTCGCTCTGCTGGGGATAGCGCTCTCGGTTGTTGCCGGCATGATGAGCTACGGTTACACAACGGCCCAAGCCGAGCAGCGCTTTGCCGACGTTGTCGATTACGTGGCGACGCAGAGCCTTTCCTACGATGCATTCAACAGCGCCTATACGACCAAAAACCTGATTCGCGTTATGGAGATCGCCGGAGAGACAGCGCGCGATATGGAGCGCGACGGTTCGGTGGATAACACAAGGCTGGAGCTATATGCCGACCAGTTCAACGTGAGCGCACTGATCGTGACGGACGCATCGGGCAATTTGGTGTCTGAGTCCTCGACGGATGGCGTGGGCTACGAGTCGCTTGCTACGTATCTCAAGGAAGCACCCGTGCTGGAGGTGGCAGCCCATCCGCTTAAGTCCTATACCGCCCGCATCACACTTGCGGATGACTCGGTCACAGACATTGGCTGCGTGACTCGGCGGGATGACGAGGGTATCGTTGTCGCGGTAAGGCATCAGAGCGCGAAGGCAGTTGCAAGCAATACGCTCAAACTGCAGAGCCTGCTCGGTGGTTATGAGACCATCGACAGCGGCAATATCGTGATCGAAAGCGATGGCAAGGTCGTTGCGACCAATGCCGTTGAACCCACCATATTGGGCGTGTTCGATCTGCCTGCGATGGATGTCTTTATTGTCGACGGTATAAAGGATCGATGCCCGGCTGGTAAGGTCAGATTGGTTAACGCCGACGGCGAGTGGTATTTGGGCACATTTGGAAAAGCGCACAAATTCTATGTGTACACCTATGCTCCGGCGCGGCGCTACTTTGAGGTCGTCGCGGCTGTTGCTGCCGGCGTGCTGGTGCTCTACAGCGGTGTTATAGCCGTTGTTGTGACGGTGCGTCGCCGCGCTGATTGCCGACGTTTGACGGACTTGCTGCAGCAGGAGCGCGGCTATGGCGACAAACTGGCAAAGGCAGCGCGTGAGGCCTCGTCTGCCAATTCGGCAAAGACGGAGTTTTTGCGTCGCATGAGCCACGATCTGCGCACGCCCATCAACGGCATTCGCGGTATGGTTGAGGTTGGCGATGCCAATGCGGACGATCTGCAAAAGCAGACTGAGTGCCGCTCAAAAATCTGGACGGCATCGGGACTGCTGCTCGACCTTGCCAACGAGGCCCTGGATATGAGTCGCCTGGAGAGCGGGCAGGTCGATCTGGAGCTTGTTCCCACAAACTTGGCGACTCTCAACTACGAGGTGCGCGATATTCTGGAGCGCCAGGCCGAGGAACGTCTGGTGACAATTATCTGCGACCAGCAGGCGCTTGATCATCCCTATGCACGGGTGAGCGTGACGCACCTCAAGCGCTTGTTGCTCAATATTGCCGGCAATGCCGTCAAGTACAACCGCCAAGGCGGCTATGTTCGCCTGGCGTGCCGCGAGGTGGAGCCAGCGGATGGCGTCCCCGTCTATGAATACACGATCGCCGACAACGGTATTGGCATGAGCGAGGAGTTCCAACAGCGCCTCTACGAGCCGTTTTGCCGCGAGGAACAGCAGGTGGAAGGCGCTTCGTCGGGAACTGGACTGGGCGCGCCTATCGCAAAACAGTTGGTCGAGCTTATGGGTGGAACCATGGGCTTTACGAGCGTCTTGGGGCAGGGGACGACGTTTACCATTCGCCTGCCGTTCGAGAAGTGCGACCGCTCCGAGATTCCTCAGGCAGTGCGCATGGAGGCGGGCGATGGCGATGTGCTCCAGGGCTTGCGCGTTTTGCTCGTAGAGGATAACGATCTGAATGCCGAGATCGCGCAGTTTACGCTCGGCCGTGCCGGTGCCGTCGTGACGCATGCTAAGGATGGTGAGTCTGCCGTCGAGGCGTTTGCCGCGAGCGCACCGCACGAGTATGACGTGGTGTTGATGGACATCATGATGCCCGGTATCGATGGTCTTGAGGCCACGCGTCGAATTCGAGCGCTCGATCGCGAGGATGCCTCGACCACGCCGATTATCGCCGTGAGTGCCAACGCCTTTGCCGACGACCGCAGGCTTTCGCGCGAGGCGGGCATGAACGCGCATCTGAGCAAGCCTGTGAGCTCGCAAGAGCTCGTCGAGGCGCTTGCGCACATAGCCGCCGACGCTTCATAAGCATATGGCCCGGTTCCAAGGTGGGTCGGAACCGGGCCATATTGCTATTTGTGAGTTTTGCTTTTGAGGCTTACTTTTCCTGAATCTGCTTACCGCAGAGATGCTCAATCGTAATCTCGTAGAGCTGGACGCCCTTAATGTCCTTGGCGATTTCCTCTTCGACTTCTTCGGCAGAAGGGTAGTACTTAAGCGCGAGCTGGCGGACTTTATCCTCGATAAACGCGGGAGTGTCATTCGCCAAGCGACAGCGGCCAAAGACCACGGTGCTCATAACGTAGGGAGCCCAGTCGCCGTCCTGGTACCACTCGTTGCCGTAAACGGTAAAGCAGACCTTGTCATCGCGCTTGAGTGCGTCGACCTTGTGGCCAGCCTTGGCGCCATGGAAATAGATCTTGTCGTGCTCGGCGTCGAAGAAGTAGTTGACGGGAATGGCGTACGGGTAGCCATCGTCGCCGTTGACGGCAAAGACGCCGCGCTTGCAGGTAGCGAGCAGCTCGCGCGCTTCCTCGTCGGTGATGGCGCGTTTCTTTCGACGTAAGGGCCTAAACATCGTTGGCTTCCTTTCTGCTGCGTATGGTTGTTGAGCACAAACTATAGCGAAACAGCTCCGTTTTTCTTGATGCGGGCGAGTATGTTTTTGAGCTTGTTAAAGTCGAGCGGTTTGGACAGATGAGCGTTCATGCCGGCGTCGTGTGCCGCCTTGGCGTCTTCGGCAAAGGCGTTGGCGGTGAGCGCGATGATGGGGATATCGGCTGCATCGACCTTCTCGCTCAGACGAATCACGCGGGTTGCCTCGTAGCCGTCCATGTCCGGCATCATGATGTCCATCAAAATGGCATCGAAGCTGCCGGCGGGATGCGACAGGTACAGATCGACGACTTCGTTGCCGTTGGCGGCGCGGGTGACCACGATGCCCTCGGATTCTAGCAGCGCCTGGGCAATCTCGGCATTCAATTCGTTGTCTTCGGCGAGCAGCACGTTCATGTCGGCGAGCGAGCAGTCGGGCGCACTCTCAACCGTATTCGCCCGCGCCTGGGGATTCTCGTCGATATCGAGCGGAATCTCCACGTAGAACGAGGTGCCCACATGGAGCTCACTGGTGACTTCGATGGTGCCGCCCATCAGTTCAATAAGCGACTTGACGATTGGCATGCCCATGCCGGTTCCTTGGAACTTGCTGCGCGCATCGTCACCTTCTTGGGCAAACGGCTCATAGATATGCTTTAAAAACTTGGGCGTCATACCAATGCCGGTATCCGAAACGCTAAAGCAAAAGAGCGCGCGCCCGTTATCGAGTGGCTTGGTATTTGAGCTAAAGGTGACGGAGCCGCCGTGCTTGTTGTACTTAATGCTGTTGTCTAACAGGTTGATCATGATCTGTCGGATATGGGTGGGACTGCCGATCATGTATGGCCCCGTGGCGTACGGCAGACTATTGTCCTGCATTGTGATGGCGTTACTGGACGCGCGGAGCTTGCACAGCACCAGTGTATTGTCACAGAGCTCTTTGAGGTTAAAAGGCGCATGCTCCAGTGTTAGCTTGCGGTCTTCGATTTTGCCCATCTCGAGGATGTCGTTGATCAGCGAGAGCAGGTGATTGGCGGCAACGCGCGCCTTGGCACGGCTCTCGCGGGCGACCTGGATATCGCCTTCCTTCAATTCCTCGATCTCGATAAGGCCCAGGATACCGTTGAGCGGCGTTCGGATGTCGTGGCTCATGCGCGTGAGGAATGCCGTCTTAGCGGCGTTGGCAGCGTCGGCTTTTTTGCGCTCGGTTCGAGCGCGCACGAGCGCCCAGATGAGCAGGACGATACCGACCGACAACATACCGATGAGGGCAGCTGCAACGGCGGCACGGTTGCGATAAAGGAATTGAAGCGTGTTGGATTCCTGGGCCGTGTACGACGTGGAGGAGTAATTGCTTGCGGAGAGCGATTCTCCGGCATTGATGATGCCCTTGTTGATGATTCCCAGCAGCTCGGACTTTCCGCGCGAAATCCAGCACGAGAGCTCACAGGTGTCAGGGAGCTCGGCCGTCTCGTAACCTTCGAGATCATAACGGTCGCCGATGGTTTTTATGCGTGAGCTGGGAGCGACGATGCAGTGCGCCGTTCCCTTCCTGAGGGCGTCGAACGCTTCATCGTCGGATTGGTATTCGGTCACGGTCGCTGTGGGAAACAGGCTTTCAAGTGCATTTTTGTTGACAAACGATGATTTGGTACAGGCGATGTTCTGAAGGTCTTTGTTCAGGTCGCTGCCGGTGTGGATGGCGGTGAGGGACACGGTCCCCAACGATGCCGACTGCACAACGCCTGATTGCTCGGCAACCCAGTAATCTCGGTATACCGGCAGCGCAACGTCTATGCTTCCCTTTGACAGAGCTTTTGACATCATCTTGTAGCTATCAAAGGCGACGGTTTTGACCGTAATGCCAAATTTATCGTGCAACGTCGTCGCAAGCGATGCGAGCGAGCCTTCCATTTCGCCGTTTTCGTCTTCGTTGCAGTAGGGGAGTTTGCCCGTAATGTAGCCGAGCGTGATGGTGTTGTCATTTGCTTTGAGCCAGGAACGTTCGGGGCCGTTGAGCGATGATGAACCGCTGTTTTTGACCGAGTAGTTAGATTTGACTTCGTCGATATAGCGTGGGTTGACGCGGGCGATTGCCGACATGGCGGCATTGATGTCGTCCATTAGGTCGGGGCGGCTTTTGGGGACGGCAAAGTAGTAGTCGCTCGAACCAACGTAGAACATGGGCGACGCATCGGGCGACGAAATGGTGTCGTTCATGATGACGGCATCGACTTCGTCGTTTGCGAGCGCGTCAAAGAGGGCGCCGCCAGTGTCGATTTCTTTATAGGTGCAGGTAATGCCTTCGTTGGCGAGCCACTGCCGGCCAACAAAGGTTTGCATAACGTCGGAGTTGCAACCGATAGTGAGACCCTGGAGCGCTTGGGGGTCACCCTTGGCCAGATCGTCGCGATCGGGCTTGGCGTAGATGTAGTAGCGCTCGGTGCCCTCGGGGTTCGAGGAAAAGAGCAGCTTTTGGGCGCGTTCCTCGGAGTAGGAGATGTTAGGCATAAGGTCGATTTCGCCTGCCTCGAGCATGTCCATAAGCTCGGTGAAGGTGCCGGAGACGTATTCGTACCGCCAGCCGGGCGTGTAGTACGACAGGGTCTGGAGGTACTCGTAACTCCATCCCGAGAGACGCTCGCCGGGGGTGCCGTCCTGGAAGCCCTCGTTGTTGACGAGCCAGCCGACGCGGACCGTTTTGACCTGCTGATCGGAGTCGGCGGCAAAGACAGGGGCGGGCGCGACGGCGCTCAGTACGGCGAGCGCGGTAAGCGCGGCGGCCAGGGTGCGACATATAACTGAACGAAGGACAGTGGCAGCTCTCACATGCAATCCTAACGAATCGAGACATTACCGCATAAGGATACCAGCTCAGCCTGCCCAGCCGGCAGCGGCACCGCTAAACGGTTCCGCCCGGCAGTTGGGGACAGTCCCTTTCTGCCGGCACAAAAGGAACGTCCCTAACTGACGGTTGTGGGACAATACCGAGCGAACGTGATTGGTTGTCCGTGGAAAGGGTCGCGATGAAAAAGCTCAGGACGCTTGCTGACGTGTTGCGCCAGGCGGGCTTCGTGCGCATTACGGAGCTGTTCCTCGTTTTCTACCTGCTGTGCTCGACGGCCGTCTGGCTGTCCGAGCCCACGACCCTCACGTTTGGCGATGGCCTGTGGTTTAGCTTTGAGACGGTCTCGACCATCGGCTTTGGCGACATTCCGGCCGAAACACCGGTTGCCCGCGCCATTACCGTCGTCTTGAGCGTTATCAGCATCTTCTACATCGCCATGCTCACGGGCGTGGCGGTGAACTACTGCAATACGCTTATCAAGATGCGCCAAAAGGACACCATGGCGCGCTTTATGGATGATCTGGAGTATTTGGAAGAGCTCGATCGCGACGAGCTTGCCGATCTTTCGCGTCGCGTGCGCGAGTATCGTCGACGTCAGCGCTAAGACGAACGTCGTGCGCCACAACAGGGAGACAAATATGAACATCACCGTGTACCTGGGTGCCAACACTGGCAGTGACCCGGCGTTTCTGCCCGCGGTGCAGGAGCTGGGCAACTGGATTGGCGCCAATGGACACGCGCTGGTATACGGCGGGTCCAAATCGGGCCTGATGGGCGCGCTCGCCGATAGCGTGCTCGATGCTGGCGGACACGTGACGGGTGTGGAGCCGAGCTTTTTTATCGAGGCCGAGTTTCAACATGACGGTATCGACGACCTCATCGTGACGAGCGATATGGCGGAGCGCAAGGCCAAGATGATTGAGCTCGGCGATGCGTTCATCGCCTTTCCCGGTGGCACGGGCACGCTCGAGGAGATTGCCGAGGTCATGTCCGCGGTGTCATTGGGGCACCTGAGTGCTCCGTGCATCCTGTATAACCTGGACGGTTACTACAACGACCTCAAGGCGCTGCTCGGGCACATGATCGATAAGGGTTTATCGAGCCCGCAGCGCCAGCAAGGCATTTACTTTGCCGACGATTTGCGCGAGATTGCCTCGATTATCAACGGATAAGTCTTGAGCCTGTCCCACTATGACTCCCAATGGTGCCGTTTGCGGCGCAGACGGTTGGCTCGTTCGGGCAACGCTCGCTCTACAATAAAACGTATCTATGTCGACTTTGACCGCGGGAGGACCCGATGGATAACCTTGCCAAACCCACAAACCGCGTGCTGTTTTTAGTTAGCGTTGCCGTGACCGGTGCGTTCGCAGGTGCCGCGGTCTGGCTGTTCTTTTTTGCGATGGAGCACGGTATCGACTATCTATGGACCGAGATTCCGCGCGCGCTGGGCGTCGCTTCGCCCGAGCTTGCCAGCGGCCCGTTTGGCTTTTTGCCGTACCCGTTTTTTGTCTGTCTGCTGGGCGGCCTGTTAATCGGTCTGTACGAAAAGATGACAGGCACCAAGACCGATGACCTCAACCAGGTGATGGCTAAGGTTAAGCAAGACGGGCGCTACCCGTACGACAACCTGGGCAAGCTTTCGCTCGCGGCATTGCTGCCGCTGCTGTTTGGCGGAAGCATTGGACCGGAGGCCGGCCTGACCGGCGTTATCGCGGGTCTGTGCAGCTGGGTCGGCGACCGTATGCGTCGCTTTGGCGCCGAGTTTAGGGAGCTCACGCTGCTGGGTACCCAGGCTGCCCTGACGGCGCTCTTTACCGCGCCCGTCTTTGGCTTTGTGGCGCCGCTTGCCGGTAGTGCCGACGGCGACGAGGGCTCCGCGTCTGGCGAGATCACCATCAAGCTGCCCAAGGCGCAAAAGACGGTGGTCTACGGTATTGCGATTGCCGGCGGTCTGGGTACCTACCTGCTGCTTGGCCAGCTTGTGGGCGGCGGCATGGGCATGCCCAGGTTCGAGTCCGCCGAGGTGGGCAACCTAGAGCTTACCTGGCTCGTCCCTCTGTCGTTGATCGGAACAATCTGCGGCTGGCTGTACTTTGTCTCTGAGCACGCGAGCGAAGCGCTTGCCCATGCAATAGGGGAGCGTCCTGTCGTCAAGGCCATGCTAGCCGGTCTGGCGCTCGCCATCTGCGGCGCGGTCCTGCCCTACACCATGTTTGCCGGCGAGACCCAGGCCGACGTGCTCATGGAAACCTACTTGACCATTCCCGCCGGCGTGCTTATCGCGACCGGTCTGGTCAAGGCCATGCTGACCCCCGCCCTCATCAACCTTGGTTGGCGCGGCGGTCACTTCTTCCCGGTTATCTTCTCGGGCGTAAGCCTGGGCTACGGACTGGCCATCCTCACCGGCGCCGATCCGGTCTTTTGCGTCGCCGTCTGCACGGCATCGACGATGGGTGCGGTCATGCGTCAGCCGGTCATGGTCGTGGGCCTGCTGCTCATGTGCTTCCCACTCAAGGGTATCGTCTGCATGATCATCGCCGCCGTTATCGCCGCCGGCATTCCGCTGCCCAAGCCGCTGCGCAAGTAGCACGGTTAATCGCGAGTCAACTCCAGAGGGGCACGAGATGATCCTGTACTTTAGCGCGACGGGGAACAGCGAACATGTGGCGCGTCGCATTGCAGCGGCGACAGACGACAAGGTTGTGTCGATTGAGCGCTTTGATGCCGAGATCCTTCACCTTGCTGTGATGGAAGGCCCCTGTCGGCTGGGGTTTGTCGCCCCGGTATACGCCTGGGGCTTGCCGACACCGATGATCGAGTTTTTGAAGACTGCCGACCTGTCGATTGCTGCCGGTGCAAAGGGCGGCGAGCGCCCCTATACGTTCTATGTTTCGACGTACGGTTCGACGACCGGCCAATCGGCCAAGTTTGCCCGCGACCTGCTGCACGAGCGTGGGCTCGAGCTGCATGCGGCGATGAGCGTCAAAATGCCTGACACTTGGACGCCTCTGTTCGATTTATCTGATCATCAAAAGGTTGAGGGTATCAACAGGGCTGCTGAGGCACAGATCGATGCCGTGGTCGAAGCGGTGCGGGAGCGGCGCACGGGCAATATGATGCGCCATCGCGTGCCCCTGTTTGCATCGTGCGCGTATCATGCGTTTGGGCTGCCGCGTATGCAGCAGACGAGCAAGTTTGCCGTCGATGCTAGCCGCTGCGTCGGGTGTAGCCTCTGCGCTAAGCGCTGCCCCATGGCGGCGATTGAGATGCGCGACGGCCTTCCCGTCTGGACAAAGCCGGAGTGCGCAGCCTGCCTTCGTTGCCTGCACTGTTGTCCCAAATTTGCCATCTCGCACGGTAAGCGCACGGCATCCCACGGTCAGTACAGGCATCCCAAACCTGGCGTGAGGATGTAGCGCCTGCTGGGCCGCTGTTCCAAAAGTCATTAAGAAAGAAGCCGCGCGGGGTCGTGTGTTTGCGAGCTCGCGCGGTTGTCGTTTAGAGCTTCCTCAGCACGATGGCGATGGTGTTTTGCACAGGCGAAAACGAGCGCCATGCAGATACGGATGGCGGTTGCGACATCGGAATCGGTTTGTTTGATGCCGCATTTGGCCAAGATGGATGTGATGCCGGCAAAGAGTGCTGACGCAAATGCTGCGACGACCCACGACACGGGCGAAATGCCTCCCCAAGAACGACCGCGCCAGATTTACGGCGTGCGTCCGATGATACCGTCCCGCCATGAAGCTTTGATATCGCTGTGGTGAGACAGGGGCCATAGTTCGAGAGGGCATTTGGTTAAGGCTCGAATCGAAGGTGAATGGTTTTCCGCGAAGTGAACGAGTAAATCTGGACCCCTGGAACATGCACACTTTTTTCGAACAAAACTGCAGGATTCTTAGACAAAAACCGCAGGAATTGAGTCCTTAAAAAAGTCGATGCTACAGGGCGCTGTTTTTACTCGTTCACTTCTCGGAAAAGTATTCACCTTCGATATGCTGACGGTGTCTTTTTGGTTGCCAAGAACTAGACGGCCTGCTGTGAGGGGCGGTGGTGACGCTATGCCGCCTTGTTTCATTGAAAAAATAAGCGGGGTACCACCTAAGCTTTTTTAGCTGTCGATTACAGGTCGCGTGCTCGATAAACCTTGGTGCTGACGGTGTAGCTGATTGCACATAGCGCGAGGGCAAGTGCGGC
Source organism: uncultured Collinsella sp. (assembly GCA_958405195.1). Classification (GTDB taxonomy): domain Bacteria; phylum Actinomycetota; class Coriobacteriia; order Coriobacteriales; family Coriobacteriaceae; genus Collinsella. The sequence goes on from CATYDM010000002.1 coordinate 44,631, forward strand.
GATGCCTGCACACAGACAGCCAAGGACGGCGGGATCGGGATTCGCTCCGGCAATCGACATGAGCCAGTTGCTGATGGGGTTGGAGGAGCTCAACGTGGCAATGGCAAGGCACCAGAGCAGGGCAAACAGGCCGACGGATAGGCGCAGCGCCTCCATGTGTCCAAATCGGAAGAACAGCGGCTGTGCCAAAAACACCATCATGAGGGAGATGAGCATCGATGCTGCCGAGGCTACTGCAATCTCAAAGATGATCTGTCCCGTCAACGGGATACCCGCGCTGTTGAAGAGCGGGAAGGAGACGATGCTCAGAAGCGCGGCGGCGCACGCCATGACAGCCGAGAAGACAATGATGCTCAGGTAGCGTGCGCAAATAATGTCTTTGCGCGAGAAGGGCAGCGTTGCCCGATAACGCTCGCAACCGTTTTGATTGTCGAAGCCGGCCAGTGAGTTCATGAATATGATGGGCGACATGGCACTGACGGCGCAGGCGCCGGCGCTCATACCGGAATCGCCATCCGACGCGTTGGCGAGCGTCAGCACGACGAACATGAACAGGCCGACACCCGCGATGCTCGGGACAAGTGAGCGAACAATGGCGAGCTCGGACATAAAGGCGCGTTTCATTTCGAAGCCCCTTTCAGCATGAGGCGCAGATAGTCATCAATGGTTGCCCGATCGCAGGGAATCTCGGGAAAGGCCTCGAGCGTTTCGCGACGGTTGGGCACGAGCACGTCCACGCTATAGGCGTGGTGGGCGGCACGGGCGCCTTCGACGCAAGCCATAAGCTCGGCGGCCTGTGCTTGGGTACAGTGGGCGATGCCAGCTCGGTCGGTAATGTCCTCGCGCGGCAGATCAAACACAATCGAGCCGTTATCGATGCAGATGACGCGGTCGGCGGCGCGATCGAGGTCAGACGTAATGTGGCTCGAGAGCAGCACGCTGTGCTGGCCGTCGGCGACAAAGGCAAGCAGCTCATCAAGCAGCTCCTCGCGTGCCATGGGATCAAGCCCCGCGGTGGCTTCGTCCAAAACGAGCAGCTTGGCCTGGTGGCTGAGCGCGCAGGCAAGCTGCAGCTTCATGCCCATGCCGCGGGAAAGGTCCTTGACCTTTGCCTTGGGATCGAGGCCAAATTGGCTGAGGAGGTCGGCGAAGGTGCCATGGCTCCAGGCGGGGTACGCCGGGCTTACGAGTGCCTCAACTTCGGTCACCTTGAGCGTGGAAGGGAAAGGACACGTGTCCAGCACGAGGCCGACACGGGCGTGCAAGCAACGCTGCGCTTCATCGGGTGCGTCGGCGCCACAGCGCTGCCCAAACAGGTGCACCTCGCCGGCATCGAGTTTGATAAGCCCAAGCGCGGCTCGAATCGTCGTTGTTTTGCCGGCACCGTTGGCACCAACAAAGCCGACAATCTGGCCGGGCTCCACGGCGAGCGTGACATCGCGTAGTGAAAAGCGGTCGCTCACACGGCGTGAGATGCCTTTGAGTTCTAAAAGGTTTTGCATGGTATAGCCTTTCTTGCAGATGGCTACTGCATGGTTTCGGGGGCTACCAGGTCGAGCATCTCGTGCAGTTTGTCGCGCGTGACGCCCAGGGCTTCGGCTTGGCTCGCCGCTTTCGCAAGCAACTCTTCGATATGGCAGAGCTGGTTTTCGCGCAAGAGTTCTTGGTTGCCCTCGGCGACAAAGCAGCCTTTGCCCTGCACGGTGCAGATAAACCCAAGCTGCTCCAGGTCGGCGTAGGCCCGCTTGGTGGTGATGACGCTCACGCCAAGATCGCTCGCGAGTGCACGGATGCTGGGGAGTTTGGCTCCCGCGGTGAGTGTGCCCGAAAGGATCTGAGCTTTAACCTGCGAAGATATCTGCTCATAGATGGGCTTATCGCTCGAGTTGGATAGGATGATGTCCACAGCGGCTCCTTAGCTGGGGGCTACACGTGTATATAACCGGTAATCACAGTATATATACACTATGTACAGTTACGCAAGAGGTAAATAGGGATTGTCCGTTCGTTCGGTCATCTCAATCTGTAACATCTGGAACCGATTTGGACGGCTACCTGTTACAGATTGAGATTTTGCTGGCGGGCCCCACCTGTTTGTCTAAATCTGTAACAGGAAGAGGTTCAAAAACCGTCTAGATGTTACAGATCGAGACAAACTGCTGCGGAGTGCCGCCATCGACTGCTACCCTAGGCCCCAACTGATGAATTTGTCCTAATAGGTGCCCTATGACGAGATTTCGCGGCTACAATAGTACGGTTACATCGACGTAATGCACTTAATGCAAGAAAGGATCCGCATGGCAAGCCTGTCGGATGAAATCTCGTCGCGCCGCACATTCGCGATCATCAGCCACCCGGACGCCGGTAAGACCACGCTTACCGAGAAGCTGCTGCTCTATACCGGCAGTATCCAGACCGCCGGCTCGGTCAAGGGCAAGAGCTCGGCCAAGCATGCCGTCTCGGACTGGATGGACATCGAGAAGGAGCGCGGTATTTCCGTTACCTCCTCGGTCCTGCAGTTCACCTACAACGGCGCCTGCGTCAATATCCTCGATACCCCCGGCCACCAGGACTTCTCGGAGGATACCTACCGTACCCTTATGGCCGCCGACGCTGCGGTCATGGTCATCGACGGCGCCAAGGGCGTCGAGGCCCAGACCAAAAAGCTCTTTAAGGTCTGCACGCTGCGCCACATTCCCATCTTCACCTTTGTGAACAAGCTCGACCACGAGGCTCGCGATCCGTTTGAGCTCATGGAAGAGATTGAGAACGTCCTGGGCATCAATACGTATCCCATGAACTGGCCGATCGGCAGCGGCCGCAACTTCCGCGGCGTGTTCGATCGTCAGACCCGTCGCGTCATTGCCTTTGAGGGCGACGGCCACGCCAACGCCACCAAGAAGGTCGCCGAGGTCGAGGCCGAGCTGGGCGATCCCGCCATGGATGAGCTCATTGGCGAGGAGAACCATAAGAACCTAATGGACGATATCGAGCTGCTCGATGGCGCCGGCGACGAGCTCGACTTGGATGCCGTGGCCTGCGGCAAGCTGAGCCCGGCGTTCTTTGGCTCGGCGCTCACTAACTTTGGCGTGGAGCCCTTCCTCAAGGAGTTCCTGCGTCTGGCCCCGACGCCGCGCGCCTACACCGACACGCTCACCAGCGAGCCGGTCGATCCTTGCCGCGACGACTTTAGCGGCTTTGTGTTTAAGATCCAGGCCAACATGGACAAGAACCACCGCGACCGCATCGCCTTTGTGCGCATTTGCTCGGGCAAGTTCGAGCGCGGCATGGACGCCTTCCACGTGCAGGGCAACCGCAAGCTCAAGCTTGCCACGGGCACGTCGATGATGGCCGACGACCGCGCCATCGTGGACGAGGCGTACGCGGGCGATATCGTGGGCCTGTTCGACCCGGGTATCTTTAGCATCGGCGATACCGTGTGCTCCGGCAAGCGCCACGTGCAGTATCCGCAGATCCCGACGTTTGCCCCCGAGATGTTCGCTCGCATTACGCAGGTCGACACGCTCAAGCGCAAGCAGTTCGTCAAGGGTATGGAGGAGCTTGCCCAGGAGGGTGCCATCCAGATCTTCCGCGAGCTGGGTGCCGGCATGGAGAGCGTCATCGTGGGCGTGGTCGGCGTCCTGCAGTTTGAGGTACTCGAGCGCCGCCTCAAGGCCGAGTACCGTGTTGAGGTTCGTCGCCAGCCGCTGCCCTATACGGACATCCGCTGGATCCAAAACGACCCCGACACCATCGATATCCCTGGCCTTTCGCTCACGCGCGACACGCTGCGCGTCGAGGACATGCGCGGTGGTAAGCTGCTGCTGTTCACGAGCTCGTGGAACGTGGATTGGGCAACCGACCACAACCCCGACCTTATCCTGTCGGAGTTTGGCAACGTGGCCTTTTAACGCATCGGCGCGGTGGCCCTGCGGGGCTGCCGCGCCGCTTGCTTGCCTGATGCCGTGTGAGCGGCTATCATACCCACCGTCGTCTCAAGACCGGGGCGTCCGAGCAGTTCGGGTCCGATATCCTGCTCGTTAAACCTAAAACCAAAGGAGTACATAATGATCAAGAAGGTCATGGAGGACTACAAGGTCCTGTTGCGGAGCATTCCCGCGGCAACGGTTTCGCTGTTTTTCGTGAGCGTCATCATGATGAACCTGCTGGCCAACAAAGAACTCATCAGCCTGCCGTATCTGGCACTCGATTGCGGCTTTGTGGTGAGCTGGGTTTCGTTTTTGTGCCAGGACATGATCTGCAAGCGCTTCGGCGCCAAGGCATCCATTAAAATCTCTATCCTCGCGCTGCTGGTTAACCTGGCCGTGAGCCTGTGCTTTTGGGCATGCTCGCTCACGCCCGGTATGTGGGGTGCCTACTACGACACCGGCATGATCGAGGTCAACACTGCCCTTAACGCCACCATCGGTGGCACCTGGTACGTGGTGCTGGGCTCTTCGCTGGCAATGCTCGTTTCTGCCGTGGTTAACTCCACGCTCAACCAGTCGCTCGGCCGTATGCTCAAAAAGAATAACTTTGCGAGCTTCGCCTTCCGTTCCTATGTGTCCACGGGCGTTGGCCAGTTTATCGACAACCTGGTCTTTGCCATTGTGGTAAGCCACACGTTCTTTGGTTGGACCTGGGTACAGGTCCTTATGTGCTCGCTGACCGGCGCTGTTGCCGAGCTGCTGTGCGAGGTCTTCCTGAGCCCCGTGGGCTACAAGGTCGTGCGCGGCTGGGAGCGCGAGAATGTGGGCTCCGAGTACCTCGAGCGCCACGCAACCGCCTAAGGAGCAAGTATGCGGGTTTTGATCACGGGCGCTTCGGGTGGTATCGGAGCCGCGTGCGTGCAGCGCTTTTTGGACGAGGGCCACGAGGTCGTGGGCTTTGATCTGCTGCCGGCGGCGATCGAACACGAGCGCTACCGCCATCTGATCGTTGATGTCCGCAAGCCGGACGCGTTTCCGGACGACCTTGAACCCCAGGTGATCGTGAACGTTGCCGGTACGCAGGATTCCGCCGACGACATCGCCGCCAACCTGTGTGGCACCATCAACGTGACCGAGCGCTACGCCTTTGTGGGGGAGGGGCTCGCCGCCAAGCCGGCGCCGGCTATCAAATCCGTGGTCAATGTGGGGTCCGCGAGTGGGCATACGGGATCGGAGTTTCCCGCCTATGCCGCCAGCAAGGGCGGCGTTATCGCCTACACCAAGAACCTTGCAAACCGCCTGGCACCGCAGGCCATCGCCAACAGTGTGGACCCGGGCGGCGTTATCACGCCGCTCAACCGTTGCGTGATGGAAGACGAGCACCTGTGGAATCAGATTATGGAGCTCACGCCGCTTAGGCGCTGGGCCACCGCCCAAGAGATCGCCGAGTGGATCTACTTTGTGGGCGTGACCAACCGGTTTATGACCGGGCAGAGCCTGTTGATCGATGGCGGCGAGGCCGGCCGCACGCAATTTATTTGGCCCGAATAGGAAACGCGCCCGATGGAAAGCCGTCGGGCGCGTTTTTGATGTATCGATTTTTAGCCGAGGCAAGTCCAGTTGACGGGGGTCGAGCCGTGCTGTTCGAGTAGCCGATTGGCTGCCGAGAAGGGACGCGACCCCATAAAGGCGGGGAGTTCTGCCGTGGCACGGTTGGCCGAAAGCGGCGAGGGGTGCGTGGAGGCCAGGCAGAACTTGCCGGTCGCCTTGCCCGCGCCGGTCGCGGCGAGTTTGCCTTCGACCATCTGCTGGGCAAAGCGGCCCCATGCCAAAAAGACTACCGGCTGGGGCAGCTGACAGCAGCGTTCGATAACGTAGTCGGTGAGCGTGCTCCAGCCCAGTTTGGCGTGCGAGTTGGCGGCATGCTCGCGCACGGTGAGCGTGGTGTTGAGAAGTAGGACGCCCTGCTGTGCCCATGGGGTTAGGTCTCCCGTGGCGGGAATGGGGCAACCCAGATCGGCTTTGAGTTCTTTATAGATGTTGCGCAGGCTCGGCGGCAACTTGGTTTGCGTCGCGGGGACCGAGAACGACAGTCCCATGGCCTGGTTGGGTCCGTGATAGGGGTCTTGACCCAAGATGACAACTTTGACCTGGTCGGCCGGGGTGTAGGCGAGGGCATTGAGGATGTCGTCTTGTGCCGGGTAGATAGTCTGCTCGGCACGCAAAAGGGCGATGCGCTCGAGCAGCTGGTTCGTAGTGTCACGTACCGGCTGCGGCGCATTGCCCAACCAAGTTGCTATGTTGCGGTCGCGGGTCGCGGCGTCCATGGGGCTCCTTTACGTCAGATGCTCTGCTGGCATCTATTGTAAAGGCGCACCGGTTGCCTTTATGCCGCGGCTGTATGAAGAGTGGGGTCTACGAGACGTGCTCGGGCGCTCCTGCCATACGAGCGTGTCCATGTGTGCGGAGGCGCGGAAGCTCGACGGTTGCCACCATGACGCCGGTGAGGATGAGAGCTGCACCCAGGAAGGCGATGGGGCTCAGGACCTCGCCGACTAGGAAGAACGAAAAGACGGCGGAGCAGACCGGCTCGAGCGAGAAGGCGAAGCCAGTGGTCTCGGCGGGCACGTGGGGCTGCACGAGCGTCTGGGTGATAAAGCCGTAGGCAGAGCAGATGAGTGCGAGTGCGACGACGACCACGACCTCGCCCGGCGTGCCGGGAAGCGTGAAACCGCCAAAGGTGAATGCGGCGATGCCCGAGAATAAGCCGCCAAAGCCCAGCTGCCAAACGCCCAGAGCCAGCGGATCGACTTCTTCGACAAACCGCTTGGCGACAATGATGTGTCCGGCGTAGACAAAGGCGGAGAACAGCATGATGAGCGCGCCCGGGTTCAGGCTAGTGAAGTCGGCGCCCGAGAGCAGCAACATACCGCAGGTGACGATGGCGGTGCCGACGAGCACTTTGCGCTCGGGGACGCGGCGCAGCAGGGCGGCGTTGGCAAACGGCACGATTACGACCGTCAGACTCTGCAAAAAGCCGGCAGTGGAGGCAGAGGTAAGGCTGGAGCCCAGGCACATGCAGGTGAGCTCGGTTGCCATAATGGCGCCGATGATGGCGGCACGGACCATAAGGTCGCGGTTGATGCGCAACGCGTGCTTGTGGAAGAGCAGCAGGCAGGCCGCAAAGGCGATGATGCAGCGTAGCGCGACGATACTCGTGGCGTTCATGCTGTCCATGCCGATCTTCATGAGGGGATACGAAAAGCCCCATGCAACGGGAACGGAAAATGAGAGCGCGATTGCTTTTTTGCGATCCATGGGACTCCTTTTGTTACAGAACGGTTTCGTAAAAAGGATTCTGCTCCCAGATGTGGATGTAGTAAAGCGAATGTATCTTCAGTATGATTAAGAAATACTAATGTAGGCAGAAAAAGCCTTGGCAAACCGTTTTACGGCTGCATTGATGTGGAGGCACGATGGCATCGCGGTATCAGATTGTTTGTATGGTGGTCGATCGCGGCAGTCTTAAGGGCGCGGCGGACGAGATGGGCTATACGCAAAGTGCGGTGAGTCAGGCCGTCAAGGCGCTCGAGCGCGAGCTGGGTACCACGCTTATCGAGCGCGGTAAGCAGGGCGTTTCGCTTACGCGCGACGGTAAACAATATCTACCATTCCTGCGCCAGATCGTGACCGCCGAGGCCGAGCTCGAGGGCAAGCGCCAGGAGCTGCTGGGGCTTTCGTCGACCGATATTCGTATCGCGACGTTTACCAACGTGAGTCGAACCGTGTTACCGCGCGTGATCCGCGACTTTGGTGCGCTGCACCCGGGCGTACGTTTTACCCTCAAGCAGGGCGATTACACGCGCAACGCCCAGTGGGTGCACGATGGCGTGGTTGATTTTTGTTTTACGGCGCGCGGATTTACCACCGGGCTCGAGAAGCGCGTGGTCTATCACGACGAGTTGGTAGCATTGTTGCCGGCCGCGCATCCGCTGACGGCAAAGGAGAAGGTGACGCTCGCCGACCTGGCGTCCGAGCCGTTTGTGCTGTTGGATGAGGGCGAACAGAGTCTGGTGCTCGATGCATTTGCGGCGCATGGCCTGTCGCCGCACGTGACGAGTGAAGTGACCGACGACTACACCATCATGGCGATGGTGGAGGAGGGCCTAGGCGTGAGCATGCTGTATCGCCGTACCGTTGAGGGCATGCAGGCCGATATTCGCGTACGTCCTATCGTGCATGCCCCCTCGCGCGACGTGGTGGCCGCCTGGCGCAGCTGGGACACCATGCCCATCGCCACGAGGCACTTTATCGACTATATGAGCTCGCATATTGTCAATTAATGACTGGCGTGGCGTTGAGTGCGGTGTTTAGCGGGCTGTCGCTTTGGCTTGGGTGGCGCGATAGGTGCGTGCCGGGTGGCAGAGTAGCACCGCCACGACCATAAAGAACGCCGTGGTGCCCAGGCTGATGGGGTAGACCATCATGATGTTTGCAAAGGTGCGGAAGTGCGGGAACACGCAGAACACCCAGTAGAAGCGGATGCCGCAGACGCAGATCATGGTGATGAGGGCGGGCGTGAGCGAGATGCCAAAGCCGCGCAGGTAGCCTGACATGTTTTCGTAGAACATGCTAAAGGCGTACGCCGGGAAGATCGAACACACGCGGATATAGCCGATTGAGACAATGTTGGGATCGCTGTTGAACAGCGACAAGATCTCGCGCCCCAGGCCGACAATAACGATAATTGTGGTGAGCGCGACGATACCGCCTTCGACTAGGCAGACCTTGAGCGTTTTGGTGCAGCGATCGATCTGGCGGGCGCCGTGGTTTTGTCCCACAAAGGTGGTGCAAGCCTGGCTAAAGCTGTTGAGCAGGTTGTAGCACACGTACTCCAGACTCATGGCGGCGCTCGATGCCGCCATGACCTCGGTGCCCAAGCTGTTGATGGCAGACTGGATGATGATGTTGGCGACAGCAAAGACGGCGCTTTGGATGCCGGCGGGCAGGCCGATCTTGACGATGCGCTTGAGGGCGACGGGGTCGATAGCTAGGTCGCGTAGGGTGACGCGGACGACGGAGTCGGTCTTGAGAAGGCGGATAAAGAGCGTAGCGGCGCTGACGGTGTAGGCGATGGCGGTGGCGATGGCGACGCCCGCGACGCCCCAGTGGAGTATTGGGACAAAGATGAGGTCCAGGCCAATGTTGAGGACGGTGGACACGGCAAGCGCCTGCAGCGGCATGCGGGTGATTCCGACGGAGCGGAAGATCGCGGCCTCAAAGTTGTAGAGCAAGATCGAGGGCATGCTGAGCAAAAAGACGCGCAGATAGAGTGAGGCGAGCGGCATGGTCTCGGCGGGAACGTTGAGCGCGGCGAGCATGGGCTCGGCAAAGATCTCGCCCAGTGCGATGACGACAAAGCCCACGAGTGCCATTAAAATTGAGGTATGGACGGCGCGTTTGACCATGTTCTGATCGTTGCGGCCGATAGCGTTGGCGATGACCACGTTGGAGCCAAGTGACATGCCAATAAACAGGTTGAGCATAAGGCTGGTAAGCGGAACATTGGAGCCGACCGCCGCCATGGCGAGGGTTCCCTGGTCGCCCGAGAAGTTACCGATGATGACCGTGGCGATGAGGTTCGACAGCTGCTCCAAGATGCTCGTGGCGGCCACGGGGAAGGCGAACAGGGGAATATTGCGCCACAGCGAGCCGGTTGTCATGTCAATGTGCTTAGATGCGGTATCAGCCATACGCTCTCAATCTCTAATATGCTCTTTCGTGCTTATTTGCGCAGACGATGATACTCCTAATGCAACCAGTCGGCACTTAGGGACGTTCCTTTTCTGTCGGCAGCTGGGGACACTCCTTATCTCTTCTAGCTAGTCATTCAAGAACGTCTCTTCTAACTAGTCATTCAAGAACGTCCCCAATGACTAGGTGGGGAAGGCGTGCGACAATGGTGGGCGTTGTGTTGTTCGCGCTAAGGAGTTGCCATGTTGTTGTGTCCCGTTTGCCATGAACCGTTGGTGGACGATGAGCGTGGGGCCGCATGCGCGGGCGGACACCGGTTTGACCGTGCGCGCGAGGGTTATCTATATCTACTGCGCTCGTCCAAGAGCGGCGACTCCATGGGCGATCCCAAGTCGCAGGCGCGCAGCCGTCGTGACTTTTTGAACCGTGGATACTACGCGCCGTTGCGCGATGCGATGGTCGAGCTGGTGCGCAAGCAGGTGTCTGGGCGCGCCACGTCTGCGAACGGCCCCATGACGCTGCTCGATATTTGCTGTGGCGAGGGCTATTACACCAGTGCCATGGGCGCGGTGCCGGGCGTAGATGCTTACGGTTTTGACCTGGGCAAGGAGATGGTGCGCCTGGCCGCCAAGCGCGGCGATGCGACCTACTTCGTGGCCAACATGAAGGACATCCCCGTGACCGATGGCGCCTTCGATATGGTGACCGAGCTCTTTGCCCCCTTTAACGAGCGCGAGTTTGCCCGCGTGCTGGCGCCGGAGGGTTCGCTCTACACCGTGGTGCCGGGTGCTCGTCACCTCTTTGGGCTCAAGGAGGTACTCTACGACACGCCGTACCTTAACGATGAGAAGCTGCCACAAACAACGGAGCTCAAGCTGGTTGGAACGCAGCGGGTGTCCGCGAATATTACGCTTCAGACCCAGGCCGATATCGAGGCGGTGTTCCAGATGACGCCGTACTACTACCGCACCCGCCCTGCCGACAAAGAGCGCCTGGCAAATTTGGACACCCTTCAAACCGACATTGACTTCATCATCGCCGAGTACCGCCACTAACCTACCAAAAAGGGACAGGTTTATTTTGGCAGGTTTTATCTGGGCAAACATAAAGGGCCGACCGCGGAGATGCGCGATCGGCCCTTTTTAGTTGCTTGGCTGCAGAGGTTATGAGAAGCGAGCGCTTACAGGCGGTCCTTGTTCTCGGCCTTAACGGCGTGTGCCTGCTGAACAAAGAACAGGTCGTACACCACGATGACAAAGGCGACGATATTGACGGAGCTGCCGCCGAGCGCGGGAAGCGTGAGCACGGCCTGCGCAATCGTGGCGATTGCGGCAACGATGCCGAGCTTAAACGCGCCATCCACCTGCGAAGGCTTGTTGGCACCCTTGATGCCTGCAACACCTGCGGCAAGATCGACAACGCCCTTGGCGACCAGCACGACCGCGGCGAGCATGGCGTTTGACCCGTACGTGGAATCGAGGTTGCCACTGGCGATACCGACGCCGGCGATGACGAGGCTGGCGATGCCCAAAACAAAGTAGACGAGGGCAAGGATTTTGAGAGTCTTGCGAGCGGAGCTCATGGCTGGTCCTTTCGATGCGAGTACGCCAACCTGGCGTACCTCATGTGCTGCACATATGGTGAAGCACATTGTAGTTCAACGCGGCGATGCATGCGCCTGAAAGCGCCTTGAGCCCGCGCAGCCCAACCTAACCTTTCAAAAAGGAAAGCTGGACGTAAGCCAAATCGATGGCAGCTCATGTGCGGCACTGAGATGATGAGGCCGTAACAAGGAGCTGGTCTCAAGGAGGAGCCATGATGTACGGAACAGGGCAAGTGCGTGAGCCGCGGTCGTTGGGAAGGCGTATGGGCGATTCTGTGATCGCTGCCGTGTGCACGGGATTGATGGCGGTGCTTTGCATTGGGATGCTGTGGGCCATGTCGCATGTGGGACAATAGCGAACGGTTGGGTGCCGACATAAACGGCGCTCACGTATTCGTTTTGCTTGTTAAGGAGTGCCCATGGGTGTCGTCGATCCCTTTTCTGTTGCTCGGGCTGCGGGGCTTGAGCTGACCGGGAAGTCCGAGGGCCTCACGCTCACCGACGGCACGATGGAGCTGCGAGCCGATTTTGCCCGCATGCTGCCACGACTCAAGCAAGGCCGTCTGCAGCAAGAGCTGCTGGTAAAGGCTGCGCGCACAAAAGGCATCGAGAGCCCATGGGCGATTGATGCCACGGCAGGCTTTGGCGAGGATTCGCTGCTGTTGGCGGCTGTGGGCTTTACCGTCGATCTGTATGAGCAGGATTGCGTAATCGCGGCGCTCCTCAAGGATGCCTTGGATCGCGCGGCAGATGATCCGGCGCTTGCGACAGCCGTGGCGCGCATGCGCTTACATGCGGGCGAGGACAGCATTGCCGGCCTTCGCCATACAGCTGAGCTGATCGAGCAGGGCGATCTCATCGCTCCCGACGTGGTGTATCTGGATCCCATGTTTCCCGGGCGCACCAAGAGCGCGGCGGTTAAAAAGAAGTTCCAGCTCCTACATCATCTGGAACAGCCATGCGCCGATGAGGAGACGCTGGTCGAAGCTGCGCTTGCGGTGCATCCGCGCAAGGTCGTTATCAAGCGGCCGGTGAAGGGGCCGCTGCTTGCCGGCGTTAAGCCGAGCTATCAACTTGCGGGCAAGGCCGTTCGATACGATGTTTTGGTGCCGCCGCGCCCGTAGCTTGCGTGCGATGGCTGGCGCTCCGTCAGTGCCGTGCCGATGTGGGGTCTATTTCCAAGGGTGCGACGTCAGGTGCCAGCCGCCGCAGTATTCGCATTTGTAGCAGGCTAAGCCGTGCCGCCCGCGGTTTTCGCAGTCGGCCATAACGGCCTCGGCCTCGGCGCGCGTGTCGTAACGGTTTTTGCGTTCGCACGACTTGTAGCGCCAGGCTTCATTGCGCTCGGCGTTCAGGGCGTCGCGGCGCTCGTCTTCGCGCGCAAACAGGTCGCCCATATCGCCGCCGGTGGCAGCGCCCAAAAACTCGCTTTTGGCCTTTGACCAGGCGGCTCGCTTTTTGCTTCCCATCTGCTACGCGCCCCTCTTCAAACGCTGGTATCATTGCTCAATCAAAGTGATACCAATAAACGTGAGGCCGCCGCGTGATGATCAGAAAAACCCTCGATACCGACATTCCCGCTGTCATGGCTATCTACGACGCTGCCCGCGCCTTTATGCGCGCGCATGGCAACGCCACGCAATGGCCCGAGGGCACGCCTTCTGCCGAGCAACTGGCTGCCGATATCGCCGCCGGTGGCAGCTATGTGTGCGAAGTCGACGGTCGCGTGGTAGCGACGTTTGCCTTTTTACCGGGCCCGGACGAGTGCTATGACGTAATTGAGGACGGGCAATGGCGCAGTGACACTCCGTATGCTGTGCTGCACCGTGTGGCGTCCGACGGCACCGCGCACGGTATCGCGGCTGCGATGTTTGCCTTTGCCAAAGAGCGTGCCGATCACCTGCGTATCGACACGCATCAGGACAACCTGCCCATGCAGGGTGCGAGCCACAAGGCCGGGTTTAAGCGCGCCGGCATCGTGTATGTGTCAGACGGCACGCCGCGTGTTGCGTTTGACTGGCTGCGCGAGGCATAAGAGCGGAGACGCGTATCAACAATTCGCGCGAACGAAAATGGCTCCGGGTGGGGCCATTTTCGTTCGCTGCGCCGTTTTGAAAGCCGGCTTTCGCAAGGCGCGAACCTACGAAAATCGCCGCGCGGCAACGCGGGGCGATGAGCTCGGTCGGGGGATAGGGCCCGCTTCGCCCGCCGGCCCGTAAATTGTATCATCCAGTGTGGAACGAGGGTGCCCGTTGCCGCGTGCGATGGGCTTGCAATAAGAGGAGAGCCATGTCGAAGCAAGCGGTCGTTGGAATCTTGGCGCATGTCGATGCCGGCAAGACCACGTTGGCCGAGGCCATGCTGTTCAACGCGGGTCGCATTCGCAAGCGCGGCCGCGTGGACGATGGCGATTCGCATCTGGACACTAACGCGATCGAGCGCGAGCGTGGCATTACGATCTTCTCGTCGCAGGCTGTACTCGACCACGGCGATACCCACGTCATGCTCGTGGATGCGCCCGGCCACGTTGATTTTTCGGCCGAGGCGGAGCGCACGCTGCGCGCACTCGACTATGCGATTTTGGTTGTGGGCGCCAACGACGGCGTGCAGGGGCACACCGAAACCCTGTGGCGCCTGCTTGCACGTTATGACATCCCGACATTCATCTTCATCAACAAGATCGATTTGGAGAATCCCGGCCGCGATGTTTTGCTGGCACAGCTTGGGCAGCGTCTTTCCGAAGGCTGCCTGGATACCAACGAACTGCTGGCGGGCGGCTCCGTTCAGGAGGACGCTGCTGCGTTGGACGAGGCGGCGCTCGAGGAGTTTCTTGAGGCGGGTGAGCTTTCCGCCGCGACGCTGTCGCGCATGGTTGCCGAGCGCAAGCTCTTTCCTTGCTTTGCCGGATCGGCGCTCAAGGACCAAGGCGTGGACGAACTGCTGGATGGCATATGCGCGCTGATGCGCGAACAGGCATGGCACCCGGAGTTTGCCGCGCGCGTCTATCGTGTCAGCCGCGGGGATCGCGGTGAGCGCTTGGCATGGGTTAAAGTGACCGGCGGCACGCTGCATGCCAAGCAGATGATTGGCGGACGTTCCGGTGCCGAGGCATGGGAGCAGAAGGTCGATCAGGTACGCATCTATAACGGCGAGAAGTATGAGCTTGCCCAAGAAGTTGCTGCTGGCGGTATTTGTGCCGTGACGGGCCTTGCGCACGTTCGCCCGGGGGACGCCCTGGGCGCGGAGCCCGCGGGCGATGCACCTGTCATTGCGCCGGTTCTCACCTATACGGTGCTGCCGAACGAGCACGATGTCCATACGGTGTTCCAAGCGCTGGCCGAGCTTGCCGACGAGGATCCCATGCTCGGCGTAAGCTGGAATACGCATCTTGAACAAATACATCTGCAGCTCATGGGAGCGGTGCAGCTCGAGGTCGTGCAGCGCGTTCTTGCCGATCGTTTTGGCCTTGCGGTCGAGTTTGAGCCCGGCGGCATTCTCTATAAGGAGACTATTTCGCAGCCGGTCGAGGGCGTGGGCCACTTTGAGCCGCTGCGCCACTATGCCGAGGTACATCTGCGCCTGGAGCCGTTGCCAGCGGGTTCGGGCGTGCAGTTTGGCACCGTGACCTCGACCGACGAGCTCGATCTTAACTGGCAGCGTTTGGCACTCACCAACGCCATGGAGCGCGATCACCTGGGCGTGCTGACCGGCTCGCCCATCGCCGATGTGCGCATTACACTCACGGGCGGCCGTGCGCATGCCAAACACACCGAGGGCGGCGACTTTCGCCAGGCCACGTACCGCGCGATTCGCCAGGGTTTGATGCAGGCGCGTGACGCCGGCGCGGCGGTGCTGTTGGAGCCGTGGTATCGCTTTGAGCTCGAGGTGCCGGGGGAGTGCGTGGGCCGGGCACTCTCGGATGCCACGCGCATGGGTGCCGAGTACGAGCCGCCGACGATGGCGGGAGACCGGGCGAAGCTTGTGGGTCGCGTGCCGGCATCTGAGGTGCAGGATTACGCGCTGGAGGTGGCC
This sequence comes from uncultured Collinsella sp., assembly GCA_958405195.1. Taxonomy (GTDB): domain Bacteria; phylum Actinomycetota; class Coriobacteriia; order Coriobacteriales; family Coriobacteriaceae; genus Collinsella. Next base: position 59,949 of record CATYDM010000002.1, read on the forward strand.
GCCTATACGAGTGGTCGTGGCCATCTGTACCTAGAGTTCGCCGGCTATGCGGCTTGCCATGATGCCGAGCGCGTCATCGAGACGGCCGCCTATGAGCCCGAGGCCGATCTGCCCAACACGCCCGATTCGGTCTTTTGCTCCCACGGCGCCGGTTACACGGTCAAATGGTACGACGTCCCCGAGGCAGCCCACGTAAAGGTCGATCCCTCCACCTTCCGCCCCTGGCGAGCAGCAGACGCAGAGTTCTTCTGCCATAGGTGATAGAAGGGCGGCCTCTTTGTCACCTGCTGTTGGTATAACTCGGTATAAGTTGGTATAACTATAGGCAGCGTTTGCCAATCCGAGGAGGCCGACATGAATCCAAATCCCTTTAAGCCAACGGCAGGCAAGCGGCCTCCGATGCTCATTGGTCGCGAGTCGGTCATCGAAGATTTCGAGGAAGGGCTCGATAACGGCGCCGGAGCGCCGGGCAGGCTCATGCTCATTACGGGAAACCGCGGCTGCGGCAAGACAGTTCTCCTGCGGGAGCTGCAACGTCTGGCCAGCGAGCGCGGATGGGCGGTTGTCTCCGATTCCGCTTCGCTTGGCTTATGCGACCGCTTGGCCGACGCGCTTCGCTCGAATAGGCCCGTTGTGACGTCAATGGAATTCGGTTCGTCGTTTGGCCGGATGTCGGTCGAGGCGGCGCGAGCAAAGGGCGAAACGTTGCGAGGGCTGGTCAACGAGCGCCTCAAGAAGCTCGGTCCAGGCAAGGGCATACTGTTTGCGATTGACGAGGCGCAATCTGCGTCTATCGAGGAACTAGCGGCTCTTGCCGTTCTCTATCAGCAGGTGCTCGGAGACCAGGATGCCACGGGATTGCCCGATAGCGACCAGCGCGGTCTTGCGCTGGTGTTCGCCGGCTTACCCAGTATGGTTGACGATCTGCTCGAAGAGCCGAGCGTGACGTTTTTGCGGCGTGCCCAGCAGCGTACGCTGGGGGCGATATCCTTGCCCAAGGTGCGTGATTCATATATCCAGACGGTCAAAGACGCTGGTCTTTACGTTGACACGGAGACGGCGGACCTTGCGGCACACAAGAGCATGGGGCATCCCTATATGGTTCAGCTGGTGGGCTATTACATGTGGCGCTCTGCTGTCCGGCGTGGCTCGCAAGTCATCGAAAGGCACGATGTCGAGGATGGCCATGCGGATGCCGTCTCCGAGTTCTACGAAGCGGTTGACGCGCCTCTATATTACGGGCTGCGCAGTCCACAGCGCCTTTTTATCGAGGCCATGGCGGTTGACGAGGGCAAACCAACTCGCATGGCGGATATCATTGAGCGCTGCGATCGCACCCAGAGCTGGGCGAGCAAATATCGCGCAAGCCTGATTCGCGAGCGCGTCATCGAGGCTGCCGGATACGGCCTCGTCCGATTTACCGTGCCCATGCTGGGCGCGTACATTCGCGATCGAGTTTTATGGCATGAGTAGGGTGATAAAGGTGACGGAACAGAAGATGAGCCCGCAGGCTATCGAGGTGCGTGGCGCGCGTGTACACAACCTCAAGGACATCGATATCGATATTCCGCTGGGAAAGCTCGTGGGTATTGCCGGCGTGTCGGGTTCGGGCAAGAGCTCGCTGGCGCTGGGGGTTCTTTATGCCGAGGGCTCGCGCCGCTACTTGGAGGCGCTCAGCACCTATACCCGCCGTCGCCTGACGCAGGCCGAGCACGCCCAAGTAGACGAGGTGCTGCACGTGCCGGCGGCGCTCGCATTGCATCAGCGCCCCAGCGTGCCGGGCGTGCGCTCGACCTTTGGTACCATGACCGAGCTCAACAATAGTCTGCGTCTGCTCTTTAGCCGTTGCGCCCATCATGTGTGCCCGCGCTGCGGGGCGCGTGTGGAGCCGAGCCTTAACGTTGCCGCAGGCCTGTCGCTCACGTGTCCGACATGCGGCCGCGAGTTCTACGCGCCGAGTGCCGAGGACCTTGCCTTTAACAGTGGCGGTGCGTGTCCCACCTGCGGCGGCACCGGTGTCATGCGCGAGGTGGACGAGGCGAGCTTGGTACCCGACGAGTCAAAGACTATCAACGAGGGCGCGGTGCATCCTTGGGGCACGCTCATGTGGGATCTGATGAAGCAGGTGGCCGGCGAGATGGGCGTGCGCACCGACGTGCCGTTTAACCAGCTCACGCCTCAAGAGCGCGACATCGTGTTTCATGGTCCGGCGGTTAAGAAGCACATTCTCTACGTCCCCAAAAACGGCGAGGGCGCCACGCCGCTCGACTTTACCTATTACAACGCCGTCTATACCGTCGAGAATGCGCTCGCCAAGGTTAAGGACGACAAGGGCCTCAAACGCGTTGCGCGCTTTTTGCGCGAGGGAGCATGCCGCGATTGCGGCGGCACGCGTCTCTCCGAGGCTGCGCGTCGGCCCCAGGTGTGCGGTATCAATCTGGCGCAGGCCGCGGCCATGACGCTTGGTGATGCGGTTGAGTGGGTGCGCGGGGTGCCCTCATCCTTGCCGGCTGAGATGCAGCCCATGGCGACGGATATCTGCGATTCGTTTTTGAGTGCGGCCCGTCGTCTGGTCGACCTGGGTCTCGATTACCTTTCGCTCGACCGCGCCGGTGCCACGCTCTCCACGGGCGAGCGTCAGCGCGTGCAGCTCGCTCGCGTGGTACGCAACCGATCGACAGGTGTGCTTTATGTGCTGGACGAGCCTTCGATTGGCTTGCATCCTGCCAATGTCGACGGCCTGGTAGGCGTGATGCGCGACCTGGTGGGCGACGGCAACACCGTGGTTGTTGTCGACCACGACACACGCGTGCTGGCGGAAGCCGACTATCTGGTCGAGATGGGCCCCGTCGCCGGAGCAGGCGGCGGTAATGTGATTGCCGCTGGCACGGTGGACGAGGTCGAGCAATCGCAGGGCAGCCGCATCGCCCCGTTTTTGCGCGCAGAGTCCAAGCGCTTGCGTCCGCAGGTGACTGACGACGAAATGTTCGACCGGGGACATATCCGCATGGCAACCGATGCCATCCATACCGTCAAGCCGCTCGAAGTCGATATCCCGCGCGGCCGCCTTGTCGCGGTGACGGGCGTTTCGGGTTCGGGCAAGACGACGTTGGTGCTCGAGACGCTCATCCCGGCACTCAAGGCACAGGCAGCCGGCGAGCGCCTGCCAAAACACGTGCGTTGGGTCGATGCCGAGGGTATTGCCCGCGCAAACCTGATTGACGCTACGCCCATCGGCGCCAACGTGCGCTCGACGGTAGCGACTTATGCCGACATCCATGATGAGCTGCGCCGCGCCTTCGCCCGTACGCCCGAGGCCAAGGCAGCCGGCTACAAGGCGGGCGCCTTTAGCTACAACACCGGCGCCTTGCGCTGCCCTACGTGTGACGGCACGGGCTCGATATCGCTCGACGTGCAGTTTTTGCCCGACGTCGAGATCATCTGCCCAGCATGCCGTGGTTCGCGCTACGCCGAGGCCGCCTCGCATATCCATCGCGAGGGCAAGGACGGGAGCTTGCTGACGTTGCCGCAGCTCATGGACATGAGTGTGGACGAGGCCATTGACGCCACACTGGGACTCAAGAAGGTTCAGACGCGTTTGCAGACCTTGCACGACCTGGGCCTGGGTTATCTCACGCTTGGCGAGCCCACACCGGCGCTTTCGGGCGGTGAGGCACAGCGCCTTAAGCTCGCGAGCGAGATGGGCCGCGTGCAGGATGATGCCGTATTCGTATTTGACGAGCCCACGATCGGCCTGCATCCGCTCGATGTTCAGGTGCTGTTGAACGTGTTTGACGGCCTCGTTGCCAAGGGCGCCACAGTTATCGTGATCGAACACGATCTCGACCTTATCCGTAACGCCGATTACGTGATCGACATGGGCCCGGGCGGTGGCGATGCGGGCGGGCAAATCGTCTGCGCCGGCACGCCGAGCGACATCGCGGCTTGCTCCAAGAGCATTACCGGTCGCTACCTATAGGCAATGTGACAAAGGGACTGCCTCTTTGTCACATTGATTTCTATTTCACGCATTGAGCCGCGAGATAGTCGCGGAAGAATGGCAATTCAAATGCGACGAGCCCTCGTCCTCGTTCTCCGATGATGCCGGCATCTATCATGCGGCGTCGGTAGCGGGAGACCTGCTGCGGCGAACGCTTAAGGCGCTCGATAAGGTCGGCGGTGGTGGACTCTTCTTCGTCATCGAGCATGGCGATGAGGAATCGCTTGTCCTCTGCAGTGAGTTCCCGATAGGTTGCCGCGAGGATTCGGTCGTCCATCTCGTCGCGCGCGATTTTGATTCCCAGGTCAAAGTCGCGTGACGAGATTTCCTTCGAATCGCTTGTAAGATCCCAGGCACGGTAGCCTACGAGTTGCAATAGGAAGGGAAAACCAGAGATCGAGCGAACGGCCCTATCGATTCCCTCAGCATCTGCCAGGCGATCGTTTTCCTGGATTGTGCGAATCAAGGCCTCGCGTACGTCATAGTCGGCAATGCGACCCAGATGATATTGTTGGGCGCGGCGAAGGAACGAGACCGTCTTGTGGTTCAGTAGTGTCGATACGTTGTTGGGAAGTCCCGCCATGAGCAGGGCGACGCGTTTCCCATCGGTCACAAAGTGCTGATACGTTGCTGCGAGCTGAATCATCTCGTCGAGTGTCGGGTCCACCTCGTCAACCGTGACGAGCAGACCGGTGCCCGCCTCGTTGAGCTGGTCGATGATGTCGCTCATGCGATAACGCCAGGTTGAGGCATCGTGAACGCGATTGACCTCGATGCTGCCGAGCGGTGCAATTCCGAGACCGGTGACTTCGAAGTGGTTGGACGATTCGATGAGATGGGCTGCGGCGCGTTTCGTCCCGAACTCGATTTCCTCAAGCATTCCCGGGAGCGCGGTCGTCTTTACGGCTATCCAGCCGTGGGATTCCGCCCTTGTCGCGAGCGACGACATGAGAGCGGTTTTACCGGTTCCACGCGCGCCTGAGAAGATCGAGGTCAATTCTGGGCGCCTGCGCTGGCTCAAGAAGGCACGGTCCAAATCCCGAATAATCTGTTGTCTGCCAGCGAGATGGGCAGGAACCTCACCAAAACTGGGGGTAAACGGGTTCTCGAGATATTTCACAAGGCTCCCCTTTCACACCGCCATTTAACTTCATTTTACTTTAGTTAATTCTGATTAAAAGTGAGGGCTCTTTATCTAGAGCATCGATTAGGCGTGTGTGCCATCGGCGTGGTGCTTGAATGTGACAAAGGGACAGTCCCTTTGTCACATTCCCGGAAAGCCTGTTTGGCGCAGGGCTTCGTAGAGGACGATGGCGGCGCTGTTGGAGAGGTTGAGTGCGCTGATGCGGTAGTCGTCCGGGTTGACGAAGTTGCCGCAGATGTCCTGTTGAAGGATAGCCTCGTGGCTGTCCTCGGTATGTCCGAGCGATTCCTCGTGGGCTTCCCAAGCCTCGGCGTTATCGAGTGAGTCGCAATCGCGCAGCATCGGGATGCGCTCGCAGCGCTCGGGCGCCGCGGCGAGCAGTGGCTCGGGAATGCCCGAGCTCTCGCTGCCAAAGACCAAGTAGTCGCCGTCGTGGTAGGTACTCTGCGCATAGGTGCGGCGTGCCTTTTTGGTCAGCAGATGTAGGCGCTCGTCGGCAGGGGAGAGACCGTTGCGTGCAAGGAAATCCTCCCAGCCGGCATAGGTCGTCACGTCCAAGTTTTGCCAGTAGCCCAGGCCGGCGCGACGCACCGTCTTGTCGTCGAGTGAAAACCCCAGCGGCTCCACCAGATGCAGGCGGGCGCCGGTGACCACGCAGGTGCGGCCGATATTGCCCGTATTGGCGGGAATCTCGGGCGCATACAGCACAATGTTGAACATGAATCTCCTTGGCTCAGAACGAAAAACCACCACGAAGGGCACCTCCGTGGTGGTTTGGCGGTTACGTAGGCGGAAAATGTCCGCTTGGATAAACCTAGGCGCGGTGCCAGTCGGTCAGGCAGGCATCGAGGGAGGCGATGAGTGCATCCTTGTCCATGTGACGGCCGATGATGCACAGGCTCGTCATGCGGTCGCCCGTCTCGTCGTCCCAAATCTGCATGATCTCGGGGTTCTCGTCGATAATCTTCTGCTTCTCGCCCTCGGGCGCCGAATCGACAAACAGACCGTTCTCCATCAGGCGCATCTGGTGGCCGGCCTGCTCAAACATGTAGCACATGTCCGGATTGCCGGTCTGCCACAGCGGACCCTTGACGCGGATGACCTCGTCGGGCCACTCCTGCTCAACAAAATCGGTGAACTTCTGCAGGTCAAACGGCTTGCGACGCGAGTACACAAAGGTCTCGATGTCGTACTCGAGCACCTCGGGGTCGTCGTGCTCCTCGGGATGCTCCATGGCCTCGATCCAGGCGGCGGAGTTGTAGGCGCGCATAAAGTCGAAGCGGTCGGTGTCGAGCAGCTCCTCCATAGGAACCTCGCCGTTTTGAGCCTCGACAATCACAGCGTCCTTCTGCAGGCTGCGCACGATGGCCTTGAGCTCGGCGATCTGCTCAGGGCTCACGGTATCGGTCTTGTTGAGGATCAGCGTGGAGCAGAACTCGATCTGCTGGATGAGCAGGCTCTCGATGTCGTCCTCGTCGATATCCTCTGCCAGCAGGTCGCGACCGCCGTTGAACTCGTCGTACATGCGGGCGCAGTCGACCACGGCCACGATGTTGTCGAGCGCGAGCTTGGGCTCGCCGCCCACCTTGGCCTCGTCGCAGAAGCTCGAGATGGTGTAGGCGATGGGGATGGGCTCGCAAATACCCGATGCCTCGATGATGATGTAGTCGAAGTCGCCCGAATCGGCGATGTCCTGCAGCTGGTTGGCAAGGTCGTCCGAAAGCGTGCAGCAGATGCAGCCGTTGGTGAGCGGGATGAGGTCATCGGTTTCGGAAAGACCGCCGTCGGCGATAAGGCTGGCGTCGACGTTGATCTCGCCGATATCGTTGACGATCACGGCGGCGCGGATGCCGCCGTCGTTAGCGAGGATGTGGTTGAGCAGCGTGGTCTTACCGGCACCGAGGTATCCGGTAAGCATGATGATCTTCACGGGTTTGTTGGGCATGTGCCCTCCTTTGTTAGACATGGCTTACAGTTGAATCTTATGCCAAACGCCTGCTCTTATACCCACGCGCCGGCAAATAACACAAGCTACTCCCAGGCTCCCCATACATCGGGGCAATAACCGACGGTGGCCTTTTTGCCGTTGCGCACGATGGGCTCGGCTAGAACCTGCTGGTTCTCGAGCAGCTTGTCGAAGCGCTGGCTGGGGGTGAGGTGCTGGATGAGCGCGAGCGTCTCCTCGTCCTTGGCCTTGGGGTTGAGCAGCTTGTCGATGCCGCCGACCGCCTGCATCACGCTCGTGAGCTCGCCTTTGCTCATCTCTTTTTCCTTAAGGTCGATAAACTGCACCTTAATGCGGCGCTCCTTAAAATAGCGCTGGGCCTTCTTGGTATCGAAGGACTTCTTGGTGCCGAAGATTTGAATATTCATATATTGTTCCGCCGTTCTAACGAACGGCGGTCACCTCGACGCTGCAAAGCCATCTGATGGGCAATCTGCCTTTCAATCGTCGGGCGCGGGCAAAAGCCCAGCGCCCTTCTCTTTCAAGGCACCTTGCCTCATCAGCTGACTTTTCGCTGACATTGACAGTACATCGAGGTGACCACCGCCGGACTTATCGAATGAAGTTGGTGCGCTCGCGATCGGCCTCGGGGGCTTCGATGCCGGCAGCCTTGCCTGCCTCGATGCAATGCAAGAGCCAGGCCATGTTCTTGCCGGTGTTTCGCATGGTGGCCAGACCCTCGGCATCCTGGGCAGCCTCGCCCGGCGCAGCGCCAAAGACGTTGTTCCAGTAGGTGGAGGCGACCACGGGCATCTGGTTGATGGTGAAGTACTTGTTGAGTACATCGAACGTGGTCGACGTGCCGCCGCGGCGGGCAACGGCGACAGAGGCGCCCGGCTTGTGCGCAAAGGCCTTGCTGCCAGCATAAAACGCGCGGTCGAGGGCCGAGAGGATGCGGCCGCTGGGGTGCGCGTAATAGACGGGCGAGCCAAAGACAAAGCCGTCTGCCTGCTCGGCGGCGGCAATGAGCTCGTTGACCACGTCGTCGTCAAAGGTGCAGCGGCAATCGAGCTTGCCACACTGACCACAGCCAATGCAGTCGCGAATGGGCTTGGCGCCCAGCTGGAACAACTCGGTATCGATACCCTCGGCATGCAATTGCTCGGCGACTTCGGCAAGCGCGCGAGCGGTGTTGCCGTTTGCCCTGGGGCTACCGTTGACTAAAAGAACCTTCATCACAAACTCCCTCTGCTGTCGATGACTTATGCAGAGGATTATCGCATGAGCGGGCGGATGGCGTGGGGCGCGATGCCGGCCCCGAGGGCCCACGGCAGGCTCGCTCACCAGGTACGTGCGGGATACGGCTCAGAGGATGTTGGAGTGCGGGGCCTCGTGCGAGCAGATTGTAAGGGGTCTGGGCGGGTCGCCCTCGATGGCGAGCTTTGAGGTCTTGGAAGGCGGGCTGCTGCGGAGGCTATGATTTATACTAAGGCGGTTGCTATCGAGTAATTCACACTTGGTTTGATTCGATTGTGAACGCGCAGCTAGGACGGAAAGCAAAGGAAGTTCTATGGAAACAGAGGATGCTGTCTGTTTGATAACTTCGATTGCCCTGATTCTTCTTTCAATTCAATACAGAAGAGGAAGATGGCTCAGCTCAATTGCTGGATATGATGTCACAAAAAGGGAGAGCGGGATTGATATGCGCCCTTACGCAAAGTTGATTTCTTCTGTGACGTTATGGATGGGGCTGCTGTTTTTCTTGTGGGCGGTAGAGGGCTGGGTACGCGATTGGAATACCAGTGTTTTTGAAGTTTTGGTTCTACTTCTGTTCAGCTTGGCCTCTTTGTCGTTCGTGCGGCTCGTTAGGTTTGTGTTTATGAGGCGATAGCCAGCGGAAGCGGGATGGACGACAAAATGGACCAATACAGCCAATTGTCAAAAGAATTTGATAGGGTTGGCTTAACAGATTTACTCGACGGCATATCTGTGGCGGGGGATAGGTTTTATGTTGTTGAGCACTTATTTGCATCGGGTAAAGGAAACCAAGAGTATCGAAAACGGTGCCCCCGGGCCCCGGGAGGGACTGCAGGGGTGTTCGGCTAACTGTGGGTACGACCTATTTGCTCAATGTGTTCGCCTGAGATCGGAAAATAACCATCATGCGCCCCACGACGCTAGTCCAGCTTGGTACCCGGTACTTGCGGCGCCTCTTTAATTAACGCATTGAGCTCGTTCAAAATGGAAACGGGCTGTCGATCGACAGCGTCCAGATGAAGCGTGGCCACACGAATGGGTGGCTGATATTCAAGCGAGCCGATGAGCACAGGAGAACCCAGGAACCGCTCGATTTCGTCTGCGAGCTCGTCGATTGCCTCGGGGCCGAGCTCATCGAAAAGCGCCACGAACATTGGTCCCGTCGAGCGGAACAGGCGACCCTTGCCGCGCGAACAATCCATGAGGCAGGCGGCGCTTTCGGCGAGCACGCGGTCGCCTGCATCGAATCCAAAGCGGGCATTGACTTCGGCGATATCGTCGACCTTAATGGCAATAAAGCCTGCCTTGCGCGCCACGCGGCGCATCTCTCCAATAGCATTGACCAGCGCGTGGACATCGCCCAGGCCGGTCACGGAATCGGTCGTATCCGCTAGGCTTCGGTTGATGATAATGCCCACATACATGTTGGGCTCGGTATCGGTGCCGTCCAAGCGGTAGCCCGTGCAGTCGCAAAGCGCGTACGCTCCGGTGGCATCCATCACGCGGTACTGCATGTAGTGGAAGTGCCACGTGCCGTTTATCACCATGTCGAGCTCGGCGCGTACGTTATCGCGGTCCTCGGGATGAACGCGGGCAAGCCACATATCGACCGAGTTAAAAGGGTGCTGGGAGGGCAGGTCAAAATCGCGCACGGCGTTGACCGACCATTGCGATTCGCCCGTATCGAGGTTAAGGATGAACGGATAGCGCGTCTCGGAGCTCATGGAGATCGCTTGGAACACCCGGTCGTTGCAGGGAAGCTGATCGACGATTGGGCGTTGCGGCGCGTCATTGTCTTTCGGCTGCTGCACACGATGCATAAGCTTATAGCGATACATCTTGCGATCGGCATCCATCGTCATCTGGCGGCGCGTGTCGCCGGCAAGTGGATCGACGCGCGAGCAGCCAAAGCTAAAGCTGCCGATCATGGGCGCCTTGCCGCCTGAGCTCGCCTCGATCAGCCCGGCACGTACCTGCTCCAAGCGCTGCTCGAGTTCAGTCTCGTTTGCGGAGGGCGAGATAAGCACAAACTCGTCTCCACCGATGCGGAACAGCATCTCATCGTGCTCCATGGTTTCGGAGAGCGTGCGGCAGATGCTCAGAATATAGCGATTGCCTTCGGCGTGGCCAAACCTATCATTGCAATGTTTTAGATGGTCGATGTCAATATAGGCGCAGGTGAAGGGGTCGCCTTTGTGCCAGAGTTGCTCGACGTGACGGTCGAGTCCGCTGCGGTTGCCCAAGTTGGTGAGCGGGTCGATATAGGCGTTGCTCTCAAGCAGCCGGCGCTCTTGTTGCAGGATGGCGTGCGTCTTTTGCAGTTGCTCGCCAACGGCGCGTAGCCCAGCGGGCAGCGCGGCAACATCGAGTTCGGCGGTCGAGATGCCATTCGCAAGCCGCTGAAGATAGGCAATAATCGATTGCTCGCCCAGGCGATATGACTCGTTCATGATGGATAACCTCCTTGGGCGGAACAACGGTTTGTATCATATCCCCAATTCGGTTTGAATTGGGGATATGAGTTAGCTAATGGAGACAAATGTCCCCTTCGACGGTGGCGTTTTGCGCGGGAGCGTATCAGTTGTTATTGCCACCATCGAGCAATGCCTCAAAATCCTTCGCCGGCATGGGGCGGTAGTAGAGGAAGCCCTGAGCGTAGCGGGCGCCCATTTGTCGTAGCATGTCCGCCTGCTCATTTGTCTCGACGCCTTCGACCTCGACGGGCAGATGGAGCGACTGCGCCATTTCGAGCATCGATGAAATGATCTGCGTGCTGCGACCTTGATCGCGGTCGGTGGGCACAAATGCGCGGTCGAGCTTGATGACGTCGACGTTGACGTTCTTGAGCATCGCGAGCGTGGACTGGCCGGTGCCAAAATCGTCCATATAGGTCGAGAAGCCGCGGGTGTGCAGGTCGGCTGTCAGTTTGTCCACGGCTTCGGATTCTCCCGTATAAGCCGTCTCGGTGATCTCGATACGCATGAGCTCGGGCGGTAGGTTGTATTGGGCGGCGAGCGCCCCCATATGTTCGGCAACGTCGCAGGCAAGGATATCCACGCGCGACACATTAAGCGAGACCGGAACCACGCGAAGACCGCGATCGAGACGCTCGCGCAGCCACGAGGCGACACCCTGCCAAATGTACTTGTCGAGCGTCACTACAAAGCCGCTTTCCTCGAGTGCGGGGATAAACGTTGCGGGCGAAATGAGAGAGCCGTCCTTGTCAATCCAGCGGGTGAGTGCTTCGGCGCCAATAATCTCACCGGTTTCCATATCGACCTGGGGCTGCAAGTGGTACGTGATGCGGCCGTTTGAGAGCGCGTACTGGAACTCGGTCAGCGTGCGGTGGAACGCAATCTCGTGTTCATATTCTTCGGGGCGGAAAATAGCAATGCGCTCCTTGAAGTCGTTTTTGGCGCGCCGATTGGTAAACATGGCCTTTGCCTGCGCATCGATGGTGATCTCCTCATTGGAGTCGATGGGGTAAATGCCCATGGACGGCCAAAAACCTACGCCGTCATCATGCCTGGCTACGGCCTCGCGAACGCGGTTGTAGATTTGATGGACGGTGATGTGCTTAAAGGGGATGAGTACACAAAAGTCATCTTGGCCCCAGTACCCTGCGACGCCCATATCGGCATTCTCGATGTCCTTGAGAACCGTGCCCACATCGGCGAGCACACGATCGCCCTCGGCCTGGCCGTGCCATTCATTAAACAGGCGCATGTGACCCATGTCGACGGTGGCGATGCACCAGGTGCCGTCGCGCCTTGCCTCGAGAAATGCGTTGGCGCGCCGCATAAACTCGCTGGGTCGATAGAGGCCCGTGAGCGAGTCGATACGTTCGGCGATGGCGCTTTTGCGCTCCGCCTCGGGTATGGGGAGGCTGTCGTTGGGAACAAGCCCGCCGGCCGTGCGAAGGCGACGGTCGAGTTCGCCTAAAACGGCGGTCGCTTGATGGGTTAAGTGCTCGTAAAAGGCCGGGACGACAAGGCAGACGGGAGTAATGGTGTCGCCTGCGATTTGGACAGGAGCGAAAACGGCCTCTTTAAGGTGGCGGGTCAGTTGCTCGAATGCCTCGTGGTCCAAATCGTTGCTGAGCACGACGAACTGAACGCTTCGTGAACGGTAGACCCGGCTCCTGCCGCGGGTGATCGACAGCATGCGGCCTGCGTATTCGGCAAGCATGTTGTCGACCGCCTCGGCCCCGTAGAGCTCGTTGAGCTTTGTCGTGCCACGAACGCGCACCGCTATAAGCCCTGTCTCGCAACGATCGCGGCGGCAGGCATCGATAGCGTTGATCAGCATACGCTGCGTTCCGAGGCCCGTAGCGGCGTCGACGGTCTCGGCGAGTGAGTGGTTGACGAGTTCGCCGACATAGAGCGAGGGGGCATTTCCGTCGCCGTCGATACGAAACCCGCGAGCGCGGCAGAGAACGTAGTCACCCGCGGCATTGCGCATGCGGTACTGCATGACGCGGCGGTGTTTGGAGCCGTTAAAGATCTGGTTGATGTCGTTGGCGTAGGCCTCGAGGTCATCGGGATGGACGCGCGTCTTCCAGAAATCGCGGCAGCTGTCTATGTGCTCCGAAGGAAGACCGAGATCGCGCAAGGCACCTTGCGACCAAAGGGTGCGGTCCTTGTCCAAGTTCTCGATAAAGAAATAACGGCCCTCGTTGAGCATCGAAAAGGCGTCAAAAATGCGATCGCTTATTTCGAAGTCGTCGGCGTGGACTTGCGTGATATTGCGCCGATCGAGGTGCATGGCATGACGTAGCTTGTAGTCGTACATGCGATGGTCGGCATCGAGTGTCATGCGATTGGAGGCTTCGCCCAGGGCGGGGTCGGCGTGTGCCACTCCGTAGCTAAACGAGTGGGGCATCTCGGAATCGTTGTTTTTGAGCAGGATCGTTCGGCAGTGTTCCAGACGTTCGGCGAGGTCGTCCTCGGTTGCAATCGTAGACAGGATGGCAAACTCGTCGCCTCCCAGACGAAATGCCGCCTCGTCTACTTTCATATACAGCTTAAGATAGAGGCTTACCTGCAAGATATAGCGGTTGCCCTCGTCATGGCCAAAGACGTCGTTGCAGTGCTTGAGATTGTCGATATCGATGAACGCCATGGTAACGGGGGCGTCCTGCTCCCAGAGCTCCTCGAGGGAACGGGCAAAGCCGCCACGGTTACCAAGCCCGGTAAGCTGGTCGGTAAAGGCAGTCCTGATCAGATCCTCCTGCCGCTTGAGAAGGTCGCGGACGGTCTTTTCGAGCTTCTCGGTGTAATTGCTGACAGTATCCATGTTCTAAGCGGCTTTCTGAAGTCGGGGCGGATTGCGTCGGGCGAGCTCGTTGTGTACACGCGTCGTTGCTCAGCGTTTTGCGTGTATCCAGGCCCCCGCCTTGCTGCGTTGTTGAGTTACTTTGCCGGCTAATGTTCGCTGTTGATAACTGCTGAGTAGTATAAACAACAGTACAAAATTATATAGGGGTGCACATGCTGTGGGTGGCTATTATTCGACAAACGGCAGCGCGATGATGCGATGTTCGATAAAAATGCGACTGGGGCGGTATATGTTGATGGGTATACTTGTTCCGTTTAAATTTGCGGGGACGGAGATGGTTGCATGACACAGCCAAATATGACGCGCACGGTGGGGCTTGCGCTCGAGGGAGGCGGCTACCGCGGTATGTATACGGCGGGCGTGCTCGACGTTTGGATGGAGCACGGTTTGACCTGCGACCATATGGTGGGTGTCTCGGCGGGCGCGGCGTTTGGCTACAACTTTAAATCGCGCCAGATCGGCCGTGCCATTCGCTATAACAAGGCCTATTGTGCCGATAAGCGCTATGCGGGTGTAGCAAGCTGGCTGCGGACCGGCGATATGTTCAATGCCGATTTTGCCTATCACGAGGTGCCTATCGAGCGCGATCCCATTGACTTGGAGGCGTATCGCGCCTGTCCCATGCGGTTTACGTGCGTGTGTACCGATATCGAGACGGGCAAGGCCGTCTACCACGACCTGCCCTATGGCGACGAGCGGGATATCGAGTGGATCCGGGCATCGTCGGCGATTCCTGTGGCGACGCGTCCCGTTGCTATTGACGGGCATAAGTATCTGGATGGTGGCGTGGCTGATTCTATTCCCAGTGCATGGCTGTTTGCGCAGGGGTATGACCGCAATATCGTGGTACTCACGCAGCCGGCGGGCTTTGTGAAGCAGCCCAACAGCGTGATGCCCATGCTGCGTCGCGTGTTCCGTCACTACCCGGAGTTTGTCGCAGCGCTTGAGCATCGGCATGAGGTTTACAATGCCACGCTCGATGACCTGGCGCGTCGCGAGGCTGCCGGCGATATCTTTGTGGTGCGGCCGAGCGAATCGGTGAAGGTGCCGTCGCTATGCCGCGAGCCCGATGAGCTCGAGCGCATCTACCAGATCGGCCGCCACGATGCGGAGGCGACTTTGCCGGCGTTGGGAGCGTATCTGGCGGGGTAGAGCAAGCTGCCATGGCCTCGGCGGAAAGCGCGTCCCAAAATCCGCACTCAGAACGGGTTGCAGTTTCCCAAACGGTGGGGTTTCGGAAAGTACGTCCCGGAATATGCGTTCAGACTGGGACGCAGTTTCCCGTTGAGCCTCTATATGGAAAGCGCATCCCAGAATGGACGTCCAAACTGGGATGCGCTTTCCGCTATTGAAGATATGAGGCTGCGGAGCAGCTGCTCGGCCTAGACTTATGCCTGCTGCCAGGTGTCGACAAGCTCCTTGGCGGCGGCGTGGGGGTCATCGGCGCTGCAGACAGCGCTCACCACAAAGAAACCGTCGACGCCGGTGGCCTTGAGCTGCGGCAGATCGGCCGTCTTGACGCCGCCGCCCACCACGATGGGCACGGGGCTTGCCGCGTGGAGTGCGGCCAGGTCCTCAAAGCTCTTGGTGATGATGGAGCCATCGGCTGCGCGTCCGCAGTCGCGCTTGGTCTCGGTCTCGTGGAGCGGGCCGATGCCCAGGTAGTCGACCAGGCTCATGTCGGCGGTCTTGACGTACTCGAGCATCTCCTCGCAGCGGGCCGAAAGGCCCACGATGGCATCGGGGCCCAGCAGCTTGCGGCAGGCCTCGACGGGAATATCGCTCTGGCCCACGTGCACGCCGTCGACAGCGATGCCCTGCTCGCGCGCGGCGAGTACGCAGTCCAGGCGGTCGTCGATCAGCAAGGCGACCTGACCGGTCTTGCCGGCCTGTGCGATTGCCTGCGCGGCGTCGCCGGTCAGTGCAATGATCTCGCGGGCGCTTGCCACCTTGGAGCGCACCTGAATGCAGGTAAAGCCGGCGTCGAGCGCCTGGGCCACCACATCGCCCACGGGGCGCCCCAGCGTGTTTTCGGGGCCGAGTACCAGATAGGCCGAGATATCAAGGTTGTCGCGGATGCTCATCGTGCTTCCTCCTGCTTTTTGATCTGCGCTTCCATGCGCTCGAGTTTGCCGGTCATGGTGTCGGTAAATCCGGGACGAATATCGGCTTTGAGCACGACTTCGGTGCGGATTCCCTTGCTCGCCAACACAAAGGTTGCGTCGCGTACGACCTGCATGACCTCGTCCCAGTCGCCCTCGATCTCGGTGAACATCGAGGTGGTGCGGTTGGGAAGGCCGCTCTCGCGAATAACACGCACGACCTCGGCGACCTCGGCGGATAGTTCATCGCCGGTGCCGCACGGGGCGATGGCCACGGCGACGAGCGTGTTCATGCCGGTATTGGTTGCGGGATCGGACATGGCCTATGCCTCCTCGAGCTCGAGTTGGTTATCGGCAATGTCCTGGGCGGTTGCGCGGTAGAGCTCGTCGATAAAGGCGACCTTAAAGCTTGCCGGGGCATCGGCGACGGCGGCGGCACGCGTGCCGGCCACGTTGTAAGCGGCGGTGCCGCAGACGGCTGCCGTAAACGGGTCGGCGGCACAGGCGTACACGGCCAGCACGCCGCCCTGCGAGCAGCCGCAGCCGGTGATCTTGGACATGAGCGAGCTGCCGCCGTGGGACTTGGCCACGGTCGTGCCGTCGGTGATCAGGTCGACCTCGCCCGAGACCACTACGGCGCCGCCGGTGTAGCGGGCGAGCGCCACGGCGGCATCGCGGGCGGCGTCGACCGTGTCGGTGGTATCGACACCGCGCACGCGGCTCAGATCGGCCGCCTCGCCCTCAAGACCCCACAGGCCGGCGAGTGCGATGATCTCGGAGGCGTTGCCGCGTACGATGGCGGGCTTGTACTGCTTGAGCTCGTTTACCAGCTGGGTGCGCAGGCTACCGATGCCCAGACCCACCGGATCGAGCACCCAGGGCTTGCCGGCGTCATGTGCCGCCTTGGCCGCGCGGGGAATCGTCTGCTCGTAGATGGGGAAGAGCGTGCCCATGTTGAGATAGATGGCGCCGCCGCCGGCAACGAGCGCCTCGCCCTCGTCGGGCAGATAGACCATGGCGGCCGAACCGCCCACGGCGAGCTGCGCATTGGCGACAAAGTCGATCGTCACCGTGTTGGTGATGGAGCCGGCCATCGGATTGGTGGCGCGAATCTCCTCCACGGTCTTGACCATTTGTTGCTTAAGCTGTTCCGAATCAATCACTGCACATGCCTCCTTGGCATAGAAAAGGGGCGCTGTGCATAGACAGCGCCCCTGTAAAGGCGGCATGCTTCCTACGCCAGCATTAACTGACAGGTTCAAAGGATTGGGCCCCATGCCCTCTCAGCCTTGTGGTTTGCACCGCCGGCACTCCCGCATCGAATCTGTTGTTCCCTATACTAGCGCACCTGCCAAAAAGGGACAGGTTTATTTTGGCAGGTCGTTACAATAGGTAGGACCGATACGAAAATGGGGGCCTTATGATCAAACTTGTGCTGACCGATATGGACGATACGCTGATTCCAGCCGGGCATGACGGAGCCAGTGACTACGCCATCGAGGGCATTCATGCCATGCAGACGGCGGGTCTGCACTTTGGCCCGGTTTCGGGTCGCCAGCCGTCCGCGATGGGTTGGATGTTCAAAAATCGTTCCGAGTGTTTTTCGACTGGCGCGTTCTGTAACGGCCAGGTGATGTTTGTCGACGGCGAGGTTGTTGCCTCCCGTGCGAGCGACAACGGTGCCCTCATGCGTCTTGCCGACTATCTTGAGCAAGAGACCGACGATACCTATCTGAAGGTCTATAGCCTGGGCGATGACTTTTGGGACAACGATGCCTATTGCGTGACGAGTGATCCCGAGCGCGTTCGTCGCGCCATGGAGTCGGGCGGCAACGCATGGCTCAAAGGCGAAGAGGCCCCGTGCCGTTCCGTCGTCGATGACGCGCCGGTGTTTAAGGCGAATATTTGGAGTGCCCGTTCGCGTGAGGAGCTCGCGGAGCTACGCGAGCGCGTTGCCGCTGAGGTGCCGGAACTCTCGCTTGTGTTTCCCAACAACCGAGTGCGCCTGTTCGACATCCTTCCGGCTGGTTGGGACAAGGGCTGCGCTGCGCTGGAGCTGGCGCGCGCTTTGGACCTGACGCCCGACGAGGTGGCCGTATTCGGCGATTCCGATAACGACCTGCCCATGATCGATGCCGTTCCCAACTCCGTTGCAGTCGCCAATGCCAACGAGGCCGTCACGGCTGCCGCGCGCTGGCATATCGGCGCTGCGGCAGACGATGCGGTCGCCGGGGCTCTGCATCAGATTGCCGCCTGCACCGCGACGGGGGAGATGCCACCGTTTATGCGTCAGATGGACGCGGCGGGTCTTGGCATCACGAACGTCTAGGGAGAAAGCCATGAAGCTTCAGCAGCTCAGGTATGTCGTCAAAGTTGCCGAATGCGGCAGCATCACCGAGGCCTCGCGCCGGCTCTTTGTGTCGCAGCCTTCGATTACCGCATCGATTCGCGATCTCGAAAACGAGATGGGCGTGCACATCTTTGAGCGCACCAACAAGGGCGTCATTGTGTCCGAGGAGGGCGAGACCTTCTTGGGCTACGCACGACAGGTGCTCGACCAGGCCGATCTGCTCGAAGGTAAGTACAAGGGCGCATCCGAGCAGGTGCCGCATTTTAGTGTGAGCTGTCAGCATTATTCCTTTGCCGTCAACGCGTTTGTCGATGTGATCCGTGAGTTCGATGCCGCGCGCTACGACTTTACCCTGCGCGAGGAGCAGACTCACGAGATTATCGAGGACGTCGCGCATATGAAAAGCGAACTGGGCATCCTGTACTTATCCGAGCATAACCGCGAGGTTATCGAGCGCATGCTCGCCGCCAACGAGCTCGTATTCGAGGGACTCTTCTGCGCCGCGCCGCATGTCTTTGTATGCGCCGACCATCCACTGGCGGACCGCGCCAGCGTGACGCTCGAGGATCTGGAAGACTACCCGTTCCTGTCCTACGAGCAGGGCAGCTACAACTCGTTTTACTATTCCGAGGAGCTGACCTCGACGTTCGAGCGTCGCAAAAATATCCGCGTGCGCGACCGTGCGACGTTGTTCAATTTGGCCATGGGCCTCAACGGCTACACGGTATGCTCGGGCGTGATCAGCCACGAGCTCAACGGCCCCGGCATTATCTCGATTCCGCTCGACGTGGACGAGTACATGGAGATTGGCATCATCACGCGCAAGAACACGACGCTCACGCGCTACGGTCGGTCCTATATCGACGCGATTCGTCAGCATATCTAGGCTGCTGCGCTCCGCACGGTTCAAGTCTCTTTATGACAGTCCAGACTGATATAGGAAGCATCTATATCAAACTGTTATAAACGTATATTTTACGATGGTCATATGAGCGCTCATACTCTGTCCCAGTAAAGCAACCAATGCAAAGGGAGATATCTATAAGCACTTCGATTCAACCGAACGCGCCGTTTCGCGCCGATATTGTCGGCAGCTTTCTTCGTCCGCAGGCTGTAAAGGACGCCCGTGCCGCCTATGTCGCGGGTAAACTCGACGCTTCCGGCCTTAAGGCCGTCGAGGACGATGCCATTCGCGATTTGGTGGCAAAGCAGAAGGCCGCCGGCCTGCAGGTCATCACCGATGGTGAGTTTCGCCGCAGCTACTGGCACCTCGATTTTATGTGGGGCCTTAACGGCATTGAACGCCGTACCTCGCGTACGGGTTATATGTTCCACGACGAGGAGACCACAGCCGACACCGCCGTGGTAACCGGCCCCATTAGCGGCGAGAACCATCCGTTCGTCGAGCACTTTAAATTTGTCAAGGCGCTCGAGGGGGAGGGCCAGGTCGCGCGGCAAACCATTCCGGCGCCGATCCAGACGTTCTCCGAAGTCACGCTCGACCGCTGCGACGGCCAGCAGGAGAGCCTGCGCGCTGTCTATGAGACCGATGAGGAACTTGCCGACGCCATCGCAGCCGCTTATCGCACGGTGATCGCCGACCTGTACGCAGCAGGCTGCCGCAACATCCAGTTTGATGACTGCACCTGGGGCATCTACTGCGACACCGATTTTGTCGCCAAAACCGGCATGAGCCCGGTCGACCTGCAAAAGGTAAGCGAGCTGGGCGTGGCGCTCAACAATGCCGCCATCGCGGACAAGCCCGACGATCTGGTCATCAACACGCATGTGTGCCGCGGCAACTACCAC
Source organism: uncultured Collinsella sp. (assembly GCA_958405195.1). Lineage (GTDB taxonomy): Bacteria > Actinomycetota > Coriobacteriia > Coriobacteriales > Coriobacteriaceae > Collinsella. The sequence continues at coordinate 79,893 of CATYDM010000002.1, forward strand.
TCCACCTATGCCTTCGAGGGCGGCTATGACCCCATCGCGCCGTACCTGTTCGCAAACGAGGATGTCGATGCATTTTACCTGGAGTTCGATACGCCGCGCGCCGGCGGTTTTGAGCCGCTCAAGTACGTTGCCCCGGGCAAGAAGGTCGTGCTGGGCTTGGTAACCACCAAGGCGGCAGAGCTCGAGAACGAGGATGTTATCGTCGAGCGCATCCGTGAAGCCGCAAAGTACGTGCCGCTCGAGAACCTGTATCTGTCGCCTCAGTGCGGCTTTGCCAGCTGCGAGATTGGCAACAAGCTGACCGAGGATGAGCAATGGGCAAAGATCGCGCTGGTCAAGCGCATTGCCGAGCGCGTTTGGAAATAGCGCTAGTGTTTGCAGGTGACGGCGCGTGCGAGACATGGCGTATCGCGTACAATGGTTCGGATCGTATCGTTCGGGCAGGTTATCCGATATGCCCGATCGCCCTTCCATTCGAAAGGACATCCATGTCCCAATCCTCGACGCCCGCCGTCACCGATGCCATCTACGATGCATCGTCGCTTGGCCGCCCGCGCATGTTCCTGCTCGGTCTGCAGCACCTGTTTGCCATGTTTGGCGCCACCGTGCTGGTGCCCGTGCTCACCGGTCTCTCGGTTTCGGCGACGCTTTTGTTTGCCGGCTTGGGCACGCTGCTGTTCCACTTCTTGTCGCGCGGTAAGGTGCCGGCATTTTTGGGCTCATCGTTTGCCTTTATCGCAGGCTATGCCGCAATCGCGCCCAACGGCGAGGCCGAGCTATTGCCCTACGCCTGCCTGGGCGTAGCCTGCGCCGGTCTACTCTATCCGGTGCTGGCGGCCCTGTTCCGCGCCTTTGGTGCCAAGCGCGTCATGCGCTTCTTCCCGCCGGTGGTGACGGGCCCTATCGTCATTTCCATCGGTCTGATCCTGGCAAGCTCTGCCATTGCCAACTGTCAGACCAACTGGCTTGTCGCCGTTATCGCTGTGGCCGTGATCATCATCTGCAACATCTGGGGCCGCGGCATGGTCAAGATCGTGCCGATCCTGCTGGGCGTTGCGGTGAGCTATGCCGTTGCGACTGCGCTGGGTGAAGTCGACTTCTCTGGCGTCGCAGCTGCCCCCTGGGTTGGCTTGCCCGTCGTGTGGGACAACACCGTGTTTGCGCTCTTTGGACCGCAGTTCGATAGCGGTCTTGCCACGACGGCCATCATCACCATCATGCCGCTGGCCTTTGCAACTATGATCGAGCATATCGGCGATATCTCCGCTATTGGCTCCACCTGTGAGCGCAACTACATCGCCGATCCCGGCTTGCATCGCACACTGCTCGGCGATGGACTCGCCACGATTCTGGCTTCGCTCTTTGGCGCTCCGGCCAACACCACGTATGGCGAGAACACCGGCGTGCTTGCCCTGACGCGTGTGTTTGACCCGCGCGTGATTCGCATAGCCGCATGCTGCGCTATCGTGCTTTCGTTCTGCCCCAAGTTCGCTGCCGTGATTGCCGCCATGCCGGCGTGTGTAATCGGCGGCGTGTCGCTTGTGCTCTATGGCATGATCAGCGCCGTGGGTGTTCGCAACCTCATCGAGAACCAGGTCGATTTCCAGAACAACCGCAACGTGCTTGTGGCCGCTCTGGTGCTCGTGCTTTCACTCGGCATTGCCTATAGCACCGCCGGTGCCATCGTGCTGGAGCTGGGCGGCGTGACGATTTCGCTTTCCGGCCTTGCCGTGGGCTCGCTGGTGGGTATCGTGCTCAACGCGATTCTGCCGGGTAATGACTTTGAGTTCGATACTTCCGAGCTTGAGGAGACTGCTGAATAGTAGCTGCGTTCAGCCAAATTAAAAATGGCGTCCATGCGTATGTACGCGTGGACGCCATTTTTAATGCGTCAGTATCCAGTGGATGCCGCGCGCCATGCGCAGGTCAGTTTGGGCAAAGTGATTGCCGGGGTTGAGCTCCAGTGTTGTTGGAATGTCGCGCTCGATAAACAGCTCTTCCATCGCACGCGTATCGTCGAGTACGTGCCGCATCATGCGGTTGGGCGTCTTGGTTTCCTTTTTACCGAGCGACAGATAGGCGGCGTCGGGCGTGGCTGTCATCGTGCGCTCGCGCGCGTAGTCGATAAAGCCGGGGAACCACAGCGACCCCGATGCACTTGCCGCGCGCTCAAAGACATCTGTTTGCCAAAGTGCCCACAGTGAAAAAAGACCCGCCAACGAGTAGCCGGCAATGCCGCGCCAGGTGGGCGGGCAGGGAAGTGATGATTCGGCCTCTGGGATTATCTGCTTCAACAACTCGTCAAGAAAACCAGCAGCCTGTCCACCAAAGGGCTCGGCATCTCGTATAGTTCCCTCACATTCCCAGGGGCTAAGCTCGCGATTCCAATCGAGCCCTCCAATGGCGACAAGGGTGAATGGCGGGCAGTCGAGCTCTCGGCAGCGCTCGTAGACTTCACTACCGTCGCCCATAACCACGGGGAGGTAGATGACGGGCGCGCCTTCCGCACACTCTGAGTAAACGGTTATCTGCTTATGATGCGCTTCCAAGGCAGGCTTCTCTCGGTGTTGTGATATTGACAGCCTCAATTGTCGCACGCTGGCGCGGGGGCAGACGCTAAAAGAAAGGCGCGGAGCCGCTCGATGCGACTCCGCGCCTTGATGTTCTGCTTTAGCAGACTATGCCGTTACGCCACGAAGAAGTAGACGAGGAAGGCAAGGGCTGCGATCCACATGAGTGGCTTGATCTTGGAGGCCTCGCCCTTAAAGAGCGCGACGATCACGTAGGCGATAAAGCCCAGGCCAATGCCGGCAGAGATGGAGTAGGTGAAGGGCACGCCGGCGACGATCATGAACGCCGGGAAACCCTGCGACACGTCGGACCAGTCGATCTCGGAGGCTTCGCTCATCATGAGGTAGCCGACGTAGACCAGAGCACCGCAGGTGGCGGCGCTGGAAACGATGGTGACGATGGGGGAGAAGAACGCGGCGAGAATGAACAGCACGCCGGTGGTGACGGAGGTGAGGCCCGTGCGGCCACCGTCGGCGGCGCCGGAAGTGGACTCGACGAAGGTGGTGATGGAGGAGACGCCCATGAAACCGCCCACAGCAGCGGCGGCGGAGTCGACGATCAGGATCTCCTTGATATTCTCGACGTTGCCGTCGTCGGTGAGGAACTCGCCCTGCTTGGCCACGGCCATCGCGGTGCCCATGGTGTCGAAGAAGTCACTCATGAGCAGCGAGAACGAGATGACGAGGAGCGTGGGGTCGGTAAGGACCTTGACGATGGCGGGCACGCCGCCGGCGTCGGCGATGGGGCCACCGATGCTCGAGAAGTCGAGCGGGGCGATGATACCGGTCGGAGCATGGGTCACACCTAGGGGGATACCGGCGATGACGGCGACGACGATGCCGATGAGCAGCGAGCCGGGGACGTTGCGGCAGGCGAGGGCGACTGTCACCAGGATGGAGATGATGCCGACGATGAAGGTGGGGGAGGTGATGTCGCCCAGACCGACGAGTGTACCGGCGCCAGCGGTGATAATGCCGGCATCGCACAGGCCAATCATGGCGATGAACAGGCCCAGACCCACCGAGATGGCGTGACGCAGGACAACCGGGATGGCGTCCATGATGGCCTCGCGCAGGCCACAAAGCACGAGCAGCAAGATGACGATACCCTCGAGGAAGATGACGCTCATGGCCACGTGCCAGTCACCGCCGCAGACGGTGGTGGTGATTCCAGCGATCATCGCGTTGACGCCTAAGCCCGACGCGCAGGCGAGCGGGCGGTTGGCGAAGATGCCCATGCAGATGGTCATGATGCCGGCGCCCAGGCAGGTGGCGCAGGCGAGCGCTCCCGCATCGATGCCAGCACCCGAGAGCACCGCGGGGTTGACGGCGATGATGTAGGCCATCGCCAGGAATGTTGTCAGTCCAGCGCGGAGTTCGGTCCCGATTGTGGACTTGCGCTCGCTGACGTGAAATAGTTCGTCCATGCATACCCTTTCCTTGTTCGGCCCCGAGTTTAGGCCGATTGACACGAACTCACCCACTATATCGCCTTTGTGAAGTTGGTGTTCCTCACATGTTGATGTTCGGCGGTTTGTAACGGACGGGCGGTATCTTTCGCATGAAATTGTGTAGGTACCGTATACTTAAGCGGTTACAACGACCCCTATGGAGGAACGTATGATTAAAGAGCTCTGCCGCGACGAGGCTATCCTGTCTCAGCGTTGCGAGGTTGCGACTGTCGAGGACGAGTCGGTCGCTCAGGATCTGATTGATACCATCAAGTCGCTCGATGATGCCGGCTGCTTGGCCGCCAACCAGATTGGCGTTACCAAGAAGGTTTGCGTCTACCTGGACGATGCCGGCGAACCCCACGTACTCTACAACCCCCGTCTGGTGTTTGGCCTGGGTGCCAGCAAGATGGAGGAGAGCTGCCTGACGCACGAGGAGGTCACCAAGTCCACGCGCTATATCAAGTGCAAGGTTGCCTTTGACCAGATTGTCGACGGCAAGATGAAGGAGTGCCGCCGCGACTACGCGGGCTTTGAGGCACAGATGATCCAGCATATGATCGATCACTGTCTTGGAAAGTTGGTCTAAGGGGACCAAAGCACCGCACCTTGCCGCTCAATCGTCGCTCGCGTACCTTAAGTACGCTTCGCTCCTCTTTCGTGGCAATCTGCGGCACTTTGACCCCTTAGACGACCTGCGGGGTTAACTTGGTTGAGTTTATCCTGCTTGAATAGTCCGGGCGTGACATTGTTGTCATGTCCGGGCTTTTGTGTTTAGCGCCTTTTTGTTTGGAGACAATGAAATTAGCAAGAACGTAAAGCTAGGAGGCGCTATGTGTACGAGTATTCGATTTACCGATAATTCTGGCCACATGTATCTGGGCCGCAATCTCGACTGGAGCTTTGACTACGGCCAACAGGTTCGCGTGATGCCGCGCGGGTTTCACATTCCGTATTCGTTTATCGACGACGCGACAGCGGCGCACGCGGTGATCGGTATGTGCATCGATTACAAGAACTATCCCATGTTTTTCGATTGCGGTAACGATGTGGGCCTCGCCGTGGCGGGTCTCAATTTCCCGGGTTATGCCGAGTATGCCGAGGATCCTGTCGACGGCAAGACCAATATCGCGGCCTATGAGTTTCCCCTGTGGGTGGCAGCGACGTTCTCGACGGTCGATGAGGTCGAGGCCGCGCTGCGCGACACGGTGATTGTCGCCAAATCTGCCGGAGAGGGGCTGGGCGTGTCACTGCTCCATTGGATTATCGGCGACAGCCAGCGCAGCATCGTGGTCGAGATGATGGCTGACGGCCTGCATGTATACGACGATCCGGTCGACACCCTTGCCAATCAGCCGACCTTCCCGTGGCATATGGAAAACCTACGCACCTATATCACCGCCACAAGCGATTTTCCGCAGACGGCGACATGGCGTGGCGCCGAGCTCAAGCCCTATGGAGCCGGTGCCGGCATGCGCGGCATTCCGGGCGATTGCTATTCGCCGAGCCGTTTTGTAAAGGCGGCGTACCTCAATGCCAATTACCCGCAAAAGGAGAGCGAGACCGAAAACGTCGTTCGCATGTTCCGCTCGCTCGAGGGCGTGGTGATGATCGAGGGAGCGTCCAGGATGGGCGATGGCAAGTTCGAGAAGACTATCTACACCGGATGCTTTAGCGCGCGCACGGGCAATTATTACTACGCGATGTATGGGGATCCGTCGATTCGCTACGTGAGCCTGATGGATGCCGAGGGCGCGAGCCCCGATAGGCTCGTGGTTCCCGAGCCGCGCCGTTCGTAGCCGATAGCTTTACTGCAATGCAAAACGGCCCTGCATCTCCCGTGAGGTGCAGGGCCGCTTTCGTTGATTTGTGACGTCGCTAGAAGTTGGCGTCGTTGAGTCGTTCACTTTCGAGGCCGTCGAGCTGTTGCTGTTCGGGCGTATCGGCGACGCTCTCGAGCAGCTCGGTGGGATCGACGTTCATGCTCTTGCCGGCCTCGTTGCCGTTGACCAAGTCGTCCGAGAAGATGTCGACTTCCATTTCCTCGGCCTCTTCGATCTGGATCTCGAGCGGCACCTGGGTGCGCACGAGTTTGACGGCCGGGCGCATGCGGGCAAAGAGCGGTACGTACTCGATGATGATGGCCGAGTTCTCGAGACCATACCAACGTGCCGGGCTTCCGCAGGCGCGGCGGACGGCATACTTGATGGCCATGACGCGATGGTCGTTGCGGTTGATGTCCGTTTCGGGGGCAAGCATCTTGCGCAGCATGCAAAAACGGAAGTCGCCCACGTTGCCGCGCGTCTCGTAGATGGAGTAGGTGTGGTGCTGCGGCGGCAACTCACCCGAGGCCATCAGGTCGCCAACGATCTGGCGCAGGTAGGCGTTGATGCGCTGATTGACCTTAAAGCCCAGGTCCAAGCGCACGCGGAACAGGAAGTCTGTGCCAAAGGTCTCAACGGAATACTCGTGCGTATAGGGCTCGTCGGTAACGTGTACGTTGATGAACCAATATGCCTTGGCGCGCTTGGGGTGCTTGTCCAGGATGGAATAGAGCACGTCGCGGTCGAGCGTGAGCGGGTCGGGGCTGTTGGTGAGGAACACCAGATTGTCGGCGAGCACGGGGTAGGTCTCGTCATTGCGCAGGCGGTTGAGCTGGTCGATGTACTTGGAGACGGGCAGCAGAATCGTCTGCGTGCGCTCGATGGCGGTGCCGCGACGCCACACATACATAAGGCCGAACAGCAGTGCGGCCAGGAAGATCATGACGTAGCCGCCGTCAAAGAACATGGTGAGGCACGAGGCGAAGAAGCACAGCTCAATGGCACCGAAGAGCAGGGCGAAGACGCAGGCGCCCAGCTTGTGCTTGAGAATGCCAGCGATATAGCTCGTCAAAAGCGTGGTGGTCATAAGCATGGTCACGGTAATGGCGAGGCCGTAGGCGCTTTCCATGCGCTCGGAGTTCTGGAACAGCAGCACGATGAAGATGCAGCCGACCCACATGATGTTGTTGACGAGCGGAATATAGAGTTGACCCTTGGTGTCGCTGGGGTAGTGGATGCGCAGGTGCGGCATAAGGTTGAGGCGCGTTGCCTCGGATACCAGCGAGAACGAGCCGGTGATGAGCGCCTGCGAGGCGATGATGGCCGCTACGGCCGAAAGCACGATGGCAAAGGGGCGCAGGGACTCGGGGAGCATCATATAGAACGGGTTGACGATATTCATCGCGAGCATCTGGGGGTTGGAGTTATTGGCGAGCAGCCAAGCTCCCTGACCCAGATAGTTGAGGATGAGGGCCGCCTTAACAAACGGCCAGGATGCGTAAATGTTAGCTTTGCCCACGTGACCCATGTCCGAATAGAGCGCCTCGGCGCCAGTCGTCGACAGGAAGACGAAGCCGAGCACCATGATGCCCGAGTGGTTGATGGGCGAGAACAGGAACATGATGCCGCGGATGGGGTTGAGCGCGCGTAGGATGGACAGGTTGCCGAGCATGTTGAACAGGCCGGCGCCCGCCAGGAACAGGAACCATAGCGTCATAAGCGGGCCGAACAGCTTGCCGATTGACGAGGTGCCGGCGCGCTGCATGGCAAACAGACCACAGATAATGATGATGGTGATGATGATCACATTGGTCTGGCCGTCACCCAGCAGCGCATGGCCCCATTCGATGGTGCGCAGACCCTCGATGGCCGTGGTAACCGTGACAGCGGGGGTGAGGATGCCGTCGGCGAGCAGCGCCGCACCGCCGATCATGGCGGGGAGAATCAGCCACGGTGCCACCTTGCGCACCAGGCTAAACAGGGCGAAGATGCCGCCTTCGTTGTGGTTGTCGGCCTTCATGGCGATTACCACGTACTTGACCGTGGTCACGAGTGTCATGGTCCAGATGACGAGCGAAAGCGCGCCCAGGATCATGTCCTCGCTGACGGTACCGATGCCGCCGTTGTTGGCGACGATTGATTTCATGGTGTACATGGGGCTCGTGCCGATGTCGCCATAGACGACGCCGAGCGTTACGAGCAGCATGCCAGCGGAGAGGGGAATGGCTCCGTGCCCGCCTTGACCACGCTGGTCTTGGGGGCTTGCCTCCAGTTTGTTGTGTGCCACGTGGACTCCCTTAGACATCCGGTTATCTGTCTAGGACAGATAACCTTTATGCCGTCTTTATACATACAAGAGCAGTTTGGCACATCAGGTTATTTTAGACAATAATCCCCAGCTGGGGATTATTTATGTACGTGGGTAGCATTTCGAAACAGGGGCTTTTAAGCACGTGCTGTCTGGGCTATGCCAGCCTTGGCGCTTGCGCGTTTGCCGGCGAGTTCGCAAAAGAGCGCACCGCCGATGATAAGTGCGGCGCCCATCAGGCGGACCGGTGTTATGGCTTCGCCCAAAAGGACGGCCGAGAACACGACGGCCGAAAGCGGCTCGAGGTAGCCGACGACCGCGACGGTCTGCACGGGCAGTTTGGCGACGGCACTAAAGTAGAGCAGACAACCGAGTCCGGTGTTGACGACGCCGAGCATGACGACGGCGCGCCAATCAATGCTGGCGGCGACACCGGCGGTCAGGAATGAGGGAGCGCCCTGCGTGATGAGCGTGAGGACCAGCGCGGTCACAAAAGCGGCGCTCACCTGGAGCGCGGAGTTCTCGAGACCTTCGATGTGCGGCGCACCCTTGCTAGCGATGACCATCAGCGCATAGCAAAATGCCGAGGCGATACCGCAGGCGATACCCGCAATGGGCATATTGCCGCCTAGACCTTGTGCTGCAATGAGAAAAGCACCGCAAGCAACGGCGATAAAGCCGGCGATTTTGCCGCCGGTCAGCTTTTCGCCAAAGATGAGCGGGGAGAGCGCCATGACAATGATGGGGCCGCAGTAGTACAGCAGCGAGGATACGCCGATGCCGATCGTCTGATAGGCGCGGAACAGGAAAATCCAGCTGGTGCCCAGCGCGGCTCCCGAGAGAAGGAGTGCTGCGGCTTCGCGGGGACGAGATGGTGCCTGCAGGTTATGGCGCCTGGTTATGAAGAGGATGGCGGCAAGGGTAAGGGCGCCCAAAAACGTGCGTAGTAGCACGATATCGGAGCTCGGCAGCGCGATGGCAGCGGCGATGATGCCGTTGGAGCCAAACAATAGCAATGCTGCTAAGTACGTAAACAGTCCGTTGTTCATGCGCTGACATCCCCTTTATATCTGAACATGTTCACTATGGGTGAACTGGCTTTAGAAGAAAAGCGAATATAATGCATGGAAAACATGACAAAAACTCATGCAAAGGTGGAGGCGTGTCGTGGAAACGAATATTCAAAAGATGCAGGTGCTGCTGGAGACGGTGCGCGCCGGAAGCTTTACGCGTGCTGCCGAGCGCCTGAGCTATTCGCAGTCGGGCGTGAGCCGTATGGTGGCCGATCTTGAGGCCGATTGGGGCTTTAAGGTGCTCGACCGCAGTCGCGAGGGCGTAGTGCTTTCTGCCGACGGGCGGCAGGTCATGCCGGCTGTCGAGGCGCTCTGCGAGGAATTCACTCGCTTGCAGCGACGGGTGGATGAGATGCGCGGGCTCATGCGCGGCAAAATCTGCATCGGTACGTTTTCGAGCGTGGCGACCCACGTGCTGCCGCCGGTGATTGCGCGCTTTCGTGCCGATCATCCGGACGTCGATTATGAGTTGCTGATGGGTGATTACTCAGAGATTGAACAATGGGTGGCTGAGGGTCGTTGTGACCTGGGCTTTATCCCGCGTGAGCCCCGAGAAAACGGCATGGCATCGCGGTCTTTGGTGCGCGACGAGTTGATGGCGGTAGTACCGGCGGACTCTTTGCTTGCCACGGCGGAGGTCGTTTCTCTTGCCGATTTAGCCAACGAGCAGTTTATTCTGCTAGAACGCGGCACCGATGACGAGATTACGCCGCTGTTCCGTCGGGCGGGGCTGACGGTGTGCTCCAAGCTGTCGACCTGGGATGATTATGCGATTATGGCTATGGTCGAGGACGGCTTGGGCGTGAGCATTCTTCCCGCGCTCATCTTGCGCCGCTGTCAGTTCGATGTTGCCGTGCGCCCACTTGAGGGACATCCTCATCGGCAGATCAACGCCATATATCGAACGGCCGACGTTTCGCTTGCCGCTGCTCGATTCCTTGAATACCTCTAAACGCGTGCATGTCATTGTCCGCTTTGGGCAAATCTCGGAGTCCGGTACGTTTTCTTATGAAATTGAACTTTCGAATGAGGTACCGCGTTATACTGCTTGCTAAATTGAACCATGGTTCAATTCGTGTTCTATAAATTGAACTTTGCCAGCAAGGAGGTTCCTGTGGCCCAAGAGACGTTTAGCGATCGCCTGCGACAGGCTATGTCCGATCGCGACGTTCGCCAGTCGGACGTGATCCGCGCATCGGAGATGCTCGGCAAAAAACTCGGCAAGAGTCAGATGAGCCAATATGTGAGCGGCAAGACGATCCCGCGGCGCGATGTGGCTGAGCTGCTCGCCCGTATTTTGGAGGTCGATGTTACCTGGCTGCTCGCCGGCGACGCCGATCAAGGCGAGGCATCATCACCCCGCAACGATTCCAAGCCCGAACCCCATCCCTCAGCTCAAATTGCAAGGAGCACCACCATGCGTACTTTTTCTAAATCCACCAAACTCGACAACGTCCTGTATGACGTGCGCGGTCCCGTCGTCGACGAGGCCGCCCGTATGGAGGACGAGGGCGAGCGCATCCTCAAGCTCAATATCGGCAACCCGGCGCCCTTCGGTTTCCGCACACCCGATGAGGTCATCAAGGACATGCGCCAGCAGCTGCCCGACTGCGAAGGCTATTCCAACTCGCGTGGCCTGTTCTCCGCGCGCAAGGCAATCATGCAGTATTCGCAGATCAAGGGCCTGCCCAACGTTCAGATGGAGCATATCTACACGGGCAACGGCGTGTCCGAGCTCATTCAGCTTTCGATGAACGCGCTGCTCGACAACGGCGACGAGATTCTGATCCCCAGCCCCGACTATCCGCTCTGGACGGCGTGCGCAACCCTTGCCGGCGGTCATCCCGTACATTATCTGTGTGATGAGCAGGCGGATTGGTATCCCGACTTGGAGGATATGGAGTCCAAGATTACGAGTGCGACCAAAGCCCTCGTCATCATCAACCCCAACAACCCCACGGGTTCTGTCTATCCGCGCGAGGTGCTCGAGGGCATCGTCGAGATTGCGCGCAGGCATCAGCTGATGATCTTTGCCGATGAGATCTACGACCGCCTGTGCATGGACGGCTACGAGCACGTCTCGATTGCCTCGCTCGCCCCCGACCTGCCCTGCGTTACCTTTAGCGGTCTGTCCAAGTCTCACATGATTGCGGGCTATCGTATTGGCTGGATGGTGCTTTCGGGCAACCAGCGCTGCATGAGCGACTTCATCATGGGCGTCAACATGCTCTCGAACATGCGCCTGTGCTCCAACGTGCCGGCTCAGTCGATCGTTCAGACGGCACTCGGTGGTCATCAGTCCGTTAACGACTACATCCGTCCCGGCGGCCGTGTCTACGAGCAGCGCAACTTTGTGTATGAGGCGCTCAACAAGATTGACGGCATCTCGGTGGTTAAGCCGCGTGCGGCGTTCTATATCTTCCCCAAGATGGATGTGAAGAAGTTCAACATCACCGATGACGAGCAGTTCGCCCTTGACCTGCTGCACGAGAAGAAGATCCTGATCACGCGCGGCGGCGGCTTCAACTGGGCTGAGCCCGACCACTTCCGCATCGTGTACCTGCCGCGCATGGAAGTACTCAAAGAGTCCCTCGAAGACCTCGCCGACTTCTTTGACCATTACCGCCAGTCGTAGGGGATAGAAACTCCGCACTATGAAAAGCTCCCTGCAGTTGTTTTGCTGCAGGGAGCTTTCTTGAATCGGCGGAACTAAATAACAATCCCGTTGCAGTGGTCGATTTCGTGCTGGATGATCTCGGCGGTGTAGCCCGAGAAGTTTTTGATGCGGTGGACGAAGTTCTCGTCCAAATACTCCACCTTAATGCGGCGATAGCGGGTACAGGGACGCTCGCCGATCAGCGAGAGACATCCTTCGCTCGTCTGATAGGCATTGACCTGCTCAAGAATTTGAGGGTTGTACATCAGGAGTGTCCTGTTGCCGTCCTTTACGCAGATGATGCGTTTGCGCACGCCAATCATGTTGGCGGCGAGGCCCACGCACTCGTGCTCATGCTCGTGGAGTGTATCCAGGAGGTCCTGCCCGGTCGCGGCATCGTCGGGTCCCGCGTCTTCGGAAGGCAGGCGCAAAAAGAACTCGGATTTCATGATGGGCTTAATCATGGCGGGCTCCTCATGTCTCATGCTTTCGTGGACTTTTAATAATAGCGCGGAAGGAAAGCTGTGCGTCCGCGTTACAATCTTTCGACGTTGGACCATGTTGTCAGACTCGTCGTGTACGGCGTCTGGCGTAAGTCTAGGGCTCATTTTTCGCCCTGGACTGTTCCTCTGGGGCGATGCGACTGTCGTTCCAAGAGGAAGGAAATGCATGGGGAGCAAATCTCAGCAACAAGTTCAAGTAACGCCATCGGCCTCTGCGGCGATTCTCGTCGTAATGTATATTGCAGCCTTTGTTGCCGCGTTTAACGAGAACATCATTAACGTGGCGTTGCACGACATTATGGCAGCCTTTTCGGTGAGTGCCACCACGGCACAGTGGCTCGTCTCGGGCTACATGATCGTGACGTCGATTTTTACGGCCATCATGGCCTTCCTGTCCGGCCGTTTCTCGACGCGCAAGCTGCTGTTTTTCGCATGCGGATGCATGGTCGCCGGCGAAGTCCTGTGCCTGGTCGCTCCGTCGTTTAGCGTTTTGCTGCCAAGTCGTATTTTGCAGGCTGCGGGATCGGGCATCTTGTTCCCGCTCATGATGAACGTGGTGCTGTCTTGCGCCCCGCGCGAGAAGCTCGGTTTGTATCTGAGCCTGGGCGGCGCCTGCATTACGCTAGGACCGGCGTTTGGACCCGTGATCAGCGGTCTAATGTGCACGTTGTTTGGCTGGAGGGCGGTGTTCGTAGTGCCGCTGGTGGCCGGCATTGTGGTCGCTGCGGCGGGCGTAAAGCTTGTTCAGAATGTCGGAGAGCGCTCGAACACCACGCTTGATATTCTGTCGGTTGTTTTGCTCGCCGCCGGCATTACGGCATTTGTGTATTCCGTAGGCGAGTTCTCGACCAATCTGATTGCCGGCATCGTGACGCTTATCGCCGCCATTGTGCTGCTCGGCCTGTTTGCGGCCCGCCAGCTCAAACTCGAGCATCCGGTGCTTAACGTGCGTCCCATGGCGAGCGTTCGTTTTTGGCCTGCGTGCCTGCTTGTGGTGGTGTCGATGATGACGACGTTCTCGATGAGCGTTTTGTTGCCGCTCTATTTTGAGGGCGCATACGGCATGACCGCACTTGTTGCGGGCTTGCTCATTTTGCCGGCGATTGCCTGTAACGCCGTGACCTCGATTGTGGGCGGACGCGTGATGGACGCCCGTGGCGCATGGCCGCTGCTGCCGGTCGGCTTTGCCCTGATTGCCGTGGGGCAGACTGCCATCTCGATGACGGCGGCGAGTATGAACATCGGCGTCGTTGTGGCGCTGACCGTTGTGGTGTATGCCGGAGTCGGTTTGGTGCTGAGCCCCTCGCAAACGGCCGGCTTGGAGACGCTGCCTGCCGCTGAGCATCCTCACGGAACGGCATTGCTCAACACGTGGAACATGATTGCCGCATCGTTTGGCCCGTCGCTGTTTATCGGCCTGCTCTCGAGTTCTGCGGCGGCTGTCGGCGCCGCTGGCGCTGCGACCGACGTTGCCCAGGCGATTGGATTTGCAGCTGCCGTGCGCGTGGCGGCTGTGATTGCCGTGGTTGGGTTCGCGACGTCGCTGGTGTACGCTCGTCGCGAGTCGCACATGTCGCATTAATGTGTGCACATAGATTCTGCAGCTAGATTGGATGGCGACACCATAAACTAGTGGACGTTTTGCCGAGAGGCATGAATGTTTAAAGCGCAAAGAGTGCGCGACGGGCCCCGCGAATGGGGCGATGATGCCCGAGAGGGCCAAGAAGGAGTCTCATGTCCGAGAACGAAGAGATCATGAACGAGACCGAGAACGAGACCATGGCTGCCGAGGTCGAGGCAGTCGAGACCGTGGAGACCGAAGCTGCCGAGGTTGAGGCTGCTGACGAGGTTTCCGCCGAGGAGGAGGCCGAGGTTGTCGAGGCCGCCGTTGATTACGATGACGAAGAGCTGATGGACAAGATGCAGAAGGCCGCTCGCCTGCTGCGTAGCCGTCGCTTTGCTATTTCCAAGGAGGAGGAGGCCAAGGCCGAGCGCATGGCGAACATCGAGCGCGCCATCAAGCTTCTTGACCTCAAGCCCAAGATGGAGCAGAAGGAAATGTCCGACCTGCTGGGCATGCGCCTTCGTGAGCTCGATGGCCTGATGGCCGAAGCCGAGGCTGCCGATCTGGTCGGCCGCATCGACGACGCCGAGGGCGATATGCGCAAGATTGTTGTCTTCGCCGCCGAGGATGCCGCTGAGGGCCTGGTCGAGCTTGCCAACAAGAAGGAGAAGCTCCTGCCCGAGCTTTCTTACGAGGAGGCCACCGAGCTGATGGCCGCTCTCGATAAGGTTATCGCTCCGCTCGTCGCCATGGGCCTGGACGAGGATCGCGGTCCTCGCGGCGGCCGTGACGACCGTGGTGGCCGTGGCGGCGACCGTGGCGGTCGCGGCGGCTTTGGCGATCGTGGTGGCCGTGGCGGCGACCGTGGCGATCGCGGTGGCCGCGGCGGCTTTGGTGACCGTGGCGGCGACCGTGGCGGTCGCGGCGGCTTTGGTGGCAACCGTGGTGGCTATGGCGACCGCGGCGGCAACCGTGGCGGCTTCGGCGGCAACCGTGGTAACGACCGTGGCGGTCGCGGTGGCGACCGTGGCGGCCGCAACGGTGGCGGCTTCCGCGGTAACCGCTTCTAGTTGGGTTACGCGGTTTTACCAAACCGCGTAACTAGTTGACGCTGCGCGCCCACCAGAGCGAACAACTTGTCATTCAAAGAGGACGGCATGACCAGAAGGTCTATGCCGTCCTCTTTTCATGCCAAGTTGTTCGCTCTGGTGGGCGCTCGCTGTCGGTGCCAAAACATCGACATTGCCATGATCCAGACCTGCTAAAAGATAGCCGCTGGGGACGTTCTTGTTTGACTAGTCGTTTAAGAACTTCTCCAACGACTACATAGTATGAGAGTGGATAATCTCCCGGTTTGAGCCTGCATTCAAGCTCAAAGTGGGAGATTATCCACTCTCATTTCGTTTGTTGATTTCGATGCCTACATTTGTAGGAACAGTTCGTGGAGGCGGGTGTCTTCGTCGAGTTCGGGGTGGAAGGTTACGCCGAGCTGGTTGCCCTGGCGCGCGGCGACGATACGGCCGTCGACTTTCGCTAAGGCCTTTGCGTCGCCGTGGACCTCGACGATGCGGGGCGCGCGGATAAACGTCAGCGGCACTTCACCGTCGATGCCAGCTACCTGCCCCTTGGTTCGAAAACTGCCGAGCTGCCTGCCGTAGGCATTGCGCTCAACGAGCACATCCATGGTTGCCAGGCGCGGCGTGCCCTTATCGTCATGGGCGGCAAGGTCGTGAGCCAGCAGAATCAGGCCGGCGCAGGTGCCCAAGACGGGCATGCCTTCAACAATGCGGGTGCGAAGCTCCTCGAGCATGCCCAACTCATCAAGCAGCTTCCCTTGAACGGTGGACTCGCCGCCGGGAAGTACCAGACGGTCAAAGTCCTGCTTCAAATCAGCCGCCTGTCTCAGCTCAATACAACGTGTGCCAAGCTCGGATAGTCTTGCCTCGTGCTCGGCAAAAGCACCTTGGACCGCCAGCACGGCGACCGTCTGGTCTGTGTAATCGCTCATGTGCGATCCTTTCTGCTGGACTAGCGCCCGCGCTCTTCCATGATAATCTCGATCTCGTCGGCGTTGATGCCGACCATGGCCTCGCCCAGGTCCTCCGAAAGCTCGGCGATGAGCTTGGCGTCGGTGAAGTTTGCCACGGCCTTGACGATGGCGGCGGCGCGCTTGGCCGGGTCGCCGCTCTTAAAGATGCCCGATCCGACAAAGACGCCTTCGGCGCCCAGCTGCATCATCAGCGCGGCGTCGGCGGGGGTCGCTACGCCGCCGGCGGCAAAGTTCACGACGGGAAGCTTACCCGTGGCATGGACCTCGCGCACCAGCTCGACCGGAACCTGCAGTTGCTTGGCTGCCTCAAAGAGCTCGTCGTCGCGCAGGGCAACAACGTCACGGATCTGCTTTTGGATCTTGCGCATGTGACGCACGGCCTGAACGACGTCGCCTGTACCCGGCTCACCCTTGGTGCGAATCATCGTGGCGCCCTCGGCAACACGGCGCAGCGCCTCGCCCAGATCGCGAGCGCCGCAGACAAACGGCACGTCAAACTGGGTCTTGTCGATGTGATAGACGTCATCGGCAGGGGAGAGAACCTCGGACTCGTCGATGTAATCGATCTCGATGGCCTGCAGGACCTGCGCCTCGACGATGTGACCGATGCGGCACTTGGCCATGACGGGGATGGAGACGGCCTCTTGGATGCCCTTGATCATCTTGGGGTCGCTCATGCGCGAGACGCCGCCTGCGGCGCGGATGTCGGCCGGAATGCGCTCGAGTGCCATGACGGCGCAGGCGCCCGCCTCCTCGGCGATGCGTGCCTGCTCGGGCGTGGTGACGTCCATGATGACGCCGCCCTTGAGCATCTGCGCGAGCTCGCGATTGAGTTTGACGCGATCGGCCTTGCTGGTCTGTTCTGCCATGGTTGCTCCCTTGGTTGGCATGTGCATTGCTTGACGGAACATCCTATCGGGGAGCTGGGTATGACAAAATACTCAGTTTTCGAGATAATTACAAGGTCAGACTAATACCAGATTGAATGACTTAATAAGGTCAGGTGATAGGCTCATGCTTGACTACAATTTGGAAAAACGCGGCGAAGCATCGCTCTATGAGTATGTTTACCAGCAAATTCGAGATGATATCGTAGCTGGACGCATTGTGGCGGGGGAGCATTTGCCGTCTAAGCGCGCCTTTGCCAGTCATCTGGGAATCAGTGTTATTACCATCGAGAATGCATATAGCCAGTTACTCGCTGAGGGCTATATTTGCTCAATACCACGTCGTGGCTACTACGCTTGCGAGCTTCCGGATGCACCGGTTTTGGCTTCGGCTGCGGAGGGCGTCGACCGAGACGCCGCCTCTGCGGGTCCCAGCGCGCATGATGTCAACGGACAGGTCGAGCGATTCGATGCACTTTCTCCTTCCGCTTTGGAGGCGGCGCGGCTTTGGCAAAGCGCACTACGGGCGACGCTGGCATCCGAAGATGAGCGCGAAATCTTTTCGCCCGCACCGGCGCAGGGCACCGCTCGGCTGCGACGCGCAATTGCTCACCATCTGCGTGGGACAAGGGGTATGAATGTCGACCCCAACAACATTGTTATCGGTGCAGGCGCCCAGCTGCTCGATACCATGTTGGTTCAGTTGCTTGGCGTTGACAAGGTGTATGCCGTTGAGGATCCGGGCTATTTGCGTCTGACGCGCATCTATCAGGCTATGGGCTGCCAAGTTCGACATATCCCGTTGGATGATGAGGGCGTGGACTTGAGCACTCTGCAGAAAAGCGGGACCGATGTCCTTCACCTGATGCCGTCCCATCAGTATCCGACCGGCCTTGTGACGAGCATTGCGCGTCGCTATGCGCTTCTGAGCTGGGCCGCCGAGCGACCAGGTCGGTATCTCATCGAAGATGACTTTGATTGTGAGTTTCGCCTTGCCGGCAAGCCGATTCCCGCGCTCGCGTCGATTGATGCCGCCCAGTCGATTATCTACACCAACACGTTTTCGAAGAGCCTTTCATCGGCGTTGCGTTTGGCGTACATGGTGTTGCCCGATGAGCTAATGGAGCGGTTTAGGCGCAACCTTGGTTTCTACGCCTCGTCGGTGAGCTCTGTCGATCAGGTCGCTTTGGCGCGTTTGCTGGAATCGGGTGATTACGAGCGACATGTGAACCGCGTGCGCGTTCGTGCTCGCGAGGCGCGTGATGGCCTGATGGCGCTTGTGCGGAAGGTATTTCCGGCAGGAGAGGTCTCGATCGAGCATGCAGACGCGGGCCTTTACTGCACCGTGGTTGCGGAGCGCGGAGCGGGCGGAAGCTCTTTTGTGCGGGCCCTCACGCGCTCGAGTATCCCTTTTGTCGATATCGGTGACTGTTATTGGTGTGCCGATGGCGCATCTGTCCCTGAAAACTCAAGTCAAATTCTTGTTCAGTATGACGATTTGAGTCCAAAAGCGCTAAATACCTTGGAATTGCAGCTAATGGGGGCGCTCTGCAACCTAAGTGAGTAGGCTTTTGGAACTTTGGCGACCAGGCAGTTTTGTAACAAGCTATCTACCTGCGGTTTTGAAAAGCAGGATGACCGGGCTGCTCGGGATGTTCAAAAAAGTCTACTCACTTGTCGCGCAAAGCTTCTGCATGAGAAAAAAATGGGGTTTTCAACAGAACTTCGTCCAGCTCTCGGCAAGCTTTTGGCCAGTTTGGGAGGGCTGTTGAAAACTTGGCAGTCCGTTCGGCACCATTTTTGGCGCGTTCGCGCCAATGTGTGACTGACTGGGTTGAAATTCGTGTTTTCCTGTGCCTATGAAGGATCTACTTTGTGACATATCGGCTTTTAGGTACTGGCGTTTGCCCCCTCAGGCCCGCGCTCTGTGTCCGCCGCTTCCACGGCCGGAAGAAGACCGGCAGCGATATGACCTCGTCCGTAACCCGACGGCTGCGGTTGTGCTCGGCTTTCCGTTGCATACATTGGTTCGGACGAGAAACAAACGGACTTGTCCTGCCAGCATTAGGCAGCGGCTGTTTCTTGGTGAGCTCCCCAGGGAATCCGTGCTGGAAACGGAGCATGGATTTTTGATTACGTCTCCTCTACTGACGGCATTCATCATGTCGCGGCATCTGACGGATCTTCAGCTCCTTTTGGTATTGGCGGAGATGTGTGGCTTGTTTGCGGTGTGCGCTCTGCCGGCGGCACTTGAGGCCGAGCTTGCGCGTGCAATTGACTCGGGCGTGATTTCGACAACGTTCGGTTGGGCGCGCTGCCCGTCCGAGGACGGCACCGCCTCAAAATTATGGCGTCGAGACGCTTTGGTTTTGGGCGGAGACCTTGACCGTTTTTGTTCAGATGTTTGCGGGATGCGTTACGGCAATAGATTTATGGCGGTATCGCAACTCGTTCCATTGGGTGCCGCGTCGCCTTTTGAGGTCGAGGCGTATTTGTTGCTTGGACTGCCGCGAGCCCTGGGAGGCGAAGGGTTTTGCGGTATAGAGCTCAATGTCGAAGTGACGTTAAGCACAAGTGCTCGAGCGATTGTGGGAAAGTCCCGTGTGTATATCGACCTACTTCTTTCTTCGCCGGACGGCAGGCGACAGGTGGCCATTGAATGTCAGGGAAAGGCCTCGCACGGACGCGCAGGGGATGGCTTGCGTGACGCTGACCGCATGACAGCCCTTCAAGCCATGGGCTACGATGTACTTCTCCTGACACGCAGACAGATATCCGATGAAGATAGATTCCGCGCGATCGTTAAGGCCGTATGCAGGATGCTCGATGCTGAATATCGTGATAAAAGCTCGGATGAGCAAACGGCTGAGACGTTACTCCGGTCTGAACTATTCATTGACTGGACAAAATTGGGAGTAATCGACGGAAAGATGCCCGTTAGACACAAAACAGCTCGTTCGTGGACGGCTGCGGTTCTAAGTGAGTAGGCTTTTGGCGCTTTGGCGACCAGGCCGTTTTGAAACAAGTCATTTACCTGCTGATTTATAAAGCAATATGGATGGTGTGCTCGGCAAGTTCCAAAAAGTCTACTCACTTAGTTTTGACGAGAATCCGATGCCTAAGGTGGTCCCATTTCAGGGAGTTAACAAGTTCGTAAGACACGAAAAAAGGCCCGAACCAATACGGTCCGGGCCTCATCGAGCTAGAGGTTATGTCTCAGGCAGTTGGCTTAGCCAAAGTAGCGCTTGAGCAGGCCAGCGAAAGCCTTGCCGTGGCGAGCTTCGTCGCGAGCCATCTCGTGCACGGTGTCGTGGATGGCATCGAGACCAGCGGCCTTGGCACGCTTGGCAAGATCGGTCTTGCCGGCGGTGGCGCCGTTCTCGGCCTCAACGCGCATTTCGAGGTTCTTCTTGGTGGAGTCGGTCACGACCTCGCCCAGGAGCTCAGCGAACTTGGCGGCGTGCTCGGCCTCCTCGTGGGCAGCCTTCTCCCAGTACAGGCCGATCTCGGGATAGCCCTCGCGATGAGCGACGCGAGCCATGGCCAGGTACATACCGACCTCAGAGCACTCGCCCTCAAAGTTGGCGCGCAGGTCGGCAACGATGTCCTCAGAGACGCCCTCCATCTTGGCGACGCCCACGACGTGCTCGGCAGCCCACTCGAGCTGGCCCTCCTCCTGCTTCAGGAAACGAGAACCGGGAACGCCGCACTGGGGGCACTTGAAGTCCTCGGGCAGCTGGTCGCCGTCGAACTCTTCCACATAACCGCAAACGGGGCAAACAAACTTCATGATTCGATCCTTTCGATCGATGGCGATTGTGCGCTCGTCCGGTCCCGTAAGGGCCCTCTCCGGACGTGCGTCTTGACGAGTTCTATTATCCATAAATGAAACCAAATGTGAAGCCTATTAGGAATGATTTTTAATAAAACAATTTGAGATATGAAGATGTTGATTGATTAACGATTGGCAGGCCGTCTTTGACCGCCGCTGAGTACAATCGGGCGAGCAAATGTTGATCTATCAACAAATGAAGGAGTTTCCTTTATGCATCTAGCCCGTCGTGCCTGGTGCCGAACATATCAGACGGTTTTTCGCATTGCATTGCCGATCCTGCCCTATACCGAGCCGCGCATTTTAGAGCATGCCGAGGATGTGCCCGCGGTGCTTCAAAAGCGCTCGATCCAGAAGGTCCTTATCGTGACGGATCCCGGCATTACCCGTCTGGGGCTCACGGCACCGCTCGAGACGGCGCTCGCATCCAGGGGGATTGGCGTTACGGTCTATGCCGAAACGCGTGCAAACCCCACGGTTTCAAACGTGGAAGAAGCGGCGTCCCTGTATCGAGAGAGCGCCTGCCAGGCCATTATCGGCTTTGGCGGTGGCTCGGCCATGGACTGTGCCAAGGGCGTGGGCGCACGCATTGCGCAGCCAAACAAGCCCATCAACAAGATGCGCGGCCTGCTGCGGATTCATCGTCGCCTGCCGCTGCTCATCGCCGTTCCCACTACCGCCGGTACGGGAAGCGAAGCCACGCTTGCGGCGGTAATTACCGATGATGGGACGCACTACAAATACCCCATTAACGACTTTGTGCTCATCCCGCGTTTTGCAGTCCACGACCCCGAGTTTACGTGCGGCTTGCCCGCTTCCATTACGGGGCAGACGGGCATGGACGCCCTGACGCATGCCGTTGAGGCCTTTATCGGGCGAAGCACCACGCCCTATACGCGCAAGATGGCGCGACAGGCGGTGCAGCTTATCCACGACAATTTGCTCGAGGCCTATGAGCATGGTGACGACATGTGCGCTCGTCGCAATATGCTTTTGGCGGCGTATAAGGCGGGCGTTGCGTTTACCCGCTCCTATGTCGGATATGTGCATGCCATCGCACACAGTCTGGGCGGCCGATACGGAATTCCGCACGGTTTAGCCAACGCGATCATCCTGCCGCACATGCTTCGCGCTTATGGTGACGCCGCCGCCCCCAAGCTCGCCGATCTCGCCCGCATGGCCGGTATCGCGCCGGCTAATGCGCAGGACAGCCTGGCGGCCGAGGCCTTTATCGATTGGGTCGACCGCATGAACGAGGCCCTGGGAATCCCCAAATATGTCTCGGGTATTCGCCGCTCCGATATTCCGCAAATGGCGGCCCATGCCGATGCCGAGGCCAATCCCCTGTACCCCGTTCCTCTTTTAATGGACCGCCTGGAGCTCGAGCATATGTACGAAGTTGTTGCAGGTGGTATGTTTGAGGACGAGAACTAGGAGGGTCCATGAATACCGAGGAAATCGCGCGCATTGTCGGCGAGCAGCGCGCCTATTTTAAGACGCACGCCACGTTTGATGTCGATGCTCGACGTCGCGCCCTCGTGCGCCTGCGCGAGGCGGTGCGGGCACACGAGACCGATATCGCCCATGCGCTCAAGACCGATTTGGGTAAGTCGCATGACGAGGCATATATGTGCGAGATTGGCACGTCGCTTTCCGAGATTCGTCATCAGATTGCGCATGTGGCTCGATGGAGTCGTCCGCGCCTGCGTCCGTGTGACCTCGCTAATGCTATTAGTGTGTGCAAGACGCAAGCCGTGCCCCATGGCGTCACGCTCATCATGGCGCCTTGGAACTACCCGTTTTTGCTGACGCTCGAGCCGCTCGCCGGCGCGCTCGCTGCAGGCAACACCGTGGTCATCAAGCCGAGTGCCTATGCGCCGGCTTCGAGCGCGGTGCTCAAGCAAATCTGTGAAGAGGCATTTGATCCGTGCCTGGTGACGGTTGTCGAGGGCGGGCGCGCCGAGAATGAGGCGCTGCTCGATGAATGCTGGGACAAGATCTTCTTTACCGGTAGTGTTCCGGTTGGCAAGCTCGTCATGGAGCGCGCGAGTAAAAACCTTACGCCCGTGACGCTTGAGCTGGGCGGAAAGAGCCCCTGTGTCGTGGATGCGACGGCAAACCTGAAGGTCGCGGCGCGGCGTATCGCATTTGGTAAATGGCTCAACGTGGGCCAGACCTGCGTGGCGCCCGACTACCTGCTGGTCGACGCGCGCGTGCACGATGAGCTGCTGGGCCTCATCAAGGAGGAGGTCCGTCGCATGTTTGGCGAGCATCCGCTCGACAACGAGGACTACGGTCATATTGTCAACGCCAAGCATTTCGCGCGCGTACGCGGGCTGATCGACCCCGATAAGGTTGTGCTGGGAGGCACGGCGCGCGAGTCGTCGCTCAAGATTGAGCCGACGATTCTAGACGGTGTGTCCCCCGATGACGCCGTGATGCAGGAGGAGATTTTCGGTCCCATCTTACCGGTGCTAACGTTTGAGAACCTGGATGAGGCCGAGGCGTTTATTACTGATCGTCCGACGCCGCTGGCCCTGTATATCTTTAGTCAGGATCGCGCGGTTCAGCAGCGCTTTGTGCGCTACGTGCCCTTTGGCGGCGGGTGCGTTAACGATACCATCATGCACTTGGCTACGAGCCATATGGGCTTTGGCGGCATGGGTGCGAGCGGTATGGGGCAGTACCATGGCCGCGAGAGCTTCGATACGTTTAGCCACAAGAAGAGCATCGTGAACAAGGCAACCTGGCTGGACGTGCCATTCCGCTATGCCCCCTACGCAAGCTGGAAGCACAAGTTCGTGCGCATGTTTGTGCATTAGGAAATGGCAGGTAATACGAACAAGTGTTCCTATTACCTGCCATTTACGTTAGACTACTGCTATGGGGTACGGATGGGCCAACTCCCTTTAGAAGGGAATTGGTATGAACGTAAGCGATGTTATTTCGTTACTGGCGTTGTTAATCGCGGCTATCGAACTCGGCCTGTTTATCGGCCGAATGAAATAGCCGCCCCCGCGTAAGCGAAGACGGCCACTTCTCACGATGAAAACGTGTATCGGAGTTGGCAAGACCCGCTGCAACGGGTGCCATCCGTACCCCTATCTTATCTGCAAGCGCTCTGTCTCGCAAGCGTTGCGGCGAGCGATTGAAAGACGCGGGCAGGATGAATTTGTGTCCGCACGAGTTCGTAGACTTCTCAATAAGGTTAAGCGCCGGTTTATCCGGCCGTTAGAGGAGTTGCCATGTACGAGCCTTCACGTGTGCTTCTGTCGTTTCATGTCGCGGGATTTCAGTATGCCGACGGTGCCTTGGTCTTGGGCGATCTTAAAGCGGGCGATAAGCTGACGCTGCGTGCCGAGCGCGATAATCCCCATGATCCCGAGGCGGTTGCGATCTACTATGGCAACACCAAGCTTGGCTATGTTCCGGGAAACGAGGTCGGCCCGCTATCCTTGATGATGTATTACGGCCATGAGGACGTATTTGAGGCCCGCGTGCAACAGGTTGCTCCCGAGCGCAGCCCGTGGCATCAGGTGCGTGTTGGACTCTACGTGGTGGATGCTCGCTAATCGGTAAGGGAGACTGCCATGTTTGATGACGACGACCAGTTCGATCTGACAGACGATCCGTTTGAGTGGGATATGCTACTCGATGACGATGAGTTGGAGCGGAATCGTAAGAAGCGGCAGGATAAGAATGCCCAGGGTGACGCTTCGAAAAAGCAAGACAAGCGCCGCCGCGGACTGTTCGGCGGGTTCTTTGGATAACCGCCGCATCGCTGCGTCTGTATACTTAGCACGAGTTGAACACGTTGCGAAATGAGGACAGAGACGATGATGTGGTTTACCGCCGACCTGCACCTGGGCGATACGAATATCTTGCACGACATGGACCGGCCGTTTGGCTCGGTCGATGAGATGAACCGCAAGGTCATCGATGCCATCAATGAGTGCGTGGCTGCGGATGACCGTCTCTACATCCTGGGTGACTTTACCTATCGTTTGCCCCTGGCAGAGGCGGTGTGCCTGCGCGAGCGTATCGAATGCAAGAATGTGACGCTCATCCGTGGTAACCATGACGGCGACTGGGAAGACCCCGATGTACCGCAGATTTGGGATGACGTACGCGATTACCTGGAGATTGCCCCCGGCTATGCCAAGGGACATCGCCTGGTTATGAGTCACTACCCTATGCTCAGCTGGAATGGCAAGGCGCGTGGTGCCATCATGCTGCACGGGCATATCCACAGCAGGGGAGACCGCACCAACGCGCGCAACCGCGATCGCGAGCGCCCTATCTTTCGCTACGATGTCGGCCTCGACGCCAACGACTACAAGCCCGTAAGCCGAGACCAAATCCTCGGCTTCTTTGGACTGTAATTCTTGAACCACTGCACAAACCGCGACAAAGGGGACAGGCACCTTTGTCGCGGTTCTGGCGCCGTTGCCATTATGGCAGCGGCGCCTTTTTTGTCCGTGCGACGCGGTAGAGTGTAGGCGGTCGAAATTTGCGTCCATCGAGGAGCTGCTATGAACGAGATTAAGTGCCCGCATTGCGGCGAAGTATTTAAGGTCGATGCGTCCGGCTATGCGGACATCGTCAAGCAAGTGCGCGATGCCGAGTTCTCGCGCGACCTGGATGAGCGTGTGAAGGCTGTCCAGCGCGAGGGCGAGCAGGCGCTGGAGCTTGAACGCTCGCGTTCGACGGCCGCCTTGCAAAAGGCAGAGTCTCAGCGCAACGCTCAGCTTGTCGAGCAGAAGAACACTGCGGATCAGAAACTGGCGCAAGAGGTTGCCAAGCGCGATGCTGAGCTTGCCGAGCTGCGCGCTAAGCTCGAGGGCGCTGCCGCAGAGCGCGAGAGTGCAAGCCAGCGCGCGGCGGTAGAGGCGCGAGCCAATGCTCAAAAGGAAAATGCCGAACTCCAGCGTGAGATTGATAGCCTGCGTGCGCAGCTTGGGCGCAAAGATGACGAAGCAAAGCTTGCCGAGTCGGCGGCGCGCAACGCTGCTCAAAACGATTTAGCTGCACGTGATGCTCAGATTGCCGAGCTGCAGGCCAGGCTTGCCGCGGCGGACAAGGCCCAGGAGATGGCGCTTGCCGCTGCCGCGGCAGAGTCGCAGCGCGAGCTCGATGCTGCTCGCGGTGAAGCTGAGCGCGCGCTTGCTGACTACCGCGCGACGGTACAGGAGAAGTTTTCCGCCGCAAAGGCACAATCTGAGCAAGAGGCCGAGGGTCTGCGTGCCCAGTTGCGCGAGCAGGAACTGATGGCAAAAATGAACCTGTCGGAGGCGGTCGCCGCGGCGGAGCGAGAGCGCGATGAGGCACGTGCCAAGCTGACGAGCGAGCTGGCGGTGCGCGATTCTCGCGAGGAACAGGCCAAGGCGGCACACGAGCTCGAGCTTGCACAGGCCAAGCGCGCGAGTGATGACCTGATTCGCTACAAGGATGAAGAGATTGAGCGCCTTAAGGACATGAAGGTGCGCCTGTCCACCAAGATGGTGGGCGAGTCGCTCGAGCAGCACTGCGAGACCGAGTTTAACCGCCTACGCATGACGGCGTTTCCCAACGCGTACTTCGAGAAAGACAACGATGCGTCCGAGGGTACCAAGGGCGACTTTATCTTCCGCGAGTGCGATGCGAGCGGCAACGAGGTCATTTCGATTATGTTCGAGATGAAAAACGAGAACGACGAGACCGCGACCAAGCACAAAAACGAGGACTTCTTTAAGAAGCTCGATCACGATCGTCGCCAGAAAGGCTGTGAGTACGCGGTGCTCTGCACGCTACTCGAGCCTGAGAGCGAGCTCTATAACGCGGGAATCGTGGACGTGAGCTATCGCTACGAGAAGATGTACGTGATTCGCCCACAGTTCTTTATTCCCATGATCACGCTTCTTCGCAACGCCGCCATGGTTTCGCTGCGCTATAAGCAGGAGCTGGCGGAGTACAAACAGCAGAATATCGACGTCACGAACTTCGAAGCCAAGATGGAAAAGTTCAAGAACGACTTCGGCCGCAACTACGAGATCGCGAGCCGCAAGTTCCAAACGGCAATCGATGAGATCGACAAGACGATTAGCCATCTGCAGAAAACCAAAGAGGCGTTGCTGTCCTCCGAGAACAATCTGCGCCTTGCCAACAAGAAGGCCGACGATCTTACCATTCGCAAGCTCACATGGGGCAACAAGACCATGAAGGCCGCCTTTGACGAGGCACGCGGGGCTGCGCCAGAGACAAACGATGAGCCAGCCGAGGCGGATTCGTATGAGGTCGAGGATGCCGAGTGAGGCATAGCGTATAGTGCAAAAGCGGGGCCGCTGGCGATATTGCCAACGGCCCCGCTTGTTTCGTTCCAGTATGTTCGGCTAGTCCTCGAGCAGGTCCTCGATAAAGCCGACGCGGTAGTTTTTGAAGATGACCTCGCCACCGTCTTGCGTGGCGTCCAGATCGACATCGCCCATGATGCCAAAGTCGTGGTCGCCATCCTCGTCGGCAAAGATCTGGTGCACGTGCCACACGTGTGCGGTCTTCTCATCGGACTCGTCGATGGAAAACATCGCGGCGCTGCGGGCATCTCCGTCGGTGAGGATCTCCTCGTGCTGCTCGTGGTAGGCATCGAGCGCCTTTTGCCAGCGGATCTCGCTCATGCCCCAGTCGTCGTCGAGCTCGCCCAGGTCGCGAACGTGCTCGCGGGCGGCAAGGGTCACGCGGCGGAAGAGCGCATTGCGCACCAACAGCGTGCAGCCGCGGCGGTCCGCCACGACCTCGTCGATGCCCTGCGGCGGCGCGGCGTCGAGGGCTGCCGGGTTGCCGGCGTTTTCCCACTCGTCCACCAGGCTTGAGTCCACCGAGCGCACCACAAAGCCCAGCCACGAGATAATGTCGCGCAGGCGTTCGTCGCGCTTCTCGATGGGCACGGTACGGTCGAGTGAACGGTAGGCCTCTGCCAGGTAGCGCAGTAAAATGCCCTCGGAGCGGGCGATGCCGAGCTTTTGAATGTAACCCTTAAAATCGCTCGCGCTTTCCAGCATATCGCGCAGGACACTCTTGGGAGAGAGCTGGTAGTCGTTTGCCCAAGGCACTTCCTGGCAGTACTTGTCAAAGGCGGCATCGAGCAAATCCTCGAGCGGCTTTTCGTAGGTGACGTCCTGAATGCGCTCCAGACGCTCCTCATAGTCGACGCCGTCGGCCTTCATCTCGGCCATAGCACGATCACGTGCTGCGCGCTCCTGTGCGCGCAGCACGTGCTTGGGATCCTCGAGCGTAGCCTCGACCATCGAGATCAGATCCATGGTATAGGTCTCGCTCTCGGGGTCGAGCAGCTCCAACGCGGCAAGCAAGAACGGTGAGAGCGGCTGATCGAGGGCAAAGTCCTCGGGCAGGTCGACCGTCAGCGCGTAGTCGATGTCCGGCGCGGCGTCAGCCGGAGCGTCGGGTGCGGGCGGCACCTCGGTGCGCACGACGACGCCGGAGTCGATGAGCGTTGCGAAGATCTCGTCGGCGCGAACCTCGAGCTTGGCCTTTTCCTCGGGGGCCTGCAAGCTCGTCTCGATGAGGTCGTGCACGCGGGCACGGGCGTCGCCGCCCTGCTCGACCACGCTAATCACCATGGAGTGTGTGATGCGAAGGCGTGGCTTGAGCGTTTCGGGCTGCGTCTCGATCAGGCGCTCAAAGGTCTGCTTGTTCCAGGTGACAAAGCCCTCGGGGGCCTTCTTCTTTTTGATCTTGCGGAGCTTCTTGGGGTCATCGCCCGCCTTGGCCATAAGTTTGGCATTCTCGATTTCATGCTCCGGCGCCTCGGCAATGACCATGCCCTCGGTGTCGAAGCCCGAGCGGCCGGCGCGACCGGCAATCTGGTGGAACTCGCGGGCGCGCAGACGACGCATCTTGTAGCCATCGAACTTGGTGAGCGCGGTGAGCACCACGGTGTGGATGGGTACGTTGATGCCGACGCCGAGCGTATCGGTGCCGCAGATGACGGGCAGCAGGCCCTGCTGCGCCAGGCGCTCAACCAGTAGGCGATAGCGCGGCAGCATACCGGCGTGGTGCACGCCGACGCCGCAGCCGAGCAGGCGCTTGAGAATCTTGCCGAAGGCGGTGGAGAAACTCGTGCCTTTGGCAGCTTCCTTAATGGCCTCGCGCTGCTCCTTGCTAGCGATGCCAAAGTTGGCAAGCGACTGTGCCGTGGCAAGCGCGGCGTCCTGACTAAAGTGCACGATGTAGAGTGGGGCCTCTCCGCGGCGCATGGCGAGCTCGACGGTGCCCTCGAGCGAGGTCGTCACGTAGTCGTAGCTCAGCGGCACGGGGCGCGGGGCATCGACGACCAAGTCGCAGACAGCGCCGGTGTGTTCCTCGAGCGAGGCGGCGATCGCGGTGACATCGCCGAGCGTGGCGCTCATGAGCATGAATTGCGTGTGAGGCAGGGTGAGCAACGGCACCTGCCAGGCCCAACCGCGGTCGGGGTCGGCAAAGTAGTGGAACTCGTCCATGGCGACGCAGCCAACATCGGCATCTTCGCCCTCGCGCAGTGCATCGTTGGCAAGGATTTCTGCCGTACAGCAGATGACGGGCGCCTTGGTGTTGATATGCGTATCGCCGGTGATCATGCCGACGTTATCGCGGCCGAGCACCTGCACAAGGTCGAAAAACTTCTCGCTGACCAGAGCCTTGATGGGGGCCGTGTAATAACAGCGCTTACCCTGCGTCATACCCATAAAGAGCATGCCCAGCGCGACGAGCGATTTACCCGATCCGGTCGGTGTGCCTAAAATGACGTGATCGCCGGCTGCCAGGTCCATGAGGGCCTCTTCTTGGTGATCCCACAGTTCAATGCCGCGGTCGCTTGTCCATTCAAAGAAGCGTTCGAAGGCCTGATCAGGCGTGAGCCATGGTTCGGGCTCACTGCCATCCTCGGGCTCCCACCAGGTGGGGGAGAGCGCACCGAGCGAGCCAAACTCGGCTTCGGTTCCCGTGCCGCCCGAGAATGAGCTGGCAGCCCCGGCGCCGGAGACGGTGCTGGCGGTGGTATCTGTCGTGGTCTGTGCCATGTGTTTGCTTTCTCTCGCGTTTGTCCGCCAACTATTATGGCGTAGCGGCGGCGCGGGGTGCCAGCGCGCGAGAAAATGCAGGAAATGGGCGTTCTGCCCAGCCGTTTGGTGCAGTTGCCAGCTAAGTGAGTAGACTTTTTGCAATATCGCGAGCACATGGCTTTTGCGCAAGGGCTTTACCTGCGGTTTTATGTTTCGCTATGTGGGCTGCGCTTGGCTATTGCAAAAAAGTCTACTCACTTAGGTTTGAGGGTCGTTTGCTGGCGCCTATTTGCGCTTGTTTGCCGACGCCGCGACCATAAGAAGCCCCTAGGACTCCTGCGGTAAGCGCTTCTTGCCCTTGCGGGCGCGGTTTCTAAAGTTCTCGACTGCCTCTTCCATGCCAAGAGGTACATAGGTGAGTTCATCGAGGTTTTCGGGCAGGTAGCAGGCAAGGCTTTGCTCCTGCGCGCGGCCTACTGTGAGCTGTTCGTCGGTTGGCTGCGCTCCGGGCGTGGCGCAAATGCCATAGACGGCGGCACCCATCTCGCGCGTGCGGCGCTCGTATTCGGTCTCGGGATGCTCGGGATGGTCGCGGCGAACGTCGTCACTTACCCAAAGTGTGTCGTAGCCGGCCGCGGCAAACTGCCCCAGGGCGTAGTCGCGCAATGGCTTGCTGTCGGTTCGCAGCGTGACGGTGGCGCCGGCTGCAAGGAGCGGGCGGTAGAGCATCAGATGGTCGACATGGACGAGTCGTTTTTTGGCGTACTTGGCCTTGGGCTGCGGCGTGGGAAAGTTGATAGTGATGGCATCGAGCTCGCCTGCGGCAAACAGCTTTGGCAGCGATGCGGCGCCTCGGGGCAGGACGAGCGCGTTGGATAGCTCCTGCTCGCAGATTTTCTGTGCGGCATAGGCGATGCAGATGGGCTCCTGGTCCATACCGATAAAGAGGGTGTTTGGCTCGTGGGCCGCGCGCTCTACAAGGTACGTTCCCTTGCCGCAGCCAAGATCCAGGTGAAGGTGTTCGAATGGCTTGCTGCCTGTGGGCGCACAGGCCTTGCGCCAATCTCCGGCATAGGCCTCGGGGTTCGTCTCAATCGCATCGGCGTAGCGCTCCAGGCGCTCTTCGAGCACAAAGTTCTTAGGCGTGCGAACGTGGACGGCTCCCATGAGGCTCCTTGGTCATAAGTATGGAACGCTTAGCTGCGCGTTCCGTCAATGGGTTGAAAAAAGGGTAGGCATAGTTTGCCCGAAAGACGCTGTGCGGCACGACGGCGAGTCGTCGGTGCCTACAGGCGCTTGAGAATCACATAGCGGTTGAGTTCGCCGCTACGACCGTCGGCATGGAAGCGCTCAAGCTCGCGCACGGGGACCTCGCCGCTCTTGTAGAACGTACGGACGCCGCGCACCAGGTCGGTGATCTGCTGATCGTCAAAGTGATGGCAATAGCGGTAGGCGTGGCGGTCGTTTTGCCAGCCGATGAGGTGGTCGCCGGCTTCAAACTGTGCGGAATCGTAACCCTCAAACGGCGGGGTGAGCTCGGCGCGGGCTTCGGCTCGAACGGCCTTGCGCGCCATGCGCTCGTCGTTCATAAACTCCCAAAAGCTGATGGCGATGATGCCGCCCGGGCGCGTCTGCCGCACCAGGGCGTCGAGTACGCGTACGCGGTACTCGCACGACGGCACGTGGTGCATAAAGCCAAAGCAGACCGAGATGTCGGCGAGCGGGGCGTCGAAAAGCACGTCGGGCGTCTCGGCGGGGTTGAGCTTCATGAGGGCGTCGAGCACGTCGAGCTCCTGGAAGTGCAGGTTGGGAATGCGCAGGGCGTGGCCATGTGCATCGATAGCCAAATCTTGACACGAGTCGACACCATAGAACTCAAACGGGCGGCTGGCATCTGCCGAGGGGTTTGCGCCGTCGACGCCCTTGGCGGCAAGTGCGCCGCCGGCGGCAAAGTTCTCGAATCGCATATTGCCGCAGGCAAGATCGAAGACGCGGACGGGATGCTCGATCGTGGCGACGTCGAGCTGCCCGAGCGCGATGTCCATGGTGCGCACCCAGCCGGGCCACGGGGCCTGCCGCGTATCGGAGAAGGAGGCGGAGTGTTCGCGATAGAACGTGTTGTTGAGCTGGATGAGCGATGACGCGAAATCGCGGTTCACGGCGCGGAACTCCCTCCGTTGGCGGCGAGGAATATACAGTACGACCATACTACCGTTAACGCCGCAACGGGGACAACCGAGCTGCGGGTCATTGCTTTGTTTGGACACATTTCCGCAGCTCATATGCACCCGCAACCGCCGGTTGTCAAAAATCTCACTAGAATAGGTGGCATGCTTTTGGCGGTGGCGGATAGATTTTTAACTGTGCAAGGCGCCTTAAGAACAAAAACGGTCCGGCGGCACGGCTGGCATCACATAGGAGGAACCATGAATGTAGAAACTGCGCAGCGGCTCGCCGACCTTCGCCGCAGCAAGGGCTTTAGCCAAGAAGGGCTGGCGCGAAAGCTGGGGCTGTCGCGCCAGGCGGTCAGTAAATGGGAGCGTGCGGAGAGCTCGCCCGATACCGAGAACCTGATCTCGCTCGCCAAGCTCTATGGTGTGAGTCTGGACGAGCTGCTCAATCCGAGCGATGAGATTGAGGACGATATCGAGTTTGAGAACGAGGACCGCGCCCGTCAGCGCGAGGCCGAGGCGGCAGAGCGCGCCCGCACCCATGAGGCGGCGGCGCGCGCCACCGAGGCGGCAACGCAGGCAAGTGACGCGGCAGCCAAGGCGGCGCAGGCGGCAAGCTGGAGTGCGCAGGCTGCCAATGCGGCGACGGCTCAGGTGACGGGTACCGGTGCGGCTGGTCCGACTCCGGTGAAGGGTCCGTTCCAGTCATTCCCGTATTGGGCCGTGTGCTGGCTGCTGTTCTTTTTACTGATGTTCCTGTTTGGTGCCGGCCCCTTTGCTGCGCTGATCTTCTTCACGATTCCCATCTATCACTGGGTGGCGCGTGCACTCGATGGCGATTGGGCGCGCGGGGATATTCAGGTTGGTCCGGCACCGGTGGCGGTCAGGGCCCAGGGGAAGGATACTTCTGCGGAACCTGATGCTGACGTGGCTACCGCGGCCACCGCTGAGCCATGTGCCAAAGAAGGTGACGAATGATGAAGCTTTCGCATGAATCCAAGCTGCGCCTGGGCGTCGGCATCGGAGCGTTTGTACTGATTATCTGGCTTGTTTTTGGCGTTTCGCGGACTTTGATTCATTTTGATGGCCCGTGGGATCTCGACGATGTTATACCCGGCTTGTCCGGTATGGACAATGTGGTTGATGACGACGATTTTATGAACGATGGCGGTAACTATTCCGCTCGGCCTCAGCAGCTTTCGTGTACGACCTTTGATGCCGATGAGTTTCGCTACCTCGATTTCGATATCGATGCGGCTACGGTGGACGTCAAGGTTATTGATGGTAACAAGGCTCGCGTTATCGAGCGGGGACGCGTTGCCAATGGTATGGATGCCTCCAAGGCCGCGACGCAGAACATCGCATCCGTCGAGGACTCGACGCTCAAGGTTTCCCAGTTTGGAAGTGATGACGGTAAGGCAATCGATCGCTCAGTTACGGTCGAGCTGCCGCGCCGTGTTGCCGAACATCTGAAGGGAGTCAACGCGCACGTGGGCTCGGGTGATCTGCAGATTGCCGGTGTCACCTGTGATGGTTTCGACCTTTTCCTGGGTGCGGGAGATGTAGAGTTTGCGGGCAGCGTGACTGATGCGCTCAGTGCTGAGGTCGGTTCGGGCGATGTGACGTTCGAGCTCTACCAGGCCCCCGCGAAGTCGATGGACGTGAGTGTGGACTCGGGCGATGTGGAGATGATGGTTCCGAACTCGACGGGCTTTAAGGCGAGCCTTACCTTGGGCAGCGGCGACTTCGAGAGCGATTTCCTTCCGCTTGGCTACGACGGCGAGACCATTTTGAATCTTGAATTCGATAACGGCGATAAGTCTGCTACGTATCGTTTTGAGGTCGGTTCGGGCGACATGTCATTTGATTCAGAGTGACGGGCGGTTATCGAAGACTTATATACCATAGCTGCGCTGTTTGATGGAGGCGCCGGAGCCGTGACGGGCTCCGGCGCCTTTGCCTTTACAATGGGGTCATGGAACAGATTATCTTGAACATACTCGAGGCTCTGCGTCGCGGCGAGACCGTGGACGACAAAGCGCTCGTCAAACTGATACATGCCGAGGCGCGCCGTGAGGGTGCCGACAAACGCGATTTGGCCAAGCGCCGTCTGCTGCCGTTCTACCAGCGGGTAAAACGTGAGGAGCCGGCTCGTTGGGCTGGGTGGAATGTCGATGCCGAGCTGGAACGTCGACTGCTGCAGGTGCTGCGTATGAAGCCTCGTCGCACGGCTTCGGGCGTGGCGACCATTACCGTTATCACCAAGCCCTGGCCATGCTCGGGCGATTGCCTGTTTTGTCCCAACGATCTGCGCATGCCCAAAAGCTACCTGCACGCCGAGCCGGCGTGCGCCCGTGCGGAGCAAAATTGCTTTGACCCGTATCTGCAGGTGAGCGCTCGTCTGACCGCGCTTTCGCAGATGGGGCACGCAACCGATAAGATTGAGCTCATCGTGCTCGGTGGCACCTGGAGCGACTATCCGCAAGGGTATCAGACGTGGTTTATGTCGGAGCTTTTCCGTGCGCTCAATGACGATGCCGTCGCCGGCGTGGCGGCCAACCCCATGCTGGCGCGTCCGGGCATCAGCCGTGCCGAGGCGGGGCGCCTGCTCGATGACGCTCCCGCCGATGCGCTGCCGCCGGTGGTAACAGAGCGCCGCGAGCGCTATCGGGTTGCCGGCATTGCGACAGACAAGGCTGAGCTTGCTGCTGGCGTTGCCGACGAGCAGGAGCGTGTGGATGCTGCCGTGGGCGGCTACAACCGCGCGGTGCGTCGTCTGTACGGCCCTGGTACGCCGTGGGGTGAGGTTGCCGAGTGGCAGACAGCAACGATGGAGGAGCTTGAGCGTCAGCAGCGCATCAACGAGACGGCGAAGCATCGCGTGGTGGGGCTCGTTATCGAGACGCGCCCCGATGCCGTGACGCCGCAGACCCTCACGCTTATCCGCTGCCTGGGCTGCACCAAGATCCAGATGGGTATTCAGAGTCTCGACCAACATTTGCTCGATATCAACGAGCGTCGTATTTTGGTGGCGCAGATCGAGCGGGCGTTTTCGCTTGCGCGCCTGTTTGGCTTTAAGATCCACGCGCATTTTATGCTCAACTTGCTGGGCGCCACGCCCGAGGGGGACAAGCGCGACTACGAACGCTTTATGACCGAAGGGGCCTTTATGCCCGACGAGGTCAAGGTTTACCCGTGTGCGCTCATCGAGGGCTCGCGTCTGGTGGGCTGCTACGAGCGCGGTGAGTGGCGTCCCTATACTGAGGAAGAGCTGCTCGATGTGCTGGCCGACGACATCGTGGTGACGCCGGCGTTCTGCCGCATCAGTCGCATGATCCGTGACTTTAGTTCCGACGACATCATGGTGGGCAACAAGAAACCCAACCTGCGTCAGCTCGTCGAAAACCGCTTGGCCGCTCGGGGTGACGGTGCGACGGTGCGCGAGATTCGCTATCGCGAGATCAGCACGGCGGGTGCCGACTTGGATGAGCTATCTCTTGATGAGGAGGTGGCGTACGAGACGCCGGTGACGCACGAGCGCTTTTTGCAGTGGGTGACGCCGCAGGGCAAGATCGCGGGCTTTTTGCGGTTGTCGCTGCCCGACCATTCGTTTGTTGCCGCGCATGCGGACGAGTTGCTGACGATGCCGGACGAGGCGATGATTCGCGAGGTACACGTGTATGGCATGGCGGCGCGCGTGGGGTATCAAGGCCAGGCAGCCCAGCACCATGGGTTGGGGCGTCTGCTCGTAGAGCGTGCGTGCGAGATTGCCCGGGATGCGGGTTATACGCGCATCAACGTGATCAGCGCGATTGGTACGCGCGAGTACTATCGCCATTTGGGTTTTTACGATCATGGACTCTATCTGCAAAAGGAGCTCTAGATGAACAAGCCGAGTGTTTCTGCCGGCGTCGTTGCCGGCGTTGCTCTGGGAGCCGCGGCGCTTGGTGCGGCCGCTGTCGCTGTTCGTGCTGCCTGTCTGCAGGTTGCGCGAACCCGCAATGGGTTGGCGCGTGTGAAACGCGTGCACGATGGGGACGGCGATGAGATTCGCGTGTTGGTGCAAGGCGGCGTCTACCAAAGCGCAAGCTACGTTGGTGAGCGTTGGGCGGAGCCCGTCTTTGCGTACTATCGTGCGTTTGACGACGTGTTTGAGTCCGAGGATGCGATGCGCGATGCTTATGGTCACGGCATCAACCGCATGCTTGTGCTGGGTGGCGGCGGGTTTGCCTATCCCAAGTTCGCGCTGATGTCGCACGAGGGCTTGCGCATGGACGTCATCGAGTATGACGGAGAGATTACGCGCCTGGCGCGCCGCTGGTTCTACCTAGACGAGCTGGAGCGCGCGGCGGGCGATCGCCTGCGGGTGATAACCGCTGAGGCTCGCTCGTATTTGGGTGTGACGAGCGTGGGCCATCGTCGCTACGACGTGGTCGTGAGCGATTGCTTTGGCGGTGCCGAGCCCGTACGCGAGCTGGCGACGGTTGAGGCGTTGCGTTTGGTGCGAGGCAGCCTGAACCCCGGGGGTATCTACGTTGCCAATATCGTGAGTGCAAACGAGGGGAGCGATGTGACGTTCCTGCGCGACTGTGCCGCCACGGCGCTTGAGGTGTTCGACCATGCTTGGGTGGTCCCCTGTGGCGATGCAGAGTTCGGCGGCGAGGAGAATTATCTGCTCATCGCCAGCGACGGCGACTACGCCTTTGCCGAAGCTGTGCCCTTCGACACCGACTTCCTCGGTACCGTCCTTCACGACAAGTAAGTCTCCCCGTCCCAAAAAAGACTGGTCTTAGGCGTGGTCGCGCCAGCTGAGGACGCGCTGCTTCATACCCTCGATGTCGAGCACGCCTTCGGCAAAGCCTTTGCGCACGAGCTCTTCGGGAACAAACTCGTCGTAGCGGTCAAAGTAAGGCACCTCGCCGGGATAGACGAGCTCGATGGGATCGAAGTCCTTCTCGGCCTCGGCGGCGAGCACCTCAAAGAGCGTCTCCTCGTCGGCCTTCATCTTAAACTGCATAAAGTACGGACGTGACGGGTCGAGTCCGCGAAGGCCCAGTTCAGCGGCACACTTAATCTTGAGCATGCGCTCGAGCGCCAAAAAGGCGTAGCTGCCCAGCCAGGGGAAGAGCACCCAGGTGTCGCCACCCAGGTTGATGAGCGGCTTAGT
Source organism: uncultured Collinsella sp. (assembly GCA_958405195.1). Taxonomy (GTDB): domain Bacteria; phylum Actinomycetota; class Coriobacteriia; order Coriobacteriales; family Coriobacteriaceae; genus Collinsella. The sequence goes on from CATYDM010000002.1 coordinate 116,980, forward strand.
TCCCGCGCCCGAAAGCTTGGCCGTATGACGAGCCTGCGCTAAGCGGGCCCGTGCGTTACCCATGAGGTACGGATATGTCGCGTGCTCGTTGAGCGCCTTGCGCATGCGCTCGAGTACGTGTGTATTGATGTCGCCGGGGCAGTCGCCAAAGTAGGCCGGTACCCGGCCCTTGACCTGCGTGGCAAAGACAGTGTGACGCTTCCAGTCCACTTCCTCGACAATCCAGCAGTGTCCGGCGATGGCGATGCGCTCACCGGGCGGGGGCGGATTAACAATCGTGCCCAGCTCGGCCGATTCGCTGCGAACGGTGAACTCCTCGTTTTCCTGGAACACAGCGTAGAACTTAAAGTTGTTGATGATGCGCTCGCCCGCGAGACCCACGATGAGCCCGCCACCTTCGGTGACCTGGATATGGTCGATCTTAATGAGGTGACGTAGCAGCACACGGTAATCGTCTGCCGAGACACGGTGGAAATAACTGAGCGTGAGCACGCGCTGGGCTAGTTCGGCCGGCGTGAGCTCGCCGGTGCTGGCAAGGGTCGACATAGTCTGGTGATAGAGCAGGCTGTAGGGGAGTCGATCGAGCTCGGGCGGCTCGACCCACTTTTCCTCGCGATAGAGTTGTACGAGCGCGATACCCTGCAGGAGCTTCCAGGGAATGGTTTCGGGCATCATCGTGCGCGGCTCGGGTTCTTCCTCGCGCATGACAAACCACATCTCGGGCGGAAGGTCGCGACGGCCTGTGCGCCCCATGCGCTGCAAAAAGGAGCTGACGGTAAACGGCGCGTCAATCTGGAAGGCGCGCTCCAGGCGGCCGATATCGATACCGAGCTCCAGCGTAGAGGTGGTGACGGTTGTCTGCGCCTGCTCCTCGTCGCGCATGAGCTCCTCGGCCGTCTCGCGCAGCGATGCCGAAAGATTGCCGTGATGGATGAGAAAGCGGTCGGGCTCGTGTCGACTTTCGCAGTAGCTGCGCAGCATGGAGCACACGGCCTCTGCCTCCTCGCGCGAGTTGGCAAAGACCAGGCACTTGCGGCCGCGCGTATGCTCAAAGATATAGCCCATACCGGGGTCGGCGTTGTCGGGCGCCGTGTCGGTGGGGTTGAGAAGCGCCTGCTCGGTCGCTCGTGGGATGTCGACTTCGCCCTCGGGGGCCGAGGAAGTTCGGCGGTCCTTGGGTGCGGCCTTGCCCCGTGCCCGCTCACGACGTTGACGGCGCTCCTCTTGTGTGAGCTGTCCGCTGTGACGCATGTCTTGGGCGCCGGCGGGCAGTGCCGCTGGTGCCGCTGCCTCAATGCGCTCGCATGCGAGCACCTCAGCTTCCTGCGGACCTGTGCTCGCGAATCCTCGCTGCTGCGCCTGGGGACCCGAGTTGTAGAAGTGCTCCATGGAGATGCGCCACACGCGGCGCGGCTCCTCAAAACGGGGGATGACGCAGTTGCGTCCCGTCCCCTGCGACAGGAAGGCGCCCGTGCGCTCGGGGTCGCCGATGGTTGCCGACAGACCGATGCGGCGGGGCTGCACGCCTGCCATGCGCGAGAGCCGCTCGATAAGGCAGAGCGTCTGCCCGCCGCGGTCGCCGCGCATGAGCGAATGGACTTCGTCGATAACCACATAGCGCAGGTCGCAGAATATACGAGGGATCGCCATGTGCTTATGGATCAGGAGCGCCTCGAGTGACTCGGGCGTAATCTGCAAGATGCCGCTCGGTTTTTTGATGAGCTTAGCCTTGTGCGACTGCGAGACATCGCCATGCCAGTGCCAGACAGGGATATCGGCTTCTTCGCACAGATCGTTGAGGCGGACGAATTGGTCATTGATGAGCGCCTTGAGGGGGCCAATGTAGAGGGCGCCCACGCTTGCGGGCGGCCTCTCCCAAAACTCGGTCAGGATGGGAAAAAAGGCTGCCTCGGTTTTGCCGGAAGCCGTGGATGCCGTCAGGAGCACATTGTCCTGCGTGTTAAAGATGGCATCTGCCGCCGCAACCTGGATAGAGCGCAAGCTCTCCCAATCGTGGGAGTAGATGAAGTCTTGGATAAACGGGGCGTAGCGGTCAAAGGCGTTCACGGGGCCTCCTCTCAAAAACGAATCTCTTAACGCGGCTGGCAACGGCTTGCTGCATTACAGTCTCAACGTTCGCCCAGATAAAACCTGCCAAAATAAACCTGTCCCTTTTTGGCAGGTTAGATGGTGAATTCGGCGAAGTTACGGTCGCCGCCTGCGGTGCCGGTGTCGCCTGTTGCTGCTGCCGACACCAGCGCGTCGCCGCCGACGCTTTGCAGCAGCTCGGCTACGTTGGCGTCGGGGTTCTGGCATAGGATGTCGAGCAGCTCGATAAAGTCGCGAATGACTTCACGCGGCGTCAGATGTGTGTCGGCTCCCACACGACCGAACTCGATCTTGAGGAAGTCCACCAAGTCGTTCTCGGTAAGCGTGGGCGTCCAGCCAAAGTAGCCGGCGTGAATTTGCATGAGTTTTTCGATCAGCACCAGCAGCTCCTCGTAGGTGAGTGGCTGCAGACGGATGATGGGCGCGAGCATGTCCTTAAGGTCCTCGCGTGCAAAGCGGCCTTGAGCGAGTCGGCTGCGCAGGGCCTCGTAGGAGAACACGCCGCGGCGGCGGTCTTCGATGGAGGTTGGCGTGCCGCCCATGATCATGCCCAGGTACTGCGCCTTGCCCTGGAGTGTGTCGTTGTACATGGTCAGGATCTTCTCGTAGTTGTACTGGCGCGTGATCGCGTTGGGAATCTTATACAGATTCACGAGCTCGTCGATGAGCACCAACATACCCTTGTAGCCGCTGCAGACCAAAAAACGCGCGATGAGCTTAACGTAGTCGTACCAGTCGTCATCGCTGATGATGGTCGAGGAGCCCAGCTCGGCGCGAGCCTCGCTCTTGGTACGGTATTCGCCGCGGATCCATTTGGTCACGCGGCTCATGGCTTCTTCGTCGCCCTCGGATACGGCCGTGCGATAGCGGCGGAGCATGCGGGTGAAGTCGAAGCCGTGGACCATTTCCTCGAGCGGGGCCAGTTGGGCATTGACGACCGACTCGTCGACGTCGGCGTACGAGGCGACCCAGCGATCAAGAATAAGGTTGAGCGCACCGCCCTCGGGGCGCGTCTTGGTCGATATATTGCGTATGAGCTCGCGGTAGGTGGCAAGGCCCTGCCCCTGCCCGCCCTGCAGACGGCGCTCGGGGGATAAGTCTGCATCGGCGACGACGAATCCCTCGCCCATGGCATGCGTTCGGATGGTTTGGAGCAAAAAGCTCTTGCCGGCGCCGTAGCGACCGACCAGGAAGCGGAAGCTCGCCCCACCGTCGGCGATGAGACTCAGATCGGTGAGCAGGGCGCGGATCTCGACCTCGCGCCCTACGGTAATGTAGGGAAGGCCGATGCGCGGGACCACGCCGCCCTTGAGCGAGTTGAGAATGACGGCAGCGACGCGCTTGGGCACGCGGGGTGCTGCGGATGCGGTATCACTCATGGTCTAGGTATCCTCTCACGTCTGCTTCGTAGTCCTCAATAATCTGCGGCCCTGCCGCGCTAAATTCAATTACGGTGTCGCCTACCAGGTCAAAGAGCGCCTCGTTGATGGTATCGACGAGCATGTCCTCGCTCTGCCCCGATTGCGCTACCGCCGATTCCGCCTGTACTGCGTTGTGCTCGAGCAGCGCGCGGAGATAAGCGTCTGCGGCGGGCGCGAGTTCGTTCGTTGCGTCAGCGGGCGCAGCGGCTGCGAACGCTGACGTTGACGCGAGAAGCGGTGCCACGACACCAAACTGTTCGGTGGATATGGTCGGCTCGTCGGCCTCGTCCTGCCGAATGGGTGCCGCGACCGCCTCGACAATCGCGTCGGCTACGGGCTCGGCTTCCGGTTGCCCTGAGTCCGCTGCCTCAGCTTCTGCGGACGCGCCGTCTTCGCGTTCCTCATCGATCAAAAGCGCTTCGCGCGTTTGCGCAGCGGCGTTCCGAATGTGCCCCAGCTGACTCAGATCGATATCGATTTTGACGGGCTGGTGTGCGGCGTCCCACGAAAGCCATGCCACAATCTCGTCATCGATAATCTTGGCCAGATATTTGGGGACCTTTTCTTCCTTAAGGGGATGGGCGGGGTCCAGCGCCAGGCGCAGGCGTTGGTCGCAGGCGCGCATCATTTCACCGAGCTTGCTGCTCTTTTGCCTGCTGCCATGGATACGCATGCATTCCCAAAAGCCGTTTTGGCAACGGTAGATATGGATAGGATCCAGGCGGTATTCGCAGTCCTCGTGGCGCTCGGGCGCAAAGAATACGGCCGAGGCAAACATGGTGTAGGGCATGGCCGTCTCCTCCCCAAATAAACTCGCCACGATGCCGGTCTTTCGGTGCGTGTCATAGTAGCGCGCCATGCGGACATACACGGCGCATGCCACGTGGCGCAGATCGCGGTGGTGGCTGCGGTCGAGCCGCGAGTTACTTAGGTTGTACGTGGAGAGGGCGTTGATGGCGGCCATGAGTCGCTCCTCGCGCACCTCATCGGGCGGAAGGGGGAGCGTGGGCTCGGAGGTTTTGCGACGCTTAGGGGTCTGGCCGGGCGGTGCCGGTGCTGGTATAAGGTCTCGTGCCGCGCGCCGCAGCTCGATAAGGGCGTTATCGAACATGACGGTTTTAGAGTCACGAAGCAGCTTGGGGTCGAGCCCGTGGAACACGGCGTAATCCTGCAGCCACACGCGCGCAAACCGGTCGATGCCGGGCTCAAAGGCGCGGTAGGCATCCCAAAAGGCCTTGATCTTGTTAAAACCATCGAGCGGATTATCTACGCCAATGCCGCAAATCAGCTCATAGAGATACAGAAAGGCAAAGGACGTAGACGTTTTCTCGACGGTTCCGCGGCGCACCTGAGCGCGCCAGGTAAAGTAGCCGCGCAGCTGCCGATCGCTCATGGCATTGTAGGTGGGAAAGTACGACTTAAAGGTGCCGTTGTAGGGACAGTCATCCTCAAAGTCGGCCATCAGTAGGCCCTGGCGGTAAAAAAGCTCGGCTTCCGAAAGCCAGCGGCCCGCACCGCCCTTGTGGTCTTCTTGCCAACGCGATATCTCACGCATCTTGCGGTACTGGTCGGGGAGGAAATTTTGCATCTGTCGGCCGGTTTTGAGAATCGGCTCGTCTGCGTAGATTTCGTTTGAGAAGCGGGCGGACTGATGGGTCCGGGCCTCGGCCATAATGCGCTCGATGAGCATCTTGATGTCCTGGTCGGCCACCGCTCCTCCTCTCGAACGCAGCTACGGTGACCTCATATCATAGCACAGCATCAAACAGATGTTCGAGATACTGCTGCGTTGATAGATTTAGAACAGGAGGGCGTAGATGACGGCGATGACGACGGAGGGAAGCATATTGGCCGTGCGGAAGGTCTGAGGACGGATGAGGTTGACGCCGACGCAGAAGATGAGCATGGAGCCTACGAGCGAAAGGCTGTTGAGGGCTGCCGTGGTCATGATGGGGGAGAGCGCGCCGGCAAACAGCGTAATCGTCCCCTGGAACACGGCGACGGGCAGGGCGGAGAAAATGCAGCCGCGGCCAAGCGACGCCGTCATGGTGCAGACGATGATGCAGTCCAATGCGCCTTTCAGGGCAAGCGTTGACCAGTCACCGAGCAGACCGTCCTGGATCGATCCCACAATGGCCATGGCGCCGATACACACGGTGAGCGAAGTCGAGACAAAAGCGTTGGTGAACTCGTTATCGCCCTCGCTGCCGGTTTTGCGCTTGAGCCATTCGCCAAGGTTCTCGATGGCGGCTTCCAAGTTGACGGCCTCGCCGATGAGCGAACCGAGCGCAAATGAGACGATGAGCATGGTGGTACCGGTGGTCGCTAGCGCCTTTCCATCGATGATGAGCATCTTTTGCATGGTGCCGCCCAGGCCGATAAACAGGACGCACAGCCCCGATGCTTTCATGAGCGCGTCTTGGATGCGCGGTGTAATGAAGCGGCCGCCCGCTAATCCTAAAAGACCGCCCGCAACTAAAAGCACAACGTTGATGATTGTTCCCAAGCCCGGCATGAGCCCTCCTGTATTGATGCCAACGTGGCAATCGTAGCAGAACGAAATGCGAGGCACATCGCAACCCATCTAATACGTTATATAAGTGGTATTAGGAATGATGCGCAGCATTTAAGCCTCAGGTGGTTGTCGGGACATAGGGATAGTATTCAAAGCGCAGTGTCATAAGCCGCTGCGGGGATTCAATAGCCGCGGCGATGATATTGGCATCGCGGGCACGATCAAACCCTTCGAGTTCGATCTGATACGAGACGTCTTGCATAATGCCCAGACGTCGCCAGGCTAGAAGTGTGTCGCCATCGAATTCCAGGGTCTTGCTTCCGTTTGCGGCAACGGCGTATAGACGCAGCTTGGCGGTGGTTGCAGGGTCGACAACTGTGACCTTTTTAATTTCGTTTCGAGTATTCTTGGCGCCCAACAAGGTGAGCAGTGTTGGGGCCACGACCTCGCCCGATGGCAAAAAGACGACTTCGATGGATTCAGGAAATGCGATGATAGCCGACTTGCGGACGGGCTGATTGGCGGCGGCAACTTCGATGTTCGCAGCGTCGATGACCTCTGTGTGGTCGAGCGCGGCAAGCACGCAGCAGTTACCTTCATCGATCTCTTGAGGATCAGCAAGCCCCAGGCTGTCCGCGAGCTCGGGATTGTTTGGATCGGCAGCGGGCTCATTCGGTGCTTCGAAAGAAGCTGGGACGCCGTTTGTCGGCGACGGCGTGTCGCCCGCACCTGCTTCTTTGACCGCGCTCTCCTCTTGTATGGTTGTGTTGATGGGCTCGTCGTTTGAGGGGAGCGTCTTGGCGTCAAGCGCGGAGGGGAGAATTCCGATGGCTCCGGATCCGTTCCACTCCATTTCGAGAAGCGCCGGGTCGGCAAGAATGCATTGCCTGCTTTGCGCGTGGGCATCGATTTCAATAGGGCCTGCCTCTATCCCTCGTGTAAGGCTGAGTGATCCGGCTGGCTTCTCGAAATGAGCGTCTGTGTCTTTGGCGCTGACGGCGTAGAACAGCAGGGACGCTTCTCCCGCCGCGATGGCATCGGTGCCGGCTTTGGTCAGCCGCAACGATGCCGTGAATGAGAGGGTGGGCTGCGCATCGTCTGCATTCGCGGCGGCGCAGCCCAGACATATACCGCCTCCTTTCTCAAAAAGCGTACCGTCGAAGGCGACCTTCGCTCCGTTCGCCGAGTCATCGACCGAAGCGATGTCGATGCGCAACTCCAAATCGCACGGATTGCCATCTGCGTCGAGCACAACCGAGCGCCACGTGCAGACGGCGCACCCCGCCTGGGAGCCGTTTGCCTTGTTCGAACGATTGATATCCACGACTATCGAGCCGTCCGTATTACGACGAAGGCATCCTGCGGTTGAGATTGCGGCCTGTGCGATCGAAAAACGCTTGCACGCAATGGCACTCGACGGATTTGGTGCGGAACTTAGGGCTGCTGGTAAGGAGTCTGTCATGGCGGGAGTCGCCCAAGCGGCGACAGGCGTTCCGGTTGCGAGCGCGCCGCAGAGTGCGACGACGGGCAAAAGGTTCTTCGATGCCATGGGGTCTCCTTAGCTAATTTAGTGCGGCCTGTCCGTGTTTTGTTTCTGGCTGCGTTTGATGTGTAGACCGAGGCCGGCGGTTCCCGCGCCTGCTGCTGTGGCGCCTGCTGCCAAGAGCCATCGTCTGTCGCCTGTCTGCGCCAACGGTTCCTCGCGGTCGCCGCGGTCGAGCTCCGAGAGGTCGACCGTCACTTGCGTGGCGGCCTGCGCCTGTTCTTGCTGGGCAAAGGCCATGGCTGGCCCAAACGCTAGGATGCTGACGGCGGTGGCCAGGGCGACGGCCTTATGCCGGGTGCGCACCGGGCTCGACCGTCCAGGTGATCGTCGCAACCTGATCGCCTTCGCCGGTTACGTGGAAGATGTCGCGCGTGACGCGGGCGACGTTTCCGCTTGTCTTGAGCTTAATTTTGTCCGTGCCGCCGGCAATGCCCTGGTAGCCCATGTCGAAGGCTGCGTTCTTGGAAAGATCGAGGCCCGTCCCCTGCATTGCGGCGCTGGCGTTCTGGAGTGCGCCGTCGGGGCCGACCTTAAAGTCGATGGAGTTCTGTGCGGTTCCGGCCTTGGCGTCGGCGGCAATGGTCCAGGTGTTCATGGCGTCGATCTTCATGTTGGTGACATGGATGCCGTAGGCCGAATGATTGTCGATGGTGGTCGCGTCTTCTGAGGGGCCCTGAAGCGTGCCGTCGGCCTTGGCGACGAAGGGAATAACCGTCGGAACTTTGAACTCAACGTTGTCGATCTCGGTCCTGACCATTACTTTCGTGGTTCCAACGCGCCCGGCCGCCATAGCTGGCGTCGGGGCGGCGCCCATTGCGAGCGCGAGCGCGAGCCCTGCGCCCACGACGAGCGCTCTGGCTCCGTTCATGTTCCTGGTGATGTCCATGGCCGTTCCTTTCTATTCGCCGCGGGCCGTCCCCGCGATGATTGGACGAATGCTGGTGAATTGCGTGCGGTGCCGCGTCGGCCGGAAGGTTAGTTCTCGGCTTGCTCAACCCGCACCTTGACACGTGTCGGATTGCCGTGGCTGTCGAGGGTCTTTGTATCGAGTGCCTGGATCTCGATGTACGCCTCGCCTTCTTTGATGTCGCCGGCGGGGCACGTCTCGATTGTCTTGCCGGTCTCGACCACACCGGATTCGTACATGGTCTCGTCGTTTTGGATGACGCGGAATCGCTGGGGAAATGTATTGTCTTGGACGTTTTGCACGTTGACGCGCAGCTTGCCGTCTTCCTGCAGCTGAGCGACCGGCGCGACCGAAATCGTCATCATGTTGTCGCGGACGATGGCGTCGAGCTCATCTTGGATTTCCTGACGCGTTTTGCCCTCGGCCGTCGTAACCGAAGCGCCCGCCTCGGGTACGGGCTGCGACTGCCAAGCGTATAGTCCGACGGCGACAAGGGCACAGACGATGGCCAAGCAGGCAACGATGAGCTTCTTGCGACGACCCAGGCCTGCAAAGCGGGGTGGCTTCTTCGCGCTCATGCGGCATCCTTGGCGGTATAGATGCGCGCAAAGGTGGGCGGGTCCGCTCCAAAGAGCATGTGAAGCATCAGACGGCGCGAGTAGACGAGCTCTTCGAAGTCGGGAGGGAGCTCGATGTCGTGGATATGCGCGATGTGGTGGGCGAGCGCCGAGAACGACTCGGGGTCGCAGATCACATCGGTGGTAACGTGGTAGACCGTCGTATCGGGGAATGCCTCTTCGTCGAAAGGCAGGAGATGGGGATCGTCGTCGACTTCGATGGCGATGCCGTACTGGGGCCAGTAATATGCCATGGGAACCTCCCTGCTTCTGGGCCAAAACTTCTATCGGTTTTGGCTGTCGACGCCGACCGTATCAGCCGCTACTTGACCAATTTCTGACCAAATGCTTGACGGATTGGCGTCTCCGCAGGTAAAAGGCGGCAAAAAATACTCCAACTTTTTTCAAGCGACAATCGCGCGGTCGGCGACGGCGGGGCCATATGTGTCAAAAGCATCGTCTGCCGAGGAAATCAAGCCGCTCGCCGAATTGCACGAACGTAAAAATCGCCAATTATGGAGACGGTCTCGAACACGTCGACGAAACGATGCGGTAACATCTCCCTGCAAACACTGTAGTTAGCTAAAGGGGGAGTTCGCGTGTCGGCAACTATCAAACCCTTCACCGACGAGTTCGAAGAGTATGGTCGCGATGAGTCTCGCGCATCGGGCGAGGCCTCGAGCATCTCGTTTCCGACAACGGAGGACGAGGTCCGCGCCATTTTGAAAAAGCTCCATGCCGAGCGTGTCCCGGTGACGGTTCAGGGCGCCCGGACCGGTCTTGCCGCCGGCGCCGTGCCTCATGGCGGTCACGTTCTCAATACTTCCCGCATGAATCGCTACCTAGGCATTCGCCGCGATGAGCAGGGCCGCTTTCTTTTGCGTGTGGCGCCCGGCGCCGTGCTGTCTGAGCTGCGCAAGCAACTGGGCAAGAAAGTTCTGCCGACTGCCGGCTGGGACCAGGCATCGCTTGAGGTCTACGAGGAGTTCCAGGAAGCTCCCGAGCAATTCTTTCCCACCGATCCCACCGAGGCGTCTGCCTGCCTGGGCGGCATGGCGGCATGCAACGCTTCGGGCGCCCGTAGCTACGCTTACGGCCCCATGCGCCCTCACGTCACGGGCCTTCATGTCGCGCTGACCGATGGCGACCTGCTCGAGCTTCACCGTGGCGAGGTTTTTGCACAGGGTCGTCGCCTTTCGCTCGTCACGGTGCAGGGCCGCACGCTCGAGCTCGACCTTCCCGACTACGCCATGCCCAAGACCAAAAATGCTTCGGGCTATTTCGTTGCTGACGATATGGATGCCATCGATCTGTTTATCGGTGCGTGTGGCACACTCGGCGTCATCACCGAGCTCGAGATTGCCCTGCAGGCGGCACCTGCGGTCGTTTGGGGCGTGAGCTGCTTCTTTGACAGCGAAGACAAGGCCGTGTCCTTTACCGATTCCGTGCGTCCCGTCCTGTCCCACGCGGCTGCCATCGAGTATTTCGATGCGGGCGCCCTGGATATCCTGCGTCGTCAGCGTGAGCAGTCGACCGCGTTCGCCTCGCTGCTGGCGCTCGACAAAGACGCCAAGGTCTGTGTTTACGTGGAGCTCGACTGCGACGACGAAGCCCAGGCGACTGAGGAGCTGTATCACTTGGGGTGGGTACTGGAGCTTGCGGGCGGCAGCGACGATGCGACATGGGTCGCGCGCACCGAGGTCGATCGCGAGCGTCAGCGATTCTTCCGCCATGCGGTGCCCGAGAGCGTCAACATGCTCATCGACGAGCGTCGCCGCACCGACCCCACCATTACCAAGCTGGGGTCGGACATGTCGGTGCCCAACGCGCGCCTGGCCGATGTCGTGGCCCTCTATCGCCGTACGCTGGCCGAAAGCGGGCTTGAGTCTGCCGCCTGGGGACATATCGGCAACAACCATCTGCATGTGAACATCCTGCCGCGCGATGCACAGGATTACCGTCGCGGTGGCGAGTTGTTTGCCCAGTGGGCTGCCGAGGTAACTGCTATGGGCGGCGCCGTCTCCGCAGAACACGGCGTCGGCAAGATCAAGGCGGGCTTCTTGGAGACGATGTACGGTCACGAGGCCATGGTCGAGTCGGCGCGGCTCAAGCTCCAGCTCGATCCTGACGGGCAGCTGGGTCGCGGTAACCTGTTTTCGGAGAAGCTCTTGGATGAGCTCGTCCAGAAAGGGGGCGCGTGAAGATGAGCGATTTCCATATGGTGGTGTGCGTCAAGGCCGTGCCGGGCAGCACCGAGGTCAAGATGGACTCCAAGACCAATACCATCGTGCGCGATGGCAAGCAGGCGGTCATTAATCCCTTTGATGCGAGCGCTTTGGAATGCGCGCTGGCGCTGAAGGACGACTTTATCGGCTTTGGCATGGATGTGCGCGTGACGGTGGTGTCGATGGGCATCCCCGCGACCGAGTCGCTGCTACGCGACTGCATCGCTCGAGGCGCCGACGATGCGCTGCTGCTGACCGATCGCGCCTTTGCAGGTGCCGATACCCTGGCAACCACCTATGCCCTCAAGTGCGGCATCGAGGCGCTCGACGAGGACTTCGACCTGCTCATCTGCGGCAAGATGGCGGTGGATGGCGATACGGCCCAGATTGGTCCCGAGCTTGCCGGTGCCTTTGAGATTCCCTGCGTGACCGACGTGAGCTGCGTGCAAAGCGCGGGCTTTACGACGTGTGACTCGCTGGCGCTCGTTCACGGATGCGATGCCGGCGAGGAGACGGTGTACCTTGAGATGCCGTGCGCGATGACGACTGCCAAGGAGATTGGCCAGTTGCGTATGCCGAGTATTGCCGGTATTCGCGCGGCGGAGGAGGCGGACGTGCGCGTGGTCAGTGCCGCCGACGTGAACGCCGACCCCGCGCGTTGCGGCCTTGCCGGGTCGCCGACACAGGTCGTGCGCTCGTTTGTGCCCGACCGTGACCAAACGTGCGAGACCGTTGAGGGGACGGTGTCCGAGCAGGCGGCAAAGCTTGCCAAGATTATCGAGGGGATGGCATAGATGGGCGGACTGATTATCGATAGCGAAGCCTGTATCGGCTGCGGTCGCTGCGTTCGCGCCTGTGCCTCGGGCGGCATCGTAGTGGAAGGCGAGCGACCCAGCCGATGCGCCCATGTAACCGACGGCTGCATCCTATGCGGTGGGTGTGTCGACGCCTGCCCTGTCAACGCTATCTCGATCGAGCGTGACGAGGCTGCTGGTGCGGTGGACCTTGATGCATATCGAGACATTTGGGTATTCGCGCAGACCGACGAGCGCGATACGGTGACTCCCGTTGCCTATGAGCTTATGGGCAAGGGGCGCGAGCTTGCCGATGCTCGCGGCTGCCGTCTGGTGGCACTGGTCGGCATGAGCCCTGAGGGCTCGCTCGGGGACCTGGAGCATCTGGTTTGCGCGGGCGCCGACGAAGTCCTGGCCTGTCGCGACGAGCGCCTGCGCCAAAACGATGCGGAGGTCTACGCCCGCTTGATCTGCGATTTGGTAGCCGAACGCAAACCCGAGGCCATCCTATACGGTGCGACCGCTTTTGGTCGAGAACTTGCACCCGGCGTTGCCGTGCGTTTGCAGACGGGTCTTACGGCCGACTGCACCGTGCTTTCGATGGATGCGGAGACGGGACTGCTGCAACAGACGCGTCCGGCGTTTGGCGGCAACTTGATGGCCACCATCATTTGCCCCAACCACCGTCCGCAGATGGCAACGGTGCGCTCCGGTATCTTTATGGCGCCCGACTTTGACTACGGCCGCTCCGGCACGATCACCCAGATATCACTTGCGGATGATGCTAAGGCTCGTGTCGAGATCTCGATTCCCGCCGAGGAGTGGGGACAGCAGGCTTCGATCGCCGATGCCGAGCGCCTGGTCGTGGTGGGTCGCGGCATTGGTTCCAAGAAAAATCTGCCGCTGATGCGAAGGCTCGCCGAGGCTCTGGGAGCCGAGCTTGGCTGCACGCGACCTGTCGTGGAGGCCGGCTGGTTGGAGTATCGCCATCAGATTGGCCAGACGGGCGTATCGGTTTCGCCCAAGCTTCTCGTGAGTATCGGTGTTTCGGGCGCCATCCAGCATCTTGCCGGCATCGGTGGGGCTGAGTGCATTATCGCCATCAACGAGGACCCGGATGCCCCCATTTTTGGTACTGCCCAGTACAAGGTTGTCGGCGATGCCGTCGAGGTCATCGAGGAGCTGCTGGCTCAGCTTGAGCGCTAGGCGCGCGCCAGCCAGTCGCGCATCTCGTCCTTAAGGCGGCTCCAAGTTGCCTGCGTGGCGGGGTCGGTAAAGGGTCGCGTGATGCCAAAAGGCGCGTCGAGCAGGCGGTAGATATCGCCCTGCTCGCGCGCCAGCGCGCGGCTCGCTGGATAGACGAGCTCAAACATAAAGCAGATGAGTCCCACCAGGTAGTCTGCGGGCTCGTCGCGTTCATCGCGTGCGACGCAGCGGTGCTCGTCAAAGGCGGCAAGTGTCGGCGACGAGAAACGGCTGCCGAGAAACGTCTTCTCGTCCACCTTGAGGATGGTGTCGACGGTGCTGTCGGCGATGGTGCGCATAATGTCGATCTTGTCACCATCGCGCACGATATCGCAGAAGCTTCGCGTGCGCACGTCGAGCTGCGCGGGTAGACGGAAATCGCTGTGATAGGCAATGCTCGCTCGGATGGGCTCATCTTCTGCCGGGTCATCGATAAAGTCGCGGATGCTCGTTACGGCGGGTGCATCGGCGGGATTCTCGCCAAAGAGGACCTCGATGCCCAGCGCCGCATGGCTCATGCTCTCGGCGTCCTTAAAGGTGTCCCAGCGTCGCAGCTGCTCAAAGCGGCCCATATCGTGTAGCAGGCCGCAAAGCCATGCCAGGTCAATATCTTCTGACGACCAGCCCTGCTCGCGCGCTACGGCATCGCATGCCTCGGCCACGTGGTACGTATGCTCGATTTTGAGCGCGATGCGTGGGTTGGTGGCGTCGTAGGCATCAGTGTAGCTTTTGAAGGCCGCGCGCGCCCGGTCTCGATCGATAGCTGTCATAATGACTTCCTAAAAAGTTGTGTCTTTCGATCCGGTGGCAATTGTAGGTGAACTCGGTTGCTGTCGGATGATGATTCTGCCGTGTCGCTACATGCGGTTCGGAGACCTTGTCAGGATGAGAAGCGTATGGTGCTCAAAATCGTTAGAACCGTCTGGCCAGTGATGCTTACCTATGTTGCAATAGGCGCGCCGTGCGGAATGATCATGGGGCAGACGGGAATGGAACCCTGGATGGTCTTTGCCCTGAGCAGCACGTTTGTGACGGGCAGCGGCCAGTTTATGATCTGCAATCTTTGGCTGGCGGGCGTACCGGCACCTTCGATTATCGCGAGCGTTGCCGCCATCTCCTCGCGTTTTGCACTTTACTCGGCATCGATCGCGCCGCATTTGAGGGGTGCTTCGAAGCGTCAGACGCTGGCTGTTGCCGCGACACTTACCGAGGAGGCATATGGCATCTCGCTTGCCAAGCTGATTGATGGGGAAGATTGGGGCCCGCGCGAGTCCTTTGTGCTCAACGTGATCCTCATCGCAACATGGGGCGTTTCGTGTACGATGGGCGCCATCGTCGGCGCCGTTGTCGATGTTCCCACCGCCATTGCAGCCTTTGTCTGCACCTCGCTCTTTATCTGCCTGCTCTTTTCGCAGCGGCTGTCGCGCGGCAACGTTGTCGCGGCGGTTTCGGGCGCGGTGTCCGTCGCCGTATGCAAGTTCTTGGGCCTCGCGAATATTGCCGTGCCGGCAAGCGTCGTGGCCGGCATTGCCATTGCGTTGGCGTGCGATGCTGTATTTGACGGAAGAGGTGCCCGCGATGCCCGTTAACGAGTTCTTGGTTCTGTGGCTGTCGTCGTGGGCTGCTATCGCGTTCTTTCGCATCGCGCCGGCGTTCGCCTTGCGCGGGCGGACCCTGTCGCCCCGCATTACCGAGGCCCTGGGCTATATCCCGCCCGCTGCCTTTGCCGCGCTGGTCGCCAACGACTTGGTGAGCCCCGGCGTGTTCGACGCGGGACTCTGGCCTGCCTTGGTTCCCTGGATTGCGGCCGCCGGCGTCGTGGCGGTGGCAATCAAGACAAAGTCGATGTTGTGGTGCTGCGTTTCGGGCATCGTGTTCTATATCGTTTTGAGCCTCGTATAGGAGCAGGACGCGTTATCGTCCCAGCTTAACGAATCGAATTTCTCACCGAGGCGGTCTGCTTCTTCTGGTACCATGGTCAAACTTTACTGTAGCAAAGCGTGACGTGGGCTTTTGTTCTGCGTCAGCGGAAATGGGGGTTTCATGGCACAGGAAGCGACCGCCAACGAGCAAAAGAAATTCAAGGTCCCGCGTATCCCGGGCGACATCATGATCTATCCAATGATCGTCGGCCTTTTGCTCAATACCTTCTGCCCGCAGGTCTTTGAGGTCGGCGGCTTCTTTACGGCTGCCTGCCGCGGCGGCTCCAACACCATCGTTGCCGCGATCTTGCTGTTCGTGGGCGCCGGCATCAGCTTTAAGTCCACGCCGGGCGCCATCAAGACCGGCATCGTCGTGCTGATTCCTAAGCTTGTAGTGGCAGCCGCGCTGGGTCTGGGCGTCGCGTACTTCTTTAACGATAACTTTTTAGGCCTGAGTTCGGTTTCCATCATCGGCGGCATTACGTTTTGCAACATGGCGCTCTATACGGGCATCATGGGCGAGTTCGGCGATGAGTCCGAGCAGGGCGCTGTCGGTATCCTGTTCTTTACGGCCGGCCCCGCCGTCACGATGATCATCCTTGGTGTTTCGGGTCTCGCCAACATCCCCGTCGGCACCATCATCGGATCCATCCTGCCGCTCGTTATCGGCATGGTCCTGGGCAACTTGTTCCCGTTTATCAAGAACCTGCTGGTCCCCGGCGCCAATCCCGCGATCGCCGTTATCGGCTTTCAGCTCGGTGCGTCCATGAGCCTTTCGAGCTTTATCACCGGCGGTATTTCCGGCATCTTGCTGGGCCTTGTCACGCTGTTTGTCGTCGGTCCCATCACCTTTGCGTTCGAGCGCCTGTGCGGTGGTAACGGCAAGGCTGCCGTGGCTTGTTCCACCATCGCCGGCACGGCTATGACCACGCCGGTCGCCCTCGCCGAGGTCGCTCCGCGCTATGCCGAGCTTGCGCCCACCGCGTATGCGCAGATCGCCACCGCCGTCATCATCACGGCAATCATGGCCCCGATTCTGACCGGCTGGGTCGATAAGAAGTTCTGCCAGGGCAAGGAAGACCTGTCGCCTGCCGGTGTCGAGGCCATCGAGGAGGCTGTCGCGGCCGACATCGATGGCGAGTAGCAATCGATACCCATCAATGATTCCGGCGTGCAACTCGCGCCGTTTGAGCGCCCGAACGAGAGCTGTCTTGCAGTGACGTTCGGGCGCTCTGCTATTATTCCCCTTACCCCTGCGGAGAAAGGGGCGTTTATTGCCCAGACACGAATCGGGCGATTCTGACCACTTGGATATTGAAGGGAGGGCGTCTAGTGGTTAAGGCACTCAAGATTGAGATATTCCTGCTATGCATGATTGTTCTTATCGGGCTTGCCGTACGAAGCCGTCGCTCCCTGTTCTCGAGCACCCAGCAGCTTTTGTTTAGCATGCTGGGCTACACGTCTGCTGCCTACATTTTCTTCGATATGATCTGGACGCTTTCGGATGGTGTGGACGGCACGTTGGGCATTGCAGCCAACTGGATTTCCAACGCGGTTTCGTTTTCGCTCTTCGCCATCGCGTGTCTCATTTGGTTTATCTATTCCGAGACGATGCAGGGCTCTCACCTTGTGACCTCGCGCTATAGGGTGGTGCTTGTAACGTTGCCTACGGCTCTGGTGGTCGTGCTGGCTTTTACCAGTTACTGGACGCACGCCCTGTTCTATATCGATTCGCAGGGCGTGTATCGTCGCGGCTTTGCCTATATGATCCAGCCCATTGTCAGCTACTGTTACGTTATACATACGTCCCTGCATGCGTTTGTGCAATCTCGCAGGGTCGAGAGCCTGCAGACGAAGGCTATCTATCGAACCTTAGCATTTTTCGCCATTCCGGCCCTGGTGGGCGGTACCTTTCAGATCGTATACTCGGTGCCTGGCCTTTGTGTCGGCATAATGATTAGCATGTTGCTGCTCTATATCATCTGCCAGGAGCAGCTCATCTCGACCGACCCGTTGACTGGCCTCAACAATCGCAACCGTTTTGAGACCTATATGCTGTCGCTCTTCTCAAATGTTGGTCATACGGACGATGTGTATCTTCTCATGATGGACGCTGACGGCTTTAAGCAGATTAACGATCGCTATGGACATGTGGAGGGTGATCATGCTCTTCAGATCTTATCTGCTGCGCTCAAAAAGGTCTGCACGGCGTCTGGCAGCTTTATCGCACGTTATGGCGGCGATGAGTTCGTAGTCCTTCAAAAGGCGGCAGCGGAACAGGACATCATACGTCTGTGCGCGGCAATCAACGACGAGCTCGCGCGCGCCGAGGTGCCGTATCTGTTGCGGATGTCCATCGGCTACGCACGGGTCGGTGACGGCGTCGATACCTGGCAAGACTTGCTTCGCGCTGCCGACGCGGAGCTCTACCGCGTCAAGGCCGAGAAAAAGAAGGCCGGCGTCCAGATACGCTAGGAAAAGGGTCGCACGCTTGCGTGCGTGGCGGCCCTCAGCTCATCGATGTATTCCATTAAGCTAAAGTGTGCAAACGCCCTCCCTAAAAAGGTGAGCTCGCTAGGCTTTTTTGGGTTTGTTGACGATGATGATGCCGCCGCAGACCAACAGCAGGGCAACGATGACGGTAACGGGGCTCGTGCCAGCGCCCTCGCCGAGCAGCAGCGCACTCAGCACCACACCAAAGACGGGGTTCATAAACCCAAAGACCGAGACGCGGCTGACGGGGTTGACGGCAAGCAGGCGCGACCACAGCGAGTACGCGACGGCGGAAATGAGTGCCATATAAATGATGAGCGCGATGGCGGGGGCGATTTCGGTGGGGGACAACGTGCCGCCCATCAAAAATCCGATGGCGGTAAGGACCACGCCACCGACTAAAAACTGCCACCCGGCAAGCAAGGCGCCGTCGTGCTCGCGCGAGAAGATGCCGATCAGGCAGGTCGATAGGGCGCCTGCAACAGTGGAAGCCAAGATAAAGCCCTCGCCGTCGAGCGTAAAGCCAAAGGTGCCGTCCGCGCCCGAAAGGTTGACGAGCGCGACGCCGGCAAAGCCCAGCGCACAGCCAAGCACCTTGGCCGTATTGAGCTTCTCGGTGTGAAATGCCAGGGCGGCAAAGAGGATTGCGAGGAAGTTGGCGCTGGCCTCGATGATGGAGCTCGACATGGCGCTGGCGCGCGAGAGGCCCAGATAGAAAAAGAAGTACTGCCCGATAGTCTGGAAGAGCGACAAGACAAAGATGGGCTTGATGTCGCGCGCTTGCGGTATGAGGGGGCGGCGTTGGGCCGCGCTCATCCCAACGATAACCAGGGCGCCGGCAAGCGTAAAGCGTAAACCTGCAAAGAGCAGCTGCGAAGCGCTATCGTGCGCTGGGATGCCAAAGAGCGCGTAGCCGATCTTGATGCAGGGAAAGGCCGATCCCCAGAGTGCACAGCAAACAAGACAGTCCAGGATGAGTCCGGGCAGGGTGGCGAGATACGGCTTGCGGCTTTCCATGATGTCCTTCTCCTATACGCGCAAAGCAAAAAAGAACCCGCCACCGGGGGTGCCGGTGGCGGGTGTTGTTACCCGAGGGGATTGTACCCGATGGGAAAGGTTTAAGCGAAGTAGGCCACGCCGCTCTCAAAGATCGGCATGAACTTATCGCCGGGGACATGCTCGGGCACGTTGCGGTACAGGCTGTCGCCGCGACGCTCGGCATGGCCCATCTTGCCCAGGACGCGGCCGTCGGGGCTCGTGATGCCCTCGATGGCGAGTGCGGAGCCGTTGGGGTTGACGGAAAGGTCCATGCTGGGCTTGCCGTCCTCGCCCACGTACTGCGTGGCGACCTGGCCGTTGGCGATCAGCTGGGCGAGCACTTCGTCGTTGGCGACAAAGCGGCCCTCGCCGTGGCTGATGGCGACGGTGTAGGGGTCGTCCAGGCTGCACTGCGACAGCCACCGGGACAGGTTGGACGAGATGCGGGTGCGCACCAGACGGCTCTGGTGGCGACCGATGGTGTTGAACGTCAACGTGGGCGCATCGGGCGTGGCGTCGACGATGTCGCCGTAGGGCACCAGGCCGAGCTTGATCAGGGCCTGGAAGCCGTTGCAGATGCCCAGCATCAGGCCATCGCGAGCCTTGAGCAGGTCGCGGACTGCCTCGGTGACCTCGGGAGCGCGGAAGAACGCCGTGATGAACTTGGCAGAGCCGTCGGGCTCGTCGCCGCCCGAGAAGCCGCCGGGGATCATAACGATCTGGCTTGCACGGATGCGGCGGGCAAGCTCGTGGGTGCTCTCGGCGACGGCCTCGGGCGTGAGATTGTTGATCACGAAGGTGTCGGCCTCGGCACCGGCGGCACGGAAGGCGCGGGCGCTGTCGTACTCGCAGTTGTTGCCGGGGAACACGGGGATGATCACGCGCGGGCGGGCGATCTTGGCGCCGCCGTACACGTGGATATCCTTGGCGCGGAAGTCGATGGTCTCGACCTCGGGGGTCTCGCCGGCGCTGCGGTAGGCGAAGACGCCCTCGATGCCGCTCTCCCAGGCCTCTTGGAGCTCGGCGAGCTCGATGACCTCGGATCCGGTGTCGATGACATAGCCCTCGACGGTGGTGCCCAGGGGCTCGACGACAACGCCGTCGGCGACCTCGGGCAGCTCGGCGTCCTCGGCGAGCTCGACGATAAAGCTGCCGTAGAGCGGGGTGAAGAGGCTCTCCACGTCTACATCCTCGGCAAGCTCGATACCGATCTGGTTACCGACGCACATCTTAAAGAGGCTCTCGGCGCCGCAGCCGTAGCCGGGCGTGGATATGGCCAGGGCGTTGCCGGTAGCAGTGAGCGCCTCGACGGCGTCAAACGCGGCGAGCAACTGCTGGGCGTCGGGACGGTAGTCCTCGCCATAGGTGGCGGGGGCGATGCGGACGACGCGGTGCGTGAGGCCCTTGAACTCGGGCGAGACGGCGCGGGCGGCCTTGCCCACGGCGACGGCGAAGCTGATCAGGGTCGGCGGAACGTTGAGCTCGCCGGTCTCGTCCTCAAACGAACCGCTCATGGAGTCCTTGCCGCCGATGGCGCCGGCACCCAGGTCGACTTGG
This sequence comes from uncultured Collinsella sp., assembly GCA_958405195.1. GTDB lineage: Bacteria > Actinomycetota > Coriobacteriia > Coriobacteriales > Coriobacteriaceae > Collinsella. The sequence continues at coordinate 137,369 of CATYDM010000002.1, forward strand.
GCCATGAGGGCGCCCAGGACGGCTGCCGTGGGCTTGCCCCAGCGCTCGGCCTCGGTGCGCAGACGCTCGAAGTACTCCTGGAAGGAGAGATAGGCGCGCTTGTGCTCAAAGCCGGCAGCCACGAGCTTGGCGATGGACTCGACCACGGACAGGTAGGCGCCCGCAAACTGGTCGGCCTCCATCAGATAGGGGTTGAAGCCCCATGCCATGGCACTCGCCGTGGTGGTCTCGCCGTCCACGGGGAACTTGGCGACCATGGCCGAGCTCGGGGTGAGCTGCGTCTTGCCGCCAAAGGGCATGAGCACGGTCGCGGCGCCGATGGTGGAGTCGAAGCGCTCGGAAAGGCCCTTGTTGGAAGCGACGTTGAGGTCGGTGACGAGCGAGGTCATGCGCTCGGCAAGCGTGGTGCCGGCCCAGCTGGGCTGCCACACGCTACGGGCGCACACGTGGGCGACCTGGTGCTTGGGTGCGCCGTTGGAGTTGAGGAACTCGCGGGACAGGTCGACGATGGCGACGCCGTTCCAGGCCATGCGCATGCGCGGCTCGGCGGTAACCTCGGCGATAACGGTCGCCTCGAGGTTCTCCTCGGCGGCGTAGCCCATGAACTCCTCGACGTCACCGTCGGCGACGGCGCAGGCCATACGCTCCTGGGACTCGGAGATGGCGAGCTCGGTGCCGTCCAGGCCGTCGTACTTCTTGGTCACGGTGTCCAGGTCGACATACAGGCCGTCGGCAAGTTCGCCCACGGCGACCGAGACGCCGCCGGCGCCAAAGTCGTTGCAGCGCTTGATCAGGCGGCAGGCGTCGCCGCGGCGGAACAGACGCTGCAGTTTGCGCTCGACCGGGGCGTTGCCCTTCTGGACTTCGGCGCCCGAGGTCTCGATGGACTCGGTGTTCTGGGTCTTGGAGGAGCCGGTGGCGCCGCCGATGCCGTCACGGCCGGTGCGGCCGCCCAGCAGGATGATCTTGTCGGTGGGGGCGGGGCACTCGCGACGCACGTGGTTTGCCGGGGTAGCGCCCACGACGGCGCCAACCTCCATGCGCTTGGCCACGTAACCGGGGTGATAGAGTTCGTTGACCTGACCGGTGGCAAGGCCGATCTGGTTGCCGTAGCTGGAGTAGCCGGCGGCGGCAGTGGTCACGAGCTTGCGCTGCGGCAGCTTACCCTCGAGCGTCTCGGAAACCGGGACGGTGGGGTCACCGGCGCCGGTGACACGCATGGCCTGGTACACGTAGCTGCGGCCCGAGAGCGGGTCGCGGATGGCGCCGCCCACGCAGGTGGCGGCACCGCCGAAGGGCTCGATCTCGGTCGGGTGGTTGTGGGTCTCGTTCTTAAACAGGAACAGCCAGTCCTGGTCCTCGCCATCGACATCGACCTTCACCTTGACGGTGCAGGCGTTGATCTCCTCGGACTCGTCGACATCGGTCATGACGCCGGTCTTCTTAAGGTACTTGGCGCCGATGGTGCCCATGTCCATGAGGCAGACGGGCTTGGCGTCGCGGCCGAGTTCGTGGCGCATCTCCATGTAGCGGTCGAAGGCTTGCTGCACCACGGCGTCGTCGATCGTCACGTCGTCCAGGACGGTGCCGAAGGTGGTGTGGCGGCAGTGGTCGGACCAGTAGGTGTCGATCACGCGGATCTCGGTGATGGTGGGGTCGCGGTCCTCATCGCGGAAGTACTGCTGGCAGAAGGCGATGTCTGCCTCGTCCATGGCAAGGCCGCGATCGGCGATAAAGGCGGCAAGGCCGGCCTCGTCGAGCTCGCGGAAGCCGTCGAGCACCTCGACGGGCTGGGGCTCGGGGGTCTCCATGTACAGCGTCTCGGGCAGGTCGAGCGAGGCGATGCGAGCCTCGACGGGGTTCACCACGTAGTGCTTGATGGCATCGATGGCGGCCTCGTCCAGAGCGCCCGAGATCATATAGACCTTGGCGGAGCGCACGGCGGGGCGCTCACCCTGGCTGATGAGCTGCACGCACTCGCTGGCGGAGTCGGCGCGCTGGTCAAACTGGCCAGGCAGGAACTCGACGGCAAAGACGGCGCCATCGCTTGCGGGGAGCTCGTCGTAGGTCACATCGACCTGGGGCTCGCTAAAGACGGTCGGCACGCAGGAGCGGAAAAGCTCCTCGTCGATGCCCTCGACGTCGTAGCGGTTGATGATCCTCAGGGCCTCGATGCCCTTGATGCCGAGAATTTCGGTCAGCTCGCCCTTGAGCTGCTGAGCCTCGACGTCGAACCCGGGTTTCTTCTCCACGTAGATACGAGAGACCATTGGTTCCTGCCTTCCTGATCGGTTGGGCGTACGGTACGGTATGCGGCAGCGGTCGGTTTGCGGGGCATAGCCTCGCGGTCGCCTTGAGCCACATGTTTGTAAACCTCACTATGATACGACAGCTCGCGGCGCGTTGAGGACGGCGAGGGTGCTACAGTGGGGCTCAAACAAGAGAAAGGCATCACATGGCATTCGTTTCGCTCGCCATCATCGCACTCGTGGCCTTTGCGAGTCCTTTTATCGCCTCGGCGATTCCTAGAAAACCCGTTCCCGAGACGGTCTTTTTGCTCGTGCTCGGCGCGGTGCTGGGACCCCATATGCTCGGCGTCATCCATGTAGATGCCGAGGTTTCGCTTGTGTCCGAGCTCGGTCTGGCCTTTTTGTTCCTGCTTGCCGGCTTTGAGATCGACCCCAAGAGCATCACGGGCGTCGAGGGGCGCTACGGCTTGGCGACGTGGGTCGTCACGTTTGGTATCGCCTGGCTTGCCGTGCGCTTTACCCCGTGGTTCTCGGTCAGCCATTTCGACGGTATCGCCGTGACGCTTGCCCTCACTTCTACGGCGCTCGGAACGCTCGTGCCCATCATGCGTGAGCGTTCACTTGCCGGAACGCGCGTGGGCGACTCGATTCTCGCGTATGGCACTTGGGGCGAGCTCGGTCCCGTGCTCGCCATGTCGGTGCTGCTGTCTGCCCGCACTGGCATCCAAACGCTCGTAATCCTTGGCTTGTTTGCGGTGGTTTGCGTGTTGCTGGCCGTGGTCCCGAGCCGCTCCAAGCGCGTCGGCAGCCGCTTCTTTGCGTTTGTCGAGGAGCGCGCCGATACCACGTCGCAGACCTTCGTGCGCCTGACGGTGCTCATCCTGGTCACGCTCGTGGCATTCTCGGCTGTCTTTGATCTCGACATCGTGTTGGGTTCTTTTGCCGCCGGCTTTGTCTTGCGCTACATCATCCCCGAGGGCAACCATACGCTCGAGACCAAGCTCGACGGTCTGGCCTACGGTTTTTTGATTCCGGTGTTCTTTACCGTATCGGGCGCAAAGATCGATCTGACGGCCGTGGCGTCGCGCCCGGGTCTGCTCGTGGGCTTTATCGTGGCGTTGTTGATTATTCGTGCCGTGCCCATTCTTATTTCTATGAGCATTTGTCCTGCGACGCGCGATGTGTCGGCGTATGGTCGTATTACCGTGGCCCTGTACTGCACCACGGCCCTGCCGATCATCGTTGCCGTTACGAGCGTTGCCGTCAACGCGGGCGCGCTGTCGCAAGATATTGCGTCGGTCATGGTTGCCGCCGGCGCCATCACGGTGTTCTTGATGCCGCTGCTCGCGCAGCTCTTCTACCGCGTGGTCGACGCCGCGCCGGTCGCCGCCGTGGCAGAGGTTGCCGAGCATCCATCCGATGCGCTCGACATCCTGCGCGCCCACCACGACCTAGCGAGCTTGCTCGCACGTGAGCACGAGCTGCTGACTTCGCATGGCCATGGTCGCGTATTCGAGGGCTTGCCTACGCTCGATACGATTGCCGAGCGTCTTTCCGCCGAGGCGGCGAGCGGCCACATCGATGCCCGCATCGTGGACGCGGCGCATCTTCTTGCCGATAAGACCTATGGTGATGAGGTCGACCCGTCCGAGCTGACCCCGCGCGAGCGTCGCCGCCTGGAGCGCGCCAAGCTCGCCGTGCGCGAATACCGCCGCCGCATGCTGGAGCTCTATGCAAGAGAAGAAGCCGAGGACGACGACGGCAAGTAGCCGACACCGCCGCGGAAAATGCATCCCGGAATTGGCGTCCAGAGTGGGATGCGCTTTCCGCGAGAAGCCCGTTGCGGAAAGCGTGTCCCAGAATGCGCGCCCAGAATGGGACATAGTTTCCGAAAGAAGGCCCTGAGGGAAGCTTCGCCCCGTTCTGAGCTGAAATACCGGGACGCAGCTTCCCCTGCAAGCAGAACAAGGCGCGCTGCCTGCGGTTGATGCAGACAGCGCGCCTTTTGCGTTGGGCCTCGTTGAGGTTCGAAGTCGTGGCTTGCGACCTTTAGGAGCGGGCGGCTCCGTCGACGGGGAGCACGGCGCCCGTGACGTAGGAGGACATGTCGCTCGCCAGGAAAACAAAGGCGTTGGCGACATCCTCGGGCTCGCCCATGCGACCCAGCGGAATGGTGGCGACGATGGGCTTAATAACCTCTTCAGGCAGGTTGGCGACCATGTCGGTTTTGGTTACACCGGGTGCTACGGCATTGACGCGAATGCCCATGGGGGCGAGCTCGCGCGAGAGCGACTGGACCATGCCGTTGACGGCAAACTTGGACGTTGGATAGCCGACGCCAGAGGGCTGGCCGTACTTGGCAACCATCGAGCTCGTGGTGGTGATGGTGCCGCCGTGGCCGGCCTCGGTCATGATCTTGGCGGCAGCTTGGTGGCCATTAAAGACGGCGACGACGTTAAGGTCCATGACCTTTGCGAACTCCTCGGCCGTGTAGTCCAAGAGGGGTGAACGCTGGGAGATACCGGCATTGTTGACGACCGTGTCCAAGCCGCCCATGTCGGCTGCAGCCTGGGTAAAGGCCTCGGTCACGGCTTCGAGTGAGGTGAGGTCGCAGGAGCGGCCCCAGACCTTGGCGTCGGGATAGGCGGCTGTCAGCTTCTCAACGGCCGCGTCGGCAGTCTCCTGGCGTGAGCCAAAGACGGTGACGGCAGCGCCTTCCTCGATAAAACGGCAGGCGATCGCATAGCCGATACCGCGCGTGCCTCCGGTGATGATTGCTTTCTTGCCCTCGAGCAACATGGTGCTTCCTCTCTTCGCGGGCGGACATTCGCAGCACAGCGTAGCGGCAGCCGGAATCGGCCGCGTTTGCATATCGGTGAACGGTAGCCCGCGTTACCGATGAGCGGCTCGCGCAAATATGCTCTGCCGTTGTGCTTAGGGCAGGTGACAAAAGGGCTCCCGTCCCACATCGGACGGGAGCCCTCAAGGCGCGTATTGCTAGGCGAGCGTTGGGTTAGTTGGCCATGACGCCTTCGGTCCAGGCCTCGACGTCCTCGATGCGCAGGACGTTGGCGACTTCGGCCACGCAGTCGACGCTGGCAAGCTCGGCGGCGGCAGCCTGGACGTCCTTCTCGAGCGCGCGATGCGTCAGGAAGATGACCGAGCAGGCATCGTTGACGCCCGACTTGCCGTCCTCGACCTGGTTGATGAGCGAAATCGAGATGTTGTGCTTGGCAAAGATGTCGACCGTCTCGGACAGGGCGCCCACGCGGTCGGCGACCTTCAGGCGCACATAGTACTTGGTCTGGAGCTCGTCCATGGGCTTAAAGGCGAGGTTGTGGCCATAGGGCTCAATCTCGGGCAGCGGAGCCACGCCGCGGCTGATCTGCTCGGAGAGCGACAGGATATCGCCCACGACGGCGCTCGCGGTGGGGAAGGAGCCTGCGCCGGCACCGTAGAACATGGTCTCGCCCACGGCGTCGCCTACCACGTAGACAGCGTTCATGGCGCCGTTGACCTTGGCAAGCATGTGGTCGGCGGGGATCAGCGTGGGATGCACACGGACGTCGACGCCGGCGTCGGTGTTGCGGGCGATGCCGAGCAGCTTAATGGTGTAGCCGAGCTCACGGGCCTGGGCGATGTCCTCGGCACCGATGGTACGGATACCCTGCTGGTACACATCGTCGGTGGTAACGCGGGTGCCAAAGCCGATGGAAGCGAGGATCGCCGTCTTGCTGGCGGCGTCGAAGCCGTCGACGTCGGCGGACGGGTCGGCCTCGGCATAGCCCTTAGCCTGTGCGTCGGCGAGCACGTCGGCGTAATCGGCGCCCTCGGCGTCCATGCGCGACAGGATGTAGTTGGTGGTGCCGTTAAGGATGCCGGCGATGGTCAGGATCTTGTTGCCCACCAGGTCATGCTCAAGCGTGCTGACAATGGGGATGCCACCGCCGCAGCTGGCCTCGCACTTAATCTGCACGCCGCACGCGCGCGCCTTCTCGGCGAGCGTCTCGACATGACGGCCCAGCAGGGCCTTGTTGGCAGAGACGACGTGCTTGCCGTTCTCGAAGGCGGTGGTGAAGATTTCGGTCGCGGGGTGCTCGCCGCCGATGAGCTCGACGACGATATCGACGGCGGGGTCGGTGACGACGTCGTGCCAGTCGCTCGTAAAGGCCTCGCGCTCAATACCGGCAGCTTCGGCCTGCTCCCAGGCAAGCGTGCAGGCGCGGGTCAGCTTAAGGTCGATGCCGTAGGCGGCCAGGTACTCATCGTGGTGGCTCTTGATCAGACGGGCCACGCCGCCGCCGACGGTTCCAAGACCGATCAAACCGACGTTCACGGTGCGCAGGGGTTCGCTCATAGATAGCTCCTTCGTGCATCTTATGGATGGATTAACCGCTTAAAGGTTGAGTGCATTCTAGCGTGAACCGAGGGCGCGTGCTCGCCAGGCAACAGGAGTCGCACAAAACGGCACCCCCGAAACGCTGCGGAAACATTGGAAACATGTTCGCTACAAACGGAACTCCGTAACAAACTGTCAACGTTTGCACCATAAGGTTTGCCCTGTACCGCAAGACGGCCGCACCGCGGCCAGCGAAAAGGGGGACACCATGTTTAGCATCAACAACGTACTTAACCGCAGGAGTTTCTTGGCTGGCGCCGCGGCGCTCGGTGGCACCGCGGCGCTCGCTGGTTGCTCGTCGGGTGGCTCGGACGGCGGCTCCGCCGATGACGGCAAGACCTTCAAGATCGGTGTCATCGGCCCTCTGACCGGCGCCGCGGCAACCTATGGCGTTTCGGCCGAGAAGGGTGCCAAGCTCGCCGCCAAGGATTTCTCGACCAAGGACCTCAAACTCTCGCTTAAGTCCGAGGACGACGTCGCCGACGGCGAGAAGGCCATCAACGCCTTCAATACCCTGTGTGACTGGGGCATGCAGGCGCTCGTCGGTCCGGTCACCACCGGTGCTGCCGTCGCCGTCTCGGGCGAGATCGCCGACGATATGCTCATGGTCACGCCTTCGGCCTCGTCGCTCGACGTCACCAAGGATAAGACCACGGTCTTTCAGGTTTGCTTCACCGATCCGACCATGGGCGCCAGCGCCGCGAAGTTCTTGGCTGAGAAGTATGCAGACGCCAAAATCGCCCTGTTCTACAACTCCGGCGATACGTACAGCTCGGGTGTTGCCGATGCCTTTGCCGAGCAGGCCAAGGAGTCCAAACTTGATATCGTCGATACCGAGACCTTTAAGGACGATTCCTCCACGAGCTTTACCAACCAGCTCACCAAGGCCAAGGAGGCCGGCGCCACGCTCATCTTTGCGCCGATCTACTACACGCCGGCGTCCGTTTTGCTCAAGAACGCCAAGGACATGGGCTACGACATGACCCTCATGGGTACCGACGGCATGGACGGCCTGCTCTCTGTGGAGGGCTTCGATACCTCTCTTGCCGAGGGCGTATTGCTCATGACCCCGTTTTCGGCTGACGATGAGAAGAATGCCGACTTCGTCAAGGCCTATAAGGATGCCTACGACGAGACGCCCAACCAGTTTGCCGCCGACGCCTACGATTGCGTCCACGCCATCGCCGAGGCCATCGACAAGGCGGGCATCGACATTACGGCCGACGGCGCCGACATTGCCGGCGACCTTGCCAAGGCCATGCGCAAGATCAAGATCGAGGGCCTGACGGGCGAGCTGACGTGGAATGACAAGGGCCAGGTCGAAAAGCCCGCTACGGCTTATGTGATCCAGGACGGCAAGTACATCGCCGCCTAAGTGCATATACATCGAGACCGGCGGGCCGTTTTATTCAGGGCAAGGACGCCTGTAACAGAACGGAAACATTACTTTCACACAATAAAGTGGCTAAACTGCATAAACCGACAGGAATACGCAGAATTATGGATAAATGGGCAAAACAAAAGAGAAGTTGAAATAATCGCCACTTTTCTCAACTAAAGCGTCTACTATTTTGCGAACGCCGAACACGGCGAAGGATGGCCTGTCGGGTAACCGAAACCCGACGAGATTTGAGAGGAGAGCCGCATGTCGAGCCTCACCGGTAAGTCATTGAACCCTGTTATGAATCGCAGGAGCGTTATCGCGAGCGCAGCAGGTCTGGGGGCGATGTCCATTCTAGCTGGCTGCTCCTCCAACGGCGGCGACAGCGGTTCCGCGTCGGGCGACGCTTCGTTTAAGATCGGCACCATCGGCCCGCTGACCGGCGCCAACGCGTCCTACGGCAAGTCCGTTACACAGGCTGTCGAGCTTGGCTGCAAGGATTTCTCGACTAAGGAGCTGCCGCTTGTCAGCAAGGCCGAGGACGACCAGGCCGATGGCGAGAAGGCCGTCAACGCCTTCAACACCCTGCTCGACTGGGGCATGCAGGCCCTCGTCGGTCCGACCACCACGGGTGCGTCGGTCGCCGTTGCCGCAGAGTGCGGTAACGACCCCGAGACGTTCATGATCACCCCGTCCGCGTCTTCCGAGGACGTTACCAAGGGCAAGGATTGCGTCTTCCAGGTTTGCTTTACCGACCCCAACCAGGGTGTCAACGCTGCCAAGTTCCTGGCAGAGAAATATGCGGACGAGAAGTTCGTGCTGTTCTATAACTCCGGCGACGCCTATTCTTCGGGCATCGCAGATTCCTTTAAGGCCCAGGCCGCTAAGTCCAAGCTCGAGATTGTCGACGAGGAGACCTTTAAGGACGACTCCGCCACGAGCTTTACCAACCAGCTGACCAAGGCCAAGCAGGCAGGCGCCACCATGATCTTTGCGCCGATCTACTACACGCCGGCGTCCGTCCTGCTCAAGAACGCCAAGGACATGGGCTACGACGTCAAGATGATGGGCTGCGACGGCATGGACGGCATCCTGGGCGTTGAGGGCTTCGACACCTCTCTTGCCGAGGGTCTGCTGCTCATGACCCCGTTCTCCGCCGACGACGAGAAGAACGCCGACTTCGTCAACGCTTACAAAGATAAGTACGGCGATACCCCCGACCAGTTTGCCGCCGACGCCTACGACGGCGTGCATGCGGTGGTCGAGGCTCTCAAGGAGGCCGGCCTGGGTGTCGACGCCGACCCCACCGAGGTTGCCGAGAAGCTTCCCGAGGCTATGCGCAACATTACTGTTGACGGTCTGACTGGCAAGCTCTCCTGGAACGACAAGGGCCAGGTCCAGAAGGACCCGACGGCGTACGTCATTACCGACGGCAAGTACGTACAGGCCTAATAGGCCGCCTTACATAGAGCGGTTTTGATCCCAAGCAGGGGAGGTTTGGCCTTCCCTGCTTACTTGGTATCTAGGGACGATGTAACGTCCCTGTTTCATACATCAACTGGAAACCTATTCGAAAGGGGGATGTGGAACATGACGGTCTTTATCCAATACCTGGTCAACGGCCTGTCCATGGGCAGCGTCTACGCCATCATCGCGTTGGGCTACACCATGGTCTACGGTATCGCCAAGATGCTCAACTTCGCTCACGGCGACGTCATCATGGTCGGTGCCTATGTCTCGTTCTGTGCCACGTCGTATCTCGGCCTCCCGGGCTGGGCATCTGTAGTTCTCTCTTGTGTGGTCTGCACGGTTCTCGGTGTTCTCATCGAGGGTCTGGCCTATAAGCCGCTGCGCCAAGCAGGCCCTCTGGCCGTTCTGATCACGGCCATCGGCGTGTCTTACTTCCTGCAGAACGCCGCGCAGCTTCTGTGGGGCGCCACGCCCAAGAACTTCACTTCGCTCGTCACCTTCCAGGTGCCGGAGTTCTTGGCCAAGTTCAACGTAAGCGCCGTCTCGCTCGTCACCATCGTCGCCTGCCTGGTTATCATGGCCGGCCTGATGTTCTTTACAGGTAAGACCAAGATGGGCAAAGCCATGCGCGCCGTGTCCGAGGACAAAGCCGCCGCTCAGCTCATGGGCATCAACGTCAACCGCACCATCTCGATGACGTTTGCCATCGGCTCTGCCCTTGCCGCCATCGCCGGCGTGCTGCTGTGCTCCTACTCGCCGGTCCTGCAGCCCACCACGGGCGCCATGCCTGGCATCAAGGCCTTCGACGCTGCCGTTTTCGGCGGCATCGGCTCCATCCCCGGTGCCTTTGTCGGTGGCATTCTCATCGGCATCATCGAGGCGATGGCGCAGGCTTACATTTCCACGAGCCTTGCCAACTCCATCGTCTTTGGTGTTTTGATCATCGTCCTGCTCGTCAAGCCTGCCGGCCTCTTGGGCAAGTACGTCCCCGAGAAGGTGTAGGTGAGCGTTATGAAGTTTCTTAAAGACAAGCAGACGCGTCACGACTTTGTCACGTACGCCATGTGCATCGTGGCCTTCGCCATCGTGTTCTTTATGCAGTCCAACCACATGATCCCGCGCATGATCGCCGGTCAGCTGGTTCCCATCACGGCCTATATCGTCATGGCCATTTCCCTCAACCTCGTCGTCGGCATCGCGGGCGATTTGTCGCTGGGCCATGCGGGCTTTATGAGCGTTGGCGCCTATACGGGAATCGTCACCGCCGTCGCGCTGGAGAGCGCCGTTCCCTCCGATCCAATACGTCTTGTCATCAGCATTGTGGTCGGCGCTATCGCTGCCGCCATCCTGGGCTTCTTGATTGGTATCCCGGTCCTGCGCCTGAGCGGCGACTATCTGGCCATCGTGACCCTGGCTTTTGGCGAGATCATCAAAGAGATCGTCACCTGCCTCATTGTGGGCGTCGACTCCCGCGGCCTGCACGTGATCTTTAACATCACGGGCAACTCTACGATCGACGACCTGCACCTGCTCGAGGACGGCACCGCCATCATCAAGGGCGCCCAGGGCGCCTCGGGCGTGTCGACGTACTCGACCTTCCTCGCTGGTGCCATCCTGGTCATGGTTGCGCTCGTGATCGTGCTCAACCTGGTTCGCAGCCGTACCGGCCGTGCCATTATGGCCGTGCGCGATAACAAGATTGCAGCCGAGTCCGTAGGCATCTCCGTCACCGAGTACCGCATGATCGCCTTCGTGGTTTCCGCTGCCCTCGCCGGTGCTGCCGGAGCCCTCTTCGGCGGTAACTTCTCGCAGCTCTCCGCCACCAAGTTCGACTTCAACACGTCGATCCTCATTCTGGTGTTCGTGGTCCTGGGCGGTCTGGGCAATATGCGCGGCTCCGTCATCGCGGCGGCGCTGCTCACGGTGCTTCCCGAGCTGCTTCGTCAGTTCTCGGACTACCGCATGCTCATCTACGCCATCGTGCTGATCCTGGTCATGATTTTTACCAACAACCCGCAGCTCAAGGCGTTCTTCGGTCGCGTCAAGGACCGCTTTGCTTCCAAGAAGGAGGTGGCAGCCGATGCCCAGTAAATTTGAGTTCAAGAAGGGCAAGATGGTCCCGTATCCTTCTGGCGCCATCGTTCCCGATCGTGACCTGGGCGAGCGCCCTGCACTCGAGTGCATCCACCTGGGCATTGAGTTCGGTGGCCTTAAGGCAGTCGACGACTTTAGCCTGACTATCGGCAAGACCGAGATCGCCGGTCTGATCGGTCCCAACGGCGCCGGCAAGACCACGGTCTTCAACCTGCTCACCAAGGTGTACCAGCCCACGCATGGCACCATCCTGCTCGACGGCGAGGACACCTCGGGCAAGTCGGTCTACCAGGTCAACCGCATGGGTATTGCCCGTACCTTCCAGAACATTCGCCTATTCAACACCATGACGGTGGAGGATAACGTTAAGGTCGGCCTGCATAACCAGGAGCGTTACTCCGGCTTTGAGGGCGTGCTGCGCCTGCCGACGTATTGGAAGCACGAGAAGGCTGCTCACGAGCGCGCCATGGAGCTGCTGTCCATCTTTGATATGGAGCATCTGGCAAACGAGCAGGCCGGATCGCTGCCTTACGGCGCTCAGCGTCGTCTGGAGATCGTCCGCGCGCTTGCCACCAACCCCAAGCTACTGCTGCTCGACGAGCCTGCTGCCGGCATGAACCCGTCCGAGACCGCGGAGCTCATGGAGAACATCGTCAAGATTCGCGACACCTTTGGCATTGCCATCATGCTTATCGAGCATGATATGTCGCTCGTTATGAACATCTGCGAGGGCATCTGCGTGCTCAACTTTGGTAAGGTCATCGCCAAAGGCACGGCAGAGGAAATCCAGAATAACGATGCCGTTATCGAGGCGTATCTGGGCAAGCAGGATAAGGGGGAGAACTAAATGGCAGAGCCGATGCTTTCCGTCTACAACATCAACGTCTGGTACGGCGCCATCCACGCCATCAAGGACATCTCCTTTAACGTTAACGAGGGCGAGATCGTGGCTCTGATCGGCGCGAACGGTGCCGGTAAGTCCACGACGCTCAAGACCGTCTCGGGCCTGCTACGCTCCAAGACCGGCTCCATCAAGTTTATGGGCGAGGACATTACCCATACGCCCGCCGACAAGCTGGTTGGTAAGGGCCTGGCTCAGGTTCCCGAGGGTCGTCGCGCCTTTTTGCAGATGACGGTCGAGGAGAACCTGGAGATGGGCGCCTATACGCAGCCCAAGTCCACGGTGGTTCCGGGCCTCGAGCGCGTCTACGAGCAGTTCCCGCGCCTGAAGGAACGCCGTCGCCAGGTCGCCGGCACCCTTTCGGGCGGTGAGCAGCAGATGCTCGTTATGGGGCGCGCCCTTATGAGTAACCCCAAACTGCTTATGCTCGACGAACCTTCCATGGGTCTGGCGCCGATTCTGATTGAGCAGATCTTCCAGATTGTCGAGGACCTGCACAAGGCCGGCACCACGGTGCTTCTGGTCGAGCAAAACGCACAGATGGCTCTTTCCATCGCCACGCGCGGCTACGTGCTCGAGACCGGCAAGATCACCATGACCGGCACGGGCCAAGAACTCCTGCACGACGATAACGTCCGCAAGGCCTATCTGGGCGGTTAGGCGGTTCCGCCGTTCTACCGAACGGCGGACCAGTCGACGCTGCGCGGGCACCAGGGCGACAACTTGTCATTCAAAGAGGGCGGCATGACCAGAAGGTCTATGCCGCCCTCTTTTCATGCCAATTTGTTCGCTCTGGCGCCCGCTCGCTGTCGGTCCTCTGCCTGCGGCGTTGCCCCCTTTATGTTGCGGTGGAATAGGGACTAAATGGGAGTCTCAGAGGCCAAAACAGTCCCTATTCCACCGCAACTTCATGGGGGCGTGCGACAATGCCCATCGGAAAGCGTTTGTCATCTGGGGGTCTATCTATGCTGTACGAGTTTTGTGCCGAAAACTTTGAGCGGGTGCCGGCGGCTATTGATGCCGGTGCAAAGCGTATCGAACTGTGCGACAACCTTGCCGTCGGTGGCACTACGCCTTCGGCCGGTGTTATCAGCGCTACGACCAGCTATGCCCACGAGCACGATGCACGGGTGATGTGCATGATTCGCCCGCGTGGCGGCGACTTTCACTACAACCAGGACGAGCTGCGTATGATGGAGATGGACCTGGGCCTTGCCGTGAGCGCCGGCGTTGACGGCTTGGTCTTTGGCTGCTGCAAGCCCTGCGCTGGCGGATGGGCACTCGACGAGCTTACGTTGGGCGCTCTCGTGATGGCCGCGGGCTGCGCGACCGAGGAATGCAAGCGTGAGCCCATCGACATCACCTTTCACATGGCGTTTGACCAGCTCTCGCCCGAGGCTCAACTCGATGCCGTCGACACACTCGCCGATTGCGGCGTTACGCGCATCCTGACGCACGGCGGTGCCGCCGGCACGCCGATCGAGGACAACCTGGAGCATCTGTCGCGTCTTATCGAGTGTGCGGGAGACCGCCTGACCATCCTTCCCGGCGGCGGCATTTCCACGGCCAACCGCGATACCGTGGCGGCGGCACTGGGCGTCTCCGAGCTCCATGGCACCAAGATTGTGCCGCTGGAGGTATAACCCGTGGCGCTGGTATTTGACGTTCAGCAGGCGAACGGTAAGCCCGACGACAACCGTCGTCCCGGCACCGCGTGCCCTTTTTGCGATACAGAAGGGCTCACCGACATCATTCGCCGTGATGGCGATTGCATTTGGCTCGAGAATAAGTTCAAGACCCTGCGCGCCACCCGTCAAACCGTGCTGATCGAGTCGGCCGATCACGATGCCGACCTGGTGACCTATGAGCCGGATGAACTCCACCATGTGATGCGGTTTGCTCTGGATTGCTGGCAGCGGATGATTGGCTCCCGGCAGTATCGCAGCGTTCTCATGTACAAGAACAAGGGCCCACTTTCGGGCGGCAGTCTGGTCCATCCGCACATGCAGATTGTGGGTTTGGAGCAGGAAGACGGCTATGCTTCGCTGACTTCTGCCAATTTCGAAGGCATCAATGTCTGGCGACAGGGGAGAATCGCGGTCAACATCTCAACCGAACCGATCATGGGGTTCTTTGAGATCAACGTTTCAGCCCCGCAGGGAATCGCCGCCAGCGATGACACGAGAGACCAAGCCGAGGCGGATCTCTTCGCCGACGCAATCCAGGTAGCTCTGCGCTATATCTTGCACGAGCACCATGGCGGTCGTGCAGAGTCGTACAACCTGTTCTTCTATCACATGAGCGGCCGGACCATTGCCAAGGCGCTTCCACGTTGGGTGGTTTCACCCTACTTTGTCGGGTATCGGCTGGCTCAGGTCAATGCTGAGACCACGCTCGATGTCGATGCGGAGCGACTCCGCGCACATCTGGAGGCGCTCACATCGTAAAGTGAGCGCCCGCACACTGCGGACGGTTTAGCGCGCCATTGCATCGCGGCCGGCCTCGACGCGCTTGCGCTGGGCGGCGCGCTCCTCGCCGGTCAGACGCTCAAAGAAGTGCCCGATAAGCGAGGCGAGCACCTGCTGAAACAACGTTCCACACATGACGGGAAACACAACTTCGCCCGGAAAGTATTGCGTGGCGATGACGGCGCCCGAAGAGATATTGCGCATGCCGCAGGTAAAGCACATGGTGGTCGTTTCGCTATATGGCAGATGCAGCGCGCGGGCGACCAGAATGCCGACGACAAAGCCGCTGATGGCGAAGACCAAAATAAAGAGGGCGACTTCCAAGCGCACCGCGTTCATGTGCAGCACGTACTCGCTCATGGCGGTGGAGTTGGAGGCGATAACGCCCATCATCATGAACTTGCAGGCGGGCGAGAGCGCGGGGGAGAGTTTTTCGTGCCCCCATCCGCGCGTGAGCTCGTTGATCACGATGCCGAGCACGGCGGGGATGGCGATCATAAAGGCCATGTTCTGCATCATGCTCGGCATGTCGATCGAGACGGTGGCGCCCAGCAGGAGCTTGAGCGTAAGCGGAATCGTCACAGGGGAGATGACCGAGGACGTCAGGATGATGGTGAGCGCGAGCGGGCCGTTGCCGCCGAACATGCTGATCCACATAAAAGCGGTGACTGCCACGGGCACACTGTATTCGAGCACGATGCCGCAGACAAGGTTGGGGTTGGAACCAAAGAACAACGATCCCATGGCGTAGGCCGCGATGGGAATAAGCGCCGCCGAGACCAACAACGCCAGAATCAGGTGCAGCGGACGGTGGAACACCTCGGCTACCTGGTGAAAGGTGTTGCTGAGCGCACCTTGGAACGTCATAAAGGCAAACAAGGTGGGAACGATGGGCTTGAGAACGCCGATCTGTTGAGGAAAGAGCACGCCGAGCGCCACACAAATCGGAACGATGATTTGCATGTGCCCCGCGAGAAACTTGCCCAGTCCAACCCATTGCTTCATATGCTCTTGTGACTCCCTTTGCTCGTGAATCCGTTTTGACTGGATATGCTAGACGCTCACATGTGTCCGTGCGTCAGAAACGCTCGATTATTTCGAGGGTATTACCGGCATCGTTTACCGAAACCGCGGCGTGCTGCGGCGATTTGCGTCCGCGCCGCACGGTATAATAAATTCGTTCAACAGATCTGCCTGCCGAAGCGGGCATACACAGAGGACTCATCGCTATGAACCGTGAGAGGTATCGCGGCGACCTGCCCCTATCGGGGGTGGGTGCCTATGTCATCGCTTAAGACGACGCATCGCTGGGCGGTCGCTCAGCAAAACCCCGAGCTCGAAAAGGAGCTTTCGGCTGGTCTGGGCATTCCCGGGCTGGTGGCGCGCATTATGGTCGCGCACGGCATTGGCTCCATCAAAGAGGGCCAATTGTTTTTGACGCCTTCGCTCGATCGCGACTGGGCCGACCCACTCATTATCCCGGGCATGTCGGTCGTTGCCGACCGCGTCGAGCGTGCTATTCGCAACCACGAGCACATTGCAGTCTTTGGCGATTTTGACGTTGACGGTATTACGTCGACCTGCCTGTTGACCGAGGCGCTGCGCACGTTTGGCGCCGATGTCACGCCGTTTATTCCGCACCGCTTTGATGAGGGCTACGGTCTTTCGCGCGCGGCACTCGACCGCGTTAACGAGCTCGCTCGCCCCCAGCTGATCGTGACCGTCGATAACGGTATTGCTGCTAAGGAAGAGGTCTCCTATCTGGAGAGCCTGGGGATCGATTTGGTGGTCACGGACCATCACGAGCCTTCCGACCAGGTGCCGCAGGGCGTGCCCCTGACCGACCCCAAGCTCGAGGACGAGGGTCCCTCGCGCGAGCTTGCCGGTGCCGGCGTGGCACTCAAACTGGTGCAGGTCCTGGGCGAGCGTTTGGGCAAGCCGTCGTATTGGCGTTCGCTGATAGAGGTCGCGGCGCTGGGCACCGTATCCGACATGATGCCGCTCACGCCCGAGAATCGCGCACTGGTCGCCGAGGGCATCCAGCAGATGCGCGTGACGGCCCGTCCCGGCTATATCGCGCTTGCCGCACTTGCCAAGGCCGATCTTTCTACCATTACGGCCGACGGCCTGTCATTCTCGCTCATTCCCCGCTTAAACGCTGCCGGTCGCATGGCCGATCCCAAGCTGGCGCTCGACCTGCTGCTTGCCCGCGATCCCATCGAAGCAAGCGCACTGGCGGCTGAGCTCGAGGAAATCAACCGCCAGCGCCGTGAGATCGAGGCGGAGCTCACGCGCGATGCCATGGCAAAGGTCGAGGAGACCTATGACGGCGGACGCGCGATCGTCGTGGGCGGCGAAGGCTGGCACGAGGGCGTCAAGGGCATCGTGGCAAGCCGTCTGACCAACCGCTACCACGTGCCGGCGCTGCTGTTCTCGATCGAGGACGGTATCGCGCGCGGCTCTGGTCGCTCGGTGGGAAAAGTTAACCTGTTTGACGCCATCGAGCGCTGTTCCGACCTGATGATTCGTCGCGGCGGACATGCCGGTGCGGTGGGTGTGACCATCGAGGCATCCAAGCTCGATGAGTTCCGCCGTCGCCTTTCAGCCGTGTTGTCCGAGCTTCCCGCCGAGGACTTTGAGGACACCGACGAGGTTGCCGCCACGGTCGACCTTTCCGAATTGAATATCGAGACCATCGAGCAGATTTCCCGCCTTGAGCCGTTTGGCCAGGGTAATAAGGTGCCGCTGCTGGCTGCCGAGGGCGTGACGATGTGTGATCGCGCCGTGGTGGGTAAGACCGGCGAGCACATGCGCTTCGTGGCGACGGATGGCGCCGCGAGTGTGCCGGCCATCATGTTTCGTGTACCGCAGATCGACAAGCTTATCAATTGCGACAGCGCCGTCGACTTGGTGTTCGAGGCCGTTGCCGAGCATTGGCAGGGTCGTGTGAAGCCCAAGCTCATGGTCAAGGATGTTCTGGTCCGCGATACCACGCTGCCCAGCGTCGACGATCCGGCATGCGAGCTTCGTCGTGGCGTGCAGCCGGCGGATTCCGGCCTGCGCCTGGAGTCGCGCAAGCGCGAGACGCTCGCCCAGCTTTCCTATACCGAGCTGACACGCTCGCTTATCCATAGCTTTATCGGCTCGAACCAGCCGCACCGCGCGCAGGTCGAGGCGCTCGATGCCCTGGCCGATCACCAAAGTGTTCTGGCCGTTATGGGAACGGGGCGCGGCAAGTCGCTCATCTTCCATGTGCATGCCGCGCGCGAGGCGGTCCTTCGCGGGCGTGCGAGCATCTTTGTCTATCCGCTGCGTGCGCTCGTTGCCGACCAGGCCTATCACCTCTCGTCGACGATGGCAGCGCTTGGCATTGGCGTTGGCGTGCTGACCGGCGAGACCGTGGAGGCCGCACGCGATGACGTGTTCGCCGGCCTAGCTTCGGGCCGCACCGGTATCGTGCTCACGACGCCCGAGTTCCTGTCTATCCATCGTGACCGCTTCGCGCGTTCGGGCCGCATCGGCTTTGTCGTTATCGATGAGGCACACCACGCCGGCCTTGCCAAGGGCGGCGACCGCAGCGCCTATCTTGACATGCCCGATATCCTCAAAGCCCTGGGCGACCCGGTCGTTATGGCTGCGACGGCCACCGCGACGGCTCCGGTCGTGGCCGAGCTCGCCCGCATGCTGCCGATCACTCGCACGGTGGTCGACGAGACGGTGCGCGAGAACCTGCAGCTCGAGGACGACCGCGATCTTGCAAGTCGCGAGAACCGTTTGGTGTCGATTGTGGCGACGGGGGAAAAGACCGTCATCTACGTCAATTCGCGCGACCAGTCCGTGGCGCTCGCCAAGACGTTGCGCAAGCGTGTGCCCGATTGCGCAACCCATATCGCGTTCTATAACGCGGGGCTTGCGCGTTCCGATCGCCGTCGCGTGGAGGAAGCATTCCGAGACGGCAGCCTCAGCTGCATCGTCTCGACATCTGCCTTTGGCGAGGGCGTCAACCTGCCCGATATCCGCCATGTTGTGCTCTACCACATGCCGTTTGGCGCCATCGAGTTCAACCAGATGAGCGGACGCGCCGGTCGCGACGGCCAACCTGCCGTGATTCACTTGCTCTATTCGTCGCGTGACGCTCGCATTAACGAGCGCCTGCTCGACTGCTACGCGCCCGAGCGCGACGAGCTCGTCACGCTCTATCGCGCGCTGCAGACCATGTGGCGCTCCAACCGCGGCAAGACCGGGGACGATTCCTTTAGCGCGAGCGATATCGACATCGCGCAGATGTGCCTTGCCATCGATGCCCGCACGCCGGTCGACGAGCGCTCGGTGGAAAGCGGCCTAGGAATCTTCGAAGAGCTTGGTTTCTGTCGCGTTTCGGGGTTTGACGACACCCGTCGCATCGCGATGGCCGAAAACCCCGGCCGCGTGCAATTGAGCAGGTCAATTCGCTATTTGGAGGGCTTGCGCTCGCGCATGGAGTTTTCGGCTTTCCGGAGCTGGGCGCTCGATTCGTGCGCTTCTGATATGCTAGCCAAAGTTAACCGCCCGATCGTACCGCGGGCCTAGGGGAAGGGGACCTCGATGGATGCCGCAGCCCGTACCGCCCATGATTCCACCCTCCAGCCGTTTTCGGAGATGGAGCACTATAAGCATGCCGATGAGCTGCCGCCCGAGATTATGGCGGACAGCTACGACAAGCTGGAGCGTCTGTGCCTCAAATATATGAATGAGGATGACTTTTCTAAGGTTGAGCAGGCCTACTGCTTTGCTGCCGAGAAGCATTGCAACCAAAAGCGGCGCTCGGGTGAGATGTACATCAACCATCCCGTCGAGGTGGCCATCATTCTGGCCGATCTTAAGATGGACTGTGACGTGGTGTGCGCCGCGCTGCTGCACGATACCGTCGAGGATACCGAGACTTCGCTTGCCGATGTTTCCGGCCTGTTTGGCGATACGGTGGCCGAGCTCGTCGATGGCGTGACCAAGCTCACCAACATCGAAGTCGACAGCATGGACGAGAAACAGGCCCTCACGCTGCGCAAGATGTTCCTCGCCATGTCCAAGGACATCCGCGTCATCATCGTTAAGCTTGCCGACCGTCTGCACAACATGCGCACCCTTGCAGCCCTGCGTGAGGACCGTCGCCTGTTTAAGGCTCGCGAGACCATGGACGTGTATGCGCCTCTGGCCGACCGTCTGGGCATGAGCTCCATTAAATGGGAGCTCGAGGACCTGTCCTTCTTCTACCTTGAGCCCGACGCCTACCAGCGCATCGCGCGCATGGTGGCTGAGTCGCGCGAGGTTCGCGAGCGCTATCTGGCCGAGACCATCAAGACGCTCACCGACGAGCTCAACCGCATTGGCCTGGAGGGCTTCCAGATCAACGGCCGCTCCAAGCACTATTGGTCCATCTACCAAAAGATGAAGCGCAAGGGCAAGGAATTCTCCGAGATCTACGATTTGGTGGCGCTGCGCGTTATTACCCATTCGGTGCGCGATTGCTACTCCACGCTCGGCGCAGTGCATACGCTGTGGCACCCCATGCCCGGTCGCTTTAAAGACTATATCGCCATGCCCAAGGTCAATAACTACCAGTCGCTCCATACGACGGTTATCGGCCCCACGGCCCGCCCGCTCGAGATTCAGATTCGAACCTATGAGATGCATGAGCAGGCCGAGTACGGCATTGCCGCCCACTGGCTATATAAGAAGTCGGGCGGATCGTCTGCTTCCAAGACCAATGACGCTCAACGTTTGGACGACCAGATCAACTGGCTCAAGCATTCGCTCGATTGGGCTGCGTCTGATGAGATCACCGACGCCAAGGAATACCTGCATTCGCTGAAGGTCGACCTCTTCGATCAGGAGATCTTCGTCTTTACGCCCAAGGGCGAGGTCATGGCGCTTCGTGCCGGCTCCACGCCGCTCGACTTTGCCTATGCCGTTCACACCGAGGTGGGAAACCACTGCGTCGGCGCTAAGATCAACGGTGCTGTGGCCCCGCTCACGCACGAGATCAAGACGGGCGACCGCGTTGAAATCCTGACTAACAAGAGTTCCAAACCGTCGCGTGATTGGCTCAAGATCGTCAAGACGCCTTCGGCCAAGTCCAAGATCCGTCGCTACTTTGCCGCCGCGACTAAGGACGACGACGCTGCCGCCGGCCGCGATATGCTGGCCAAGGACCTGCGCAAGCGCGGGTATGGCATCTCCACGCCGCGCTCCACGCGTGCGCTCAACGCCGTGGCGGAGCAGTTTAACTTCAAGCAGCTCGAGGACCTGTTTGCTGCCGTCGGCGCCGGCAAGGTTGCCCCGCGCGCTGTGGGTAATAAGGTCGAGCAAATCTTGGACCCCAAGCCCGAGGAACAGCTCACCAAGGCCGAGGCTATCGCCGAGGTCGTGAAACAGCCGGCCCGCGGCTCCAACCGCAAGCCGCAAAAGCGTGGCAAGAGCGCAAGTAACGGCATTATCGTTAAGGGCGAGAGCAACAGTGGCCTGCTGGTCCGTCTGGCTCATTGCTGCAACCCCGTGACGGGCGACGATATCGTCGGCTTCATCACGCGTGGCCGAGGTGTCTCAGTGCATCGCGCCAACTGCCCCAACGTCAAGGGCCTCATGGAGCACCCAGAGCGCATGATTGACGTAGAGTGGGATGGTGCTGCCGACACTCTCTTCCAGGTCGAGATCGTGGTCGAGTGCCTGGACCGCATGGGCCTGCTCAAGGACGTCACCATTGCCATTGGCGATGCAGGCGGCAATATCCTTTCCGCCGCCACCTCGACCAACCGCGAGGGTATTGCGACTCTGCGCTTTATGGTCGAGATTTCGGATGCGAGCGGCCTGGATCCGCTGCTGGCTTCCATCAGCAGTGTCGATTCGGTCTACGACGCTCGCCGTCTTATGCCCGGCGAAGGCGGAGCTCAGCTCAAGCGCCGTGTGTAGGTGCGAGAGCCTCTCAGCATCATAGATATTGGTTACGTTCGAGGCATCGTTTGGTGCCTCGAACGTATTTTAGAAGGAGGGCATGCGCATGGACGATATGACTTTGGACCTGACACCCCGAGGTGCGGCTTCGATTGAGGCGCTCGTCAACGGCCCGATTCAGACCAACAGTTACGCCGTGATTTCGAATGACGAGTGCTTAATCGTCGATCCGGCGTGGGAGGGCGAGCGTCTTGTGGAGCATATCCGCACCGCGCATCCCGAGGTTCGCGTACTCGGCTCTGTCTGCACGCACGGTCATGCCGACCATGTTGGCGGAGTCGCCGGGGTTCGAGCTGTCGTTGGCGACAGCGCACTATATGGGTTGTGCGCTAAGGACGTGACGGTGCCTCGCGCAAATATCGAGGAGCAGCGCGCCATGTGGGGTATTGAGACGCCCGATCCGGGCGAGCCGACGCGGCTGCTTGCCGAGGGCGATACGATTGAATTGGGCGATATCTGCCTGCAGGTGATCGAGACGCCGGGGCATACGCCGGGCGGCATCGTCCTGTTCGCCGCGACCGAGCAGGGGAACATCGCCTTTGTGGGCGACACGCTTTTCCCGGGCAGCCACGGTCGTACCGATCTTTCCGGCGGTGACGAGGCGGCGATTATGCGCTCGCTCTCCAAACTTGCCAAGACGCTTCCGCCCGATACCGTTTGCTTGACGGGCCATGGCGATTCGACCACGATGGCGCGCGAACTTATGCAGAACCCGTTTATGCAGATGTAGGCTCGAAGCCGTCTTTCGAACCACGAAGACCGCTCAATCGTCAAGCTATTTTCCCCAGTGGGTCGATTCTGTGGGGCAAACGGTCAAAAATTGTCCAATCGGATGGTATTCGTGAACAAACGAACGTTTATGCTCGGGTATGTCGTGGTAAAATCTCAGGCGTTATCGGAGCAACCTTACAGGAGGTTTCTTTTATGCTCGTCAACGCAGCAGACATGCTCAAGAAGGCCGAGGCCGGCAAGTACGCTCTCGGTGCCTTCAACACCAACAACCTCGAGTGGACCCTGGCTATTCTCCAGGCCGCCGAGGAGGCCAAGTCTCCGCTGATCCTTCAGTGCACCGCTGGTGCCGCTAAGTGGATGGGCGGTTTCAAGGTCTGCGCCGACATGGTCAAGGCTGCCGTCGAGGCCACGGGCGTTACCGTCCCCGTCGCCCTTCACCTCGATCACGGTTCTTACGAGGACTGCTTCAAGTGCATCGAGGCCGGCTTCACGTCCATCATGTATGACGGCTCTCACGAGGAGACCTTCCAGCTTAACCTCGACCGCACCAAGGAGCTCGTTGAGCTTGCCCACTCCAAGGGCATGTCCATCGAGGCCGAGGTCGGCGGCATCGGCGGCACCGAGGACGGCGTGACCTCCAACGGCGAGCTCGCTGACCCCGCTGAGTGCAAGCAGATTGCTGACCTGGGCGTCGACTTCCTCGCCTGCGGTATCGGCAACATCCACGGCGTGTATCCCGCCGACTGGGCCGGCCTTTCCTTCGAGCGTCTGGGCGAGATCAAGGCTCAGACCGGCGACCTGCCCCTCGTTCTGCACGGTGGCACCGGCATCCCCGAGGATCAGATCAAGAAGGCCATCTCCCTGGGTATCTCCAAGATCAACGTCAATACCGACCTGCAGCTCGTCTTCGCCAAGGGCGTTCGCGAGTACATCGAGGCTGGCAAGGATCAGCAGGGCAAGGGCTTTGACCCCCGCAAGCTCCTCAAGCCTGGTCGCGACAACATCGTTGCCCGCACCAAGGAGCTCATGGAGGAGTTTGGCTCCGTCAACAAGGCGTAAGTAGCGGTTTAACTTTCCCGTCGGAGGCCCCGTTCACCCTACGCTTTTCCCTTGCGCTCACCTGGCTTTGCCAGAAGTCGCGCAATGGGAAAAGCTTCGGGTGAACGGGGCCTCCTTCGTTAACTCGCCACAGGGTTACTGGGCTGAATTCATTTTTTATAGGTACCGTTTATCGGTGTTGAGGGTTCCTTTATTGGGGCTTTCTTTTTATCTCGCTACAATGGACTTCAAGAGTTCTAATGACTTGGAGTTTGGTATGGCTGTTATTAATGTGCTGCCTTCGGATGGGAAGGTTATTGACGAGGGTCCTGTTGGTTGCTCTGTTGATGTTTGCAATGATGACTTCCGTTTTCTAGATGTTGGCTTGCCACCCGAGATTCTGCGTTTAAAGGACGCGGGGTATCTTTCGCAGGCTATTGAGGCTTGCGACCGCCTACTTGCCCAAGATCCCGATCCCTCGCTTGCTGCCTGCGTTCGTGCCGAGCGGTATCGCATGCTCGAGACGCCGCTTCATTTTTCGGTGTCGCGCGATCAGGCTATTGCGATGATTCGCGAGGAGTGGCCTGAGTTTACCGAAGAGCAGTTTGACGACCTGATTAATCGCAAGCGTATTGACTGGCGCTTTATCGATGGCGAGCTGTTTGTTCTCGATAACTTCCTCGATTCGCTTCGCGTGTACCCCAAGGAGGTTCCGGGCCTGCGTCCCGATTCTACGGACGGCATAGCGCTGCGTAACCAGATACTCAGGGAGATGGAGTCGCAAAACGGGTTGACTCGCGTCATCACGCTTAAGGCATCCGTGTCTGTCCCCGGTGCTTTGGAGGGGGAGACCGTTCGCGCGTGGCTTCCCGTTGCCGCCGCCTGTCGTCAACAGTCTCAAATCGAGGTTCTCGATATGACGTCGGAGGGTACCGTTGCCTCTGAAAACGTTTCGGCTCGTACTGTCTCTTGGACATCTTCGACTGAACATTCATTCTCGGTGACCTATCGCTATCACATAGATGCCGCCTATTGCGATATCTATGGTGGCGCGCTCCCATCGCATACGTGCATGGACACGCCGCTGCCCGTGGACACTTCCGAGGACCGTCCGCACATTGCGTTTACGCCGTACCTGCGACAGTTGACGGAGCGTGTTGTTGACGGGCTCGAGGATCCGCTCGATCGCGCTCGTGCTATCTATGATTACCTGACACAGCATATCGACTATCGCTATCAGCCACCGTACCTGCTTTTGGGATCTATTGCCGACGACTGTGCGCATTCTTTACGCGGCGATTGCGGCGTTATGGCGCTCACGTTTATCACCATGTGCCGCATCGCGGGCGTGCCTGCCCGTTGGCAGAGCGGCCTGTATGTTGCTCCCGATTCGGTGGGGCCGCACGATTGGGCTGAGTTCTATACGCCACAGACCGGTTGGCTTAACGCCGACGTATCGTTCGGTTCCTCGGCGCGCAGGATGGGGGAGGAGTGGCGTCGTCGTCACTACTTTGGCAACCTCGACCCGTGGCGTATGGTGGCCAACAATCGATTCCAGGCTGAATTTGTGCCTGCTTTCGATGGCATGCGTGAGGACCCCTATGACAACCAGATGGGCGAGGCCTCGGTTGACGGACGTGGATGTCGTAAGCGGGAGATGTTGCGCAAGGTTGAGCTTATCGAAATGCTCGAAGTTCCATTTTCGGACTAATCAACAGAAAGCTGTGATAAACTAACTCACGCATTACGTGCCCGAGTGGCGGAATTGGCAGACGCAGTGGACTCAAAATCCACCGTTGGCAACAACGTGCGAGTTCGAGTCTCGCCTCGGGCACCATACATGCAAGTGAGCGTTCAAGGGGGTCAAGGCCCCCTTTTTCGTGCCGAACTCGCGTGAGCGCGCGGAGCGTCAAGCAAACAGGCCCGTGGCCTGTTTGTAGCGGAGCGTGGCGAGGGCGCCATGCGCCCGAAGCCCGGGGCTTCGCGGAGCGAAGGCCCTTCGAGTCTCGCCTCGGGCACCATACATGCACCTGCGCTTCAAGGGGGTCAAGGCCCCCTTTTTCGTGTACGTAATGTGATAACGCGCGGTACGTGTTATTATTCGCAAGGCGTTGTTCCCGCAATGCCCTAAAGAGGAACCCGAGGGTTCCCACCTTTTGGCGCCAATGAGCAGCTGACTGGTCATACAACCTAGATTCCCTTCCTCATACCGAGGATGTCTATGTGTACGACCTGGTTGCTGAAAAGCGCCGGGTTATTTTTTTATGAATGGAGGTAGGGAAAATAGCTAAGTCTGATGACACCCGCATCAACGACGAGATCACCGCATCTTCGTGCCGTTTGATTGGCGTCGATGGCTCTCAGCTCGGCCTGTTCGCCATCCGCGATGCCCAGCGCGTCGCTGACGATCAGGGTCTCGACCTGGTCGAGATCGCTCCCAACGCGGAGCCGCCGGTCTGCAAGGTCATGGACTACGGTAAGTTCAAGTACCAGCAGGCCATGAAGGCTAAGGCCGCTCGTAAGAACCAGTCCAAGGTCGAGGTCAAGGAAATGAAGTTCCGACCCAAGATCGACGTTGGCGACTACGAGACCAAGAAGGGCCACGTTCTGCGTTTCCTCAAGAAGGGCGCACGCGTTAAGATCACCATCATGTTCCGCGGCCGTGAGATGGCTCACCCGGAGCAGGGTCTTAACGTTCTCGAGCGTCTCGCCGAGGATCTCAAGCCTTACGCTACGGTCGAGTCCAAGCCTAAGATGGAAGGCCGTAACATGCTTATGCTGCTCGCCCCGATTAAGGGCGCCTTCGATGAGGATAAAGCGGCAAGCGATACCAAGTAACTAGTGTTCTGTAACCGATTAAGGAGTATTTCATGCCTAAGATGAAGTCCCACAGCGGCACCAAGAAGCGTTTCCGCAAGACTGGTACCGGCAAGCTTATGCGCGCCAAGGCTTTCAAGAGCCACATCCTGAGCAAGAAGTCCACCAAACGTAAGCGTGGCTTCCGTCAGGAGACCGAGATCGCCGCTGCCGACCGCAAGGTCATCAAGTCGCGTCTCGCCTAAGTTCGCGTTCCCGTTTTTCTTTTTACCGTCTAGGAGTTGATAGAACATGGCACGTATTAAGCGCGCTGTTGCCGCCAAGAAGAAGCGCCGTACCGTTATGCACCGTGCGAAGGGTTACTACGGTGCCGCTTCGCGTACTTACAAGCATGCTAAAGAGCAGGTCCAGCACTCCCTGCAGTATCAGTATCGTGATCGCCGCAACAAGAAGCGCGAGATCCGTTCTCTCTGGATCACCCGTATCAACGCTGCCGCTCGCCTGAACGACATCTCTTACTCTCAGTTCATGCATGGCCTGAAGGTTGCCGGCATCGAGCTCGACCGTAAGGTCCTGGCTCAGATGGCTTACGAGGACATCGAGTCCTTCAACGAGCTGGCTGCCATTGCCAAGAAGGCTCTCGAGGCCTAATAGATTCTGCTGAATCGCAAGGGGAGTGTCGCACTGTGCGCGGCACTCCCTCTTTTTTATCGAAAGCGCTGGTTTACATAGCAAAAAGCGCGGGTAGATAGACACTTACAGGTGACCGATCTTTATATATCTCTTAATCGAAGGGTCATCATCTGATACGTGCAGTATTTCTGCATCAGCCTTTCTATTACTTATATAGGAAGCGATATGTTGTGTAGGACTTGTGAAGAGTGGAATTGACGTCCCACATCGCTTCGCGGTCTGGCAATATATCTCCTTGCCGCGCGGCCCGGTCGAACCGGATGGACCGCAAAGCGTGCACCTTGAGAACCGGATACTGCGAGGATGGACACACCAGATGTGTCGCAT
>CATYDM010000003.1 GCA_958405195.1 uncultured Collinsella sp.
GAGCCGAAGAGCACTTAATGTGCTCTTCGTGCGAGCAGGACTGTAGAGCCGGAAATCTCACAGGCCGCGCACGGGCCCCTGTGGGCGAGCAAGCGGACGACAAACACATCTGTCCAATAATTCGTCTGAAACACAATGAAAAACCGTTTGATGTGAGTTAATATAAACAACGTCGTGAATCTGACTCCTGCCACATACATGACAGGGGTTAAACACAAAAAAGGAGTCAACTATGGTTTCTGAGAAGGCTACCCTCGTTAATCCTCAGGGTCTGCACATGCGTCCGGCTGGTCTGTTCGCCTCCACCATGGGCAAGTACGCCTGTGACGTGACGGTCGTCACCCCCGAGAAGGAGGTCAACGGCAAGTCCCCGATGGCCCTCATGGCTGCTGGCATCCCCTGCGGTACCGAGGTCGAGGTCAAGTGCGACGGCGCTGACGAGGCCGAGGCTCTGGCTGCTGCCATCGAGCTCATCAAGAGCGGTCTTGGCGAGTAAAACTCAAACGGGTCGCATGTTGAACAACTAAGTTCATATTTGGGGGCGCAGTGACCTGTTGTAAGGTAGCTGCGCTCTTTTGTCATGGATATGGCAAAACGCTTTATCACATGACACGGAGAGAGGAATGGGAATGTATCAGGGAGTCAACGCTTCCGAGGGCATCGGTATCGGCACCGTCATGGTCGCCGTCGATCCCGACTTGACGTTTGAGCCGCACGAGGTTGCTGATTCGGCAGCAGAGAAGGAGCGCTATCAGACCGCTCTTTCGGTCTTCTGCGAGAAGACCCAGGCTCAGGCCGACCACATGAAGGAGACGGTGGGCGAGGCCGAGGCCGAGATCATGAGCGGACACATTGTCCTGGCTCAGGATCCGGGTATGACCGACGCCATCAACGCCGCCATTGACGGCGGTACCTGCGCCGAGCAGGCACTCATGGACACCTCGACCATGTTCGAGAACATGTTCCTGTCCATGGACGACGAGATGTTCCGTCTGCGCGCGGCCGACATCGCCGACATCCGCACCGGTATTCTGGCCGAGCTGCTGGGCAAGGAGGTCGTCGACCTCTCCGTCCTGCCCGAGAACACCGTCGTTGTCGTGCACGACCTTACGCCGTCCATGACCGCCACGATCGATAAGGCCCACGTTGCCGGTATCGTCACCGAGACCGGTGGCCGCACGTCGCACTCCGCGATCATTGCGCGCGCCCTCGAGATCCCGGCTGTCCTTTCGGTTTCCAACAGCTGCACCGCTCTGCGCAATGGCATGACCGTTGTCGTCGACGGTGGCAAGGGTATCGTCGAGGCCGATCCCGACGAGGAGACGCTCGCTGCCTACACCGCCAAGGCCGAGGCCTTCGCTGCTGAGAAGGCAGCCCTCGAGGCTTTCCGTGGCAAGCCGTCCGTGACTGCCGATGGCATCAAGAAGATCATCGCCTGCAACATCGGCAACCCCGATGACGTGCCCAACGCGCTCGATCACGACGCCGAGGCTATCGGTCTGTTCCGCTCCGAGTTCCTGTTCATGGACTCTGCTGAGCTTCCTTCCGAGGAGGAGCAGTTCAACGCCTACCGTAAGGTCGCCAGCGCGCTCAAGGGTGCTCCGGTCATCATCCGCACGCTCGATGTGGGTGGCGACAAGGAGATTCCGTATCTGCACATGGTCAAGGAAGATAACCCCTTCATGGGCTTCCGCGCCGTGCGTTACTGCCTGGCCAATCCCGACCAGTACAAGGTCCAGCTCCGCGCTCTGCTGCGCGCTAGCGCTTTCGGTGACGTCAAGATCATGATCCCGCTCGTCACCTGCGTCGAGGAGGTCTTGGCTGTCAAGGAGCTCGTCGAGCAGTGCAAGGCCGAGCTGACCGAAGAGGGTCGCAAGTTCAACGAGAACATCGAGGTCGGCATCATGGTCGAGACGCCCGCCGCTTCGCTGCTCGCAGACCGTCTTGCCGAGGTTGCCGACTTCTTCTCCATCGGCACCAACGACCTGATCGGCTACACCATGTGCGCCGACCGTGGTAACGACACCATCTCCAACCTGTACCAGGTTTACTATCCCGCCGTGCTCCGCTCGCTCAAGAACATCATCGAGAGCGGCGTGAAGGCCGGCATCATGGTCGGTATGTGCGGCGAGGCCGCTGCCGATCCGCTGCTCGAGCCGCTGCTGATCAGCTGGGGCCTGGAGGAGTTCTCGATGAGCGCTCCGTCGATCCTGCGCGCCCGCAAGACCATCAGCCAGTGGACCAAGGCCGAGTGCGACGAGCTCGCCGAGAAGGCACTCGCCTGCAACACCGCCGCCGAGGTCAAGGCACTGCTCGAGTCCGCAGCTCGCTAATTTGGTATCAGAGGTAACCGCGTGGTTGGAATGGGCCGGCCACGCGGCCCTCACATATACAGGGGGTACTGTAAATGTTCTACACGCTAACCGCTAACCCGGCTGTCGACATGACGGTTTCGAGCTCTCCGCTCGAGCCCGACGAGAACGTCCGCACCGGCTCGGCCAGCTACACGGCTAACGGCAAGGGCCTCGACGTGTCCTTCGCCTTTAAGAAGATGGGCGTCGACACCGTCGCGCTCGGCTTCTTCGCCGGCTTCACGGGCAAGTTCATCGTCGAGGAGGTCATGAACCTGGGTTGCCTCTGCCGCCCGGTCTGGACCGACGGTATCACGCGCATTAACACCTACGTTAACGATGGCCAGCACGAGTACGGCATCCTGAACCCGGGTGCTCCGATCACGCCGCAGCACCAGGAGGAGCTCTACAACATCCTGGACACCGCGGGCGATCTCGAGTGCCTGATCGTTTCCGGCTCCGTGCCTCCCAAAGCTACGCCTGACTTCCTGGCTAAGGTCATGGAGCACGCTCAGGCTCGTGGCGCCGATGTCGTCTTGGACCTGTCCTCCGACAAGCTCAAGGAGCTCGCTCACAAGAAGCCGCTGCTCATCAAGCCGAACCATCACGAGATGAAGGCCATCTTCGGCGTGCCGGTCGACACCGACGACGAGGTCCGCGTTGCCATGAAGATGGCTCACGACGCCGGCGTTCAGAACGTGCTGCTCACCCGTGGTAGCCGCGGCGACGCTTACTTCTCCAACGGCGAGGACATCTGGTACGCCAAGCGTGAGTTCAACATCAAGCTGGTCTCTTCCGTCTGCGCCGGCGACTGCACCCTCGCTGCGTTCCTGCACAAGTGGTACAGGGATCGCGACAACGTCGAGGAGGCCATGAAGCTCGCTATGGCCACCGGCGCCAACGTTGCCGAGTCCGTCGGCATCGGCGACTTTGGTCACGTCGATGAGTACAGCAAGCGCGTTGCTGTCCGCAAGCTCGATCGTCAGTAATCGAAACGCGACATATTCGTGCGCATGCGGCGCCCCGGTTTCGGCTGGGGCGCCTTTTTGTTCCGCCACGGGGGAGAGGTGTCCCGCCGTACTTCATCGCTTCCACACCGTTCACCGAGTTGTCCTAGCCTTTTACCGATGCGTGGAATATACTTTCATTAACACGTTGCTTCGTGAAAGGAACATTCATGATTTACACGCTCACTGCAAATCCCGCCATTGACTACAACATTGCCTGCGACGGTCTTTCCGCCAACACCGTCACCCGCACGCGCAACGCGGTCTATACGCCCAACGGCAAGGGTCTCAACGTCTCGTTTACGCTTGACCACTATGGTGTCGACACCACGATTCTGGGCTTTTTCGCCGGTTTCTCGGGCGAGTTTATCGTTAAGGGTGCCGAGGCCCTGGGCGTGCCCGTCAAGCCCGTGTGGACCGACGGCATTACGCGCGTCAACGTGTTCCTCAACGCCGGCCCCGACACCGAGTACAACATGGTCAACGCCGGTGCCGCCATCAACGAGGCCAATGAGCAGGAGATGTTTGAGCTTATCGATTCGCTCGATGACATGACCTGCCTGGTCATCAGCGGCTCGCTGCCTCCCAACACTTCCGAGGGCTTCCTGGCCGAGGTCCTGCGCCGTGTCAAGGCCAAGGGGGCCGAGTTCGTCCTCGACATCTCGAGCCATCAGCTGGCAGAACTCATTGCCATGGAACCGCTGCTGATCAAGCCCAATGACGACGAACTGCTCGACATCTTTGGCATTAAGGTGAGCGGTGGCGACGATGAGTCCGTCAAGGGCGCTATGGCCGAGCTGCACGCTAAGGGCGCCAAGAACGTGCTGCTGACCCTCGGTGGCGCCGGTGCGTACTTCTCCAACGGCGAGCACATCTGGTTTGCCAATCGCACCTTCGACGTCAAGCTGCTGTCGACGGTGTGCGCCGGCGATTCCTCGCTCGCTGCCTTCCTGTCCGTGTGGCACGACGCCCCCGAGCGCGTCGAGGACGCCCTGCGCCTTTCGATGGCCACCGGCGCCAACGTTGTCGAGTGCCCGGGCTTGGGCGATTTTGCCAAGGTGGACGAATATAAGAAGCACATCGAG
Source organism: uncultured Collinsella sp. (assembly GCA_958405195.1). GTDB lineage: Bacteria > Actinomycetota > Coriobacteriia > Coriobacteriales > Coriobacteriaceae > Collinsella. The sequence continues at coordinate 4,444 of CATYDM010000003.1, forward strand.
GTTCGCCAGGTCTGCTAACCGCATCGATATATCGTTGCCGAGCACCCGCTTTGGATTTCCAAGGCGGGTGTTTTTTGTGCACTGAACGCATATGGCGTCTGCTGTCTCGTTTTATGGAATTGACGACGCGATTGCGTGTGCGCGCTTTCTCGTTTCTTGTTAGACTTCTTGAGAACCATCGATTAACGCTCACAAGTGCAGGAGGCCATAGGCATGTGCAATGTTTCGCTCAACGGTACTCAACCGTCCGATGCGTCCCTGTGCGTCCTGCGCGCGCTTGAGGCGGCTGGTCTTGAGGCTTGGTACGTGGGCGGTTGGGTGCGCGACGCCCTGATGGGGTGCCCCAGCCACGATGTTGATATGTGCTGTAGCGGCCTGTGGCAGGAGTCCAAAGCGGCGCTCGAGGCCGCCGGCATCGCGGTTGTGGAGTCGGGCATTAAATTTGGCGGAATCACGGCTATTTCCGATGGCGAGCGTATCGAGGTCACCACGTACCGTCTGGATGGCTTTTACACCGATGGTCGCCATCCCCAGAGTGTGGAGCGTGCCGCCTCGCTCGAGGACGATCTGGCGCGCCGCGACTTTACCGTCAACGCTATGGCCTGGCATCCCGAGCGCGGGCTTGTCGACCGCTACGACGGCCAGGGTGACTTGGAGCGCAAGCTGATTCGCGCTGTCGGCGATCCCAAGCGTCGCTTTAACGAGGACGCCCTGCGCATGTTGCGTGCGGTGCGCTTTGCCTGCCGCCTGGACTTTATGATTGAGCCCGAGACTAAGCGCGCGCTTGCCGAGTGCGCGCCGCTGCTCGACGCCGTGGCGCGCGAGCGCGTGGGTATTGAGCTCGAGGGCATTCTTTCGACCGGTCATGGGGGAGACGCGATGCTGCGCTACCCCGAGCTCATCTGTGCCTCTGTGCCTGAGCTGGCAGCGGGTCGCGGCTTTGATCAGCGAAGTGTCTATCATGCGTTTAACGTTTACGAGCATATCGCCCGTGTGCTGACGGTGGCAGGGGAGCTTGCGCTGTGCGACGGCGTCGCGCCCTCGTCGAGCCTTATGTGGGCGGCGTTTTTGCACGATGTGTCCAAGCCCGAGTGTTTCACGGTCGATCACGCCGGCAGCGGACACTTCTACGGTCATCCCGAGCTTGGCGCCAAGAAGGCGCGCGCCATTATGGATCGTCTGGCGCTTTCTCACGATTTGATTCGCGATGTGTGCCTGCTAATCAAGTGCCATGACAAGCCGCTGCGTCCCGAGCGATCCTGCCTGCTCAATATGATGCGCGCGCTTTCGGGCGAGGGCGTCGACACGCCGCGCCTGATTGACGAGCTCATGGACCTTAAGCGTGCCGACACACTTGGCAAGGCCCCGTCGTGCTTCTATTACGTTGAGACGATTGAGGAGATGCGCGCGATGGCGCACGAGCTGCTGAGGGCGGGGGAGCCCTATACGCTCAAGATGCTCGCCATCAACGGCGGCGACTTGATCCGTGCTGGAGTCAAGCCCGGGCCGGAACTGGGGCAGCTTCTCAACTCCGCCCTCGACGCCGTGATCGAAGACAACATTCCCAACGATCGCGAAGCTCTTTTGGTCCATCTCAACTTGAATTAGCTACCTAGTTTACCTGCGTGTTCCATAACCTGCCGACAATTTTTCGGCAATTTGGAATTTCTTCTTGCGCTGACGTTTTTTGTCCCGTAATATATTTCCTCGCAGCACGGCAGTGCAGATGTCATGTGGCCCGTTCGTCTAGCGGTTTAGGACGCCGCCCTCTCAAGGCGGAGATCACCAGTTCGAATCTGGTACGGGCTACCACTTCTTTTCTGCTGAGGCTTATGGCCCGTTCGTCTAGCGGTTTAGGACGCCGCCCTCTCAAGGCGGAGATCACCAGTTCGAATCTGGTACGGGCTACCACGCATCTGATACCCGGACTTCCTATGGAAGGCCGGGTTTTTTATTTTCAAACAACCGTCTGCAATTCCCGTTTGAACCAGAGCTTTGCGCTCTGCCTATGGCCCTTACGGGTACAAGATCCAAGATATTTTGACTGTTAGAAGGAGTCTCATGACGGAGTCCTCTCAGCATACGTCTAAGCCCCAGGTCGAGGTTGAGGCCTCGGGCGGAGATGACAATAAGAGCGCACGCCGCGGCGCCATCTTTATCGGCGTCGTGCTGGTAGGTTATATCGTCTATCTGGTGGTAACCGGGCAGATGGGGCAGTTCTGGGCCGCTATGTCGAGCGTCCAGGCTTCATGGCTCGTTGTCGCGTGTCTTTGCATGTTCATGTACCTGTTCTTTGGCATTGTGGCCTATGCGATCGCCGTCTGGCTCGATCCCAATTCGCCCGTCGGCATCCGCGACCTGATCTCGGTCGAGGCGAGTGGCATCTTCTTTGGTAACCTGACGCCCATGATGATGGGCTCCACCCCGGCTCAAATCTATCGCCTGACCAAGGCCGGCCAAAACGTGGGCGAGGCCGGCGCCACGCAATTCACGCGTTTTATCGTGTACCAGTTTGGCCTCGTTGCCTGGGGCGCTATCCTACTGCTTGCTCGCATGCCGTTTTTTGCCGAGCGCTATGGCGACATGACGTTGCTGTGCGTCTTTAGCTTTGGTGGGCACTGCTGCATCTTGCTGGGCATCTTCGCTGTCGCGCTCATGCCTAAGACCGTCACGCGCGTCGCCCATTGCATCATCAATTGGCTCGAGCGCATTGGTGTCTCGGCCACTAAGATCGAGGGTTGGCGAACGTTTGTCGATGGCGAGATCTACTCCTTCTCCGAGAAGTTCAAGCTTTCAGCCGGACATTTTTCTTCCATGCTGCTCACGGTGGTCATCACCATGCTGCAACTCGCGTTTTTCTATCTGGTGCCGTATTTCCTGATGCTTGCCTTTGGCCACCACGAGGTCGACTTTTTCTCGGTCATGGCCGCGAGCGCCTTTGTCCAGCTGCTGAGCTCTGCGGTCCCCCTGCCCGGTGGAACTGGTGGCGCTGAGGGCGGCTTTGCATTGTTCTTGGGTCATTTCTTTGGGTCGGCTTCGACCGCCGGCTATCTGCTGTGGCGCCTCATTACGTTTATTGCGCCGACCATTTTGGCTGCGCCCCTGCTGGGCCTTAAGAGCGCCCACAACGAGAGCATCCATGCGCGCTGGGATCGCGTGATGCGCAAGCTCGGCCGCACGCCTCAGACGCCCTCTGCGCCCACTAAGCCGCACCCCACGAATGCTGTTACCGTTGATCCCAAGAAGCACGCTCAGAAGGCTTCTGGGACCGCTAAGCCGGCTCATAAGGCCTATGTGCGTCAGACGGGAGACGGTATTCGCGTATCTCCGTCGGCACTCAATAAGAAGAAGCACCCTAAGTCGCAGTAGGGCAGTCGTGCGTTCTTCATGATGCGGGGCATATTTGTGCTGTATGGGGGATAATCCTCTTACGTAGATTATCTCTCATCTGTTGATGAATGCTCGCATATCGAAGGGACACGCCCATGGCAACCAGCAAACCGCGTCTTGACCGCCGCATCGTTCGCAGCCGTAATGCCATCCTTTCGGCTTTCGAGCGCCTGCTCATGGAAAAGCCGCTGGCAGACATTACGGTGAGTGCCATCGCGCGCGAGGCCAATGTCGACCGCAAGACCTTTTACGTACACTTTGGTACGGTTGACGGCCTGCTCGATGCCATTGCCGTCGATGTGGTGGAGATGATTGTCGACTCGGTCGAGAAAACGCTTGCTTCCATGGACGGTGACACCAACGAGCGCGCTCTTGGCGCGGCGGCGACCTTCTTTAAAACCGTTAACGAGGCACTGTGCAACAACTTAGTGCTCAATCGTCAGCTGATCGAGAATATTCCGCTCGATGATTTCATGGCTCGTCTTCGTGCGCCGCTCGAACATGAGATTGCCGAGCGCGATCTGCTGCCCCAAGGTCTCAAGGACGAGATGTTCGACTATTATCTGGCGTTTTTGCTGTCGGGTATTATCGGTATCTATCGCACGTGGGCACTGTCTGACGGCTCGGTTCCTATCGAGCGTGTCTCTGAGGTCGCCAACGACCTAACTCTCAATGGTCTGTCGAGTCTGGAATCTCGCTTGGATTAGGCCTAGTTGGGCTCGTCGGCGTGGAAATTCCTGTTCACGAGGTTCTCCGGCGCCTTGTAGACCTCGTCGGCGTAGGAACTGTAGCCTGAGGATCCTTAAAAGATAGTCCAGTTTATCCTTCCCACTCCAATTTGGAATCCTCCAATGCGCCTTCGCACGCTCGCATGACCTCGATACCATGTGAGCGTGCGAACTCGACGAGCTCTGCGTTGCGGGCGTTTATGGTGCCGAAGGCGGCGGGGCACACGATAAGGCGCGCACAGTGGACGAGGAGCTCTTTGGCGTGGGCTATGGTTTTATCCCCGATAGGCTCGAAGGCGCGCTCGGCCACGCATTCCGCCGCCAGGTCGCGCGCGAGCTCACAGTCGATGTCCCCTTCGTGCAGAACGCCCGCGTAGAACGCCTTGCCCTGCCGGATGAGCTGGCGAAACACAGCCGACCCCGTACCCGCGCCGGCGATGACGAACGTGTGCGCATCGCCGTGCGGGCGCCCAATTTCCACGCTGCCGAAGCGCTCGTTGAAGGTGCCATGTTGAAGGCCGTAGAGCTCGCCAATCGTCTCGCGCGTGAATATGTCCTCGGGTGCGCCGGCGCGGAAGACCCGGCCGTCCTTCACGCAAATCACCTTGTCGGCGCTTTTCTGCGCGAGCTCGAGTTCGTGGATGGACATGATGACAGCCACATTCTGCGATTTCGCAAGGTGGCGAAGTATTCGCAGCAGGTCGATCTGGTAGCGGATATCGAGATACGATGTGGGCTCGTCGAGCACGAGCACACGCGGATCCTGCGCGATGGCGCGTGCGAGCATGACGCGCTGGCGTTGCCCGTCGCTTATCTGCATGAAGTCGCGCTCGGCGAGCTTTTCCACATGTGCGGTTTTCATGGCCTCGTCGACCCGACTATGGTCGTCAGGCGAGAGTGTTCCCATTCGCCCGGTGTAGGGATGCCTTCCCGCCTCTACGATATCGCGGCAGGTGAGGAGTTCGGTCCGGGGGCGATCTGTCAGCATAACGGCAAGGTTCCTTGCGAACTCCGCCGTCTTCCATCGGGAAATCTCCCGCCCGTCGAGCTCGACCGCGCCGGCAAGCGGTGCCAGATGGCGTGTGATGGTTTTCAAGATGGTCGACTTGCCCGAGCCGTTCGGCCCGATGAGCGCCACGACGTCGCCCGCGCGAACCTCCAGATCGACGCCTTCGACTACGATCTTCTTGTCGTAGCCCGCCGACAGGTCGCTTATGCGGAAAAGCGGCGCTCCGTCAGCCTGCGTTTCGGCCGGGGTTCCGTCAGCCTGCGTTTCGACCGGGGTTCCGAGGTTCGACTCCGCTCGGAGGAGGCGTACCGCGCGCAGTTCCGCACGAGCCGAGAGTGCCTTCTGGCGCTTTCGTGCGAGCTCAGGACTGTCTAAGCATGGAATGTCCCCTCCGAGCGTTTTGGGCCGCGGCACGAATTCCCCCATCTACCTCATCCGCTTCTTCAACATGAGCGCGATAACCACCGGCGCGCCGAAGATGGCGGTGACGGCGCTGATGGAAAGCTCGACGGGAGAGAACAGCGTGCGCGCGATCAAATCGCAGCCCGCGCAGAAGATGGCGCCTCCCAAGAAGCACGCAGGAATCACGCTGATGGGCTTCGACGACTTCAGCGCCGACTTCACGAGATGCGGAACCGCGATGCCTACGAACGACACCGGGCCAGCGAACGCGGTCACGCAGGCGGAGAGCATGCTCGCTAGAAGGACGAGCACCACGCGGAAGCGTGCGACGTTCACGCCGACGCTTTTCGCGTAGGCTTCTCCCAGCTGGAAGGCGGAAAGGGGCTTCGATATCGCGAATACGCATGCGCTCACGGTGATCACCACGACCGCGATGACCACGACGTCGTCCCAGCTCGAACCCGAGAAACTACCCAAAGACCAGTTGTGCAGGTTTACGATGGACTGGTCGTCGGCGAAGGCGATGAGGAAGTTCGTCGCCGCCGAGCAGATGTATCCCACCATGACGCCCGCCACGATGAGCATGGCCATGGAACTTATGCGCCGTGCGATGAGGAGCACGAAGCCGATGGTGATAAGCGAGCCCAGAAACGCTGCGACCACCATGGCCGGCGAGGACATGGCCTGGTTCGCACCCAGAAGTACGATCATAGTAAGCGCCACGACGAACTTTGCGCCCGAGGAGACGCCCAAGATGAACGGGTCGGCGATGGGGTTGTTGAAAAACGTCTGCAGCAGGAACCCGGAGAGCGAAAGTGCCCCGCCGAGAAGCACGGCTGAAAGCACACGCGGCAGGCGAATCTCCCAGATGACCTGGCTTTCCATGGAATTGGCCGCGCCGCCCGAAAGGATGCCGGGGATGTGGTCTGCGGGCACGAGCACGCTCCCGATGCACAGGTTGGCCCCGACGAGCACAATGAGGGCAACAGCGAGCAGCACCGTCACGATGCGACACCGCGTGGCGCGCCCCGATTCGTCGTATGCCATGGAAAGCCGGCTTCTCATGGCGCTAGCCGAGCTTCCTCAGATAATGGAAGTCGTTCGAGTCATCGCCGGTGAACGCCCCGTGCAGCTCGTCGATAATGTCGGCGGTAGAAGTCATCTGCTGGTACATGTCGGCGTTTGTGACCCAGACGTTGCCGTTCTTCACGGCTTTGAACTCCGACAATAGCGCGTTTTTGCCTACGAAGTCGTCCAAGGTGGCAACCGATTCGTCGATGGTGCCGTTGTAGACGATGATGTCGGCATTCTTCGCCGTCGCGTAGAAGCGCTCCATTTCGAGCGTTACTGACGAACCTGACGTCGACGTTGTCTGCGCGTCATCGAGTGCGTAGCTGCCGCCTGCAAGCTCGATCATCTGCGCCACGTAGTCGCCCGCCCGCCGCGTGACGGCGGCCCCGTTCGAGTTAATGTAGAAATACGCCACGGTTTTACCTGACGACGCGAGCCCCGACGTTTGCTCGACGCGGGCCTTCTGCTCGTTGAACAGGTGCGCGGCCTCGTCTTCCTTGTCGAACAGGACGCCGAAAAGCTTAATCCACTCGAGGCGCCCGAGTGCTTCGGGCTCGCTCGACGACTGTTCGGTGAGCACGACGAGCCCGAGCTTCTGCAGCTTTTCCTTCACATCGGGCGTGTGGTTGATCATGGTGTTCTCGATGGCGAGCGTGCAGCCCGAGGCCGATATTCGCTCGTAGTCGGGCGAGCTGTACTTGCCGCCGTAGGCGATCGCTCCACTTTCGAGCGCGCTTTTGAAGCCCGCGACCGAGCAATCGTTAGCCTTCGTGCCCGACATGATGATATTGTCGTTTGCATCGAGCGCGTCGACCAGGCACATCGTCGCCGACGACACGAGGTACACCTTGTCGGCGGGGCGCCTTATGACCGCGATGTCGGAGCTCAACCCATCAGGTACCTTCGCATCTTGCGGCACCACGAGGAAGCGCTCCCCGTTCGAAATGCAGATAAGCCGCAGGTCGCCTTCGTACTCGTCGACAGTGAAGTGCTCGGCGTATTCAAGCTGAAGCGCCCCCGTCGGCTCCCAGCCGCAGCCCAAATCGGCGTTGTGGAAGTCGGCCGCGGCGCTTGAAGCCGTTCCCGCAGGGGAGCCGCCGCTTGCATCGTCGCCCGATTTCTCCTTCATGGTGGATGAGTCGAAGTGGAGCGTGTAGTCGATGGTGTGCGGCGTCGACATGGCGACGGTCTCGGCCGACACGGCGATGTCCTCGTCGAGCGTGACGGGTATCTCGAACGTGGAGTTGTCGCCGTCGTTTACGGGCGCGTAGTCCACGCCGTTGACGGTCATTTTGTCGTAGTTCGAACTCGACCAGGTGATGGTCGCGGTGTAGGTGTCGCCATCCTTCACAATTGTGGTGGGTGAGGCGATGCTTGCGCGCCCTGACCCGCCGGAGAGCGAGACGCTCACAGTGTATTCCTGAGAGCCTGCCGTGCCACCGGTCGCGTTCGGGCTCGCACTGCACCCCGCGAAGGGAAGCGCGAACAGGGCGACGAGAACGCAGGCGATCGCGCGCACCGCGATGCTGCGACGCTTCCTGCTTTCCCCCTTGGGAAGAATCGACCGCATGGCGTTACTTCAGTGCGTCGGCGCGCAGATCGACGCCGGCGGATTCGAACACGAGCGTGCGGTCGTACCACTGCTCTTTTCTAATACTCCACGCGGCGCAGGCGGTGTCCTCGTCGAGCGCTTCAACGGGCACGTCGTAGGTGTACTTGCCTTCCGCGTTTTCCACATAGGGGATGAAGTCGGCCTCGCTCGCGGCGGCAGCCTCGTCGCCCGTGCCCATGAAGAGCTTGCCGTAGCCCGTGCCGGAAAGCGTCATCACGCAGTGCATGGAGCCGTTTTCCACGATGAGCTGGGCGTCCACAATCCTGAACATGTTCGAGCTGGAATCTACGGTGATCGGATAGGTGCCGTCGGCCACCTTGTCGGCGGTGATGGGGGCAGCGCTTGCGCCCTCGGGCGCATCGGCCGCCTGTTCGGTCTTTTCCTGGGAATCGGCATCGCTTGCCTTTGCGCTGTCGATTGAATTTCCGCCGCAGCCGGCGAGCGAGAACGCGAAAAGCGCCGCTGACAGGGCGAAGGCGAGGGTTTTCTTCAACATGGAGGGAGGTTCCTTTCAATCGCTTCGACCGCCCGCTCGTGCGGTGGGCGGGCGGGACGCGAATGCAACGGGCATGCGCCGTCGGTCGGGGAAGGCGCATGCCCGTTGCACGGGGACGCGACCGGCGCCCCCGTGCGCGGCGAGTTTACAGCTTGGCGATGGCGTCGTCCACGTGTGAGACGTAGATGTCGTCGACCGCGGCGTTCTGTCCCAGACCCTGGAGCAGGCACGTCACTTCGAAGCCGGCGGCCACGAACTTCGCAGCCCAGCTGTCGGGGTCGGTCTCGTCTGCCATGTCGTTGTTCGCGTGGTCGCCCGCGACCACCATGAACGGCGCGAGCACGGCCTTCTTGTACCCTGCGGCGCTCGCGGCGGCGATAACATCCTCGCAGGTCGGTTCAGCCTCGACGGTGCCGACGAAGAACTGCGTCAAGCCCTCGTTCTTGAACACTTCCTGCATCTTGGCATAGTCGGCGTTGGAATCGGCTTCGGTGCCGTGGCCCATGAGGCACAGCGCCGTCTTGCCGTCGTCGAAGGACGCCATGTTCTCCTTAATGGCGGCGGCCACCTTCTTGTAGTCGTCGTCGGAGGTGAGCAGCGGGTCGCCGAGCGAGATCTTGTCGAACTTGTCGGCGTACTTGTCGAGCTCGTCTTTCACGTCGGCGTATTCCAGGCCAGCCATGAGATGCGTCGGCTGCACGACGATTTCCTTCACGCCGTCTTCCACGCAGCGGTCGAGCGCCTCGGTCATGTTGTCGATCGTGATGCCGTCGCGCTTCTTCAGCTTGTCGATGATGATCTGCGCGGTGAAGGCGCGGCGGATGTCGTAGTCCTGCCAGTACTTCTCGCGGATAGCGTCTTCGATGGCGCCGATGGTGATGTGGCGCGAGTCGTTGTAGCTCGTGCCGAAGCTCGTGACGAGGATGACCGGCTTCACGGCCTTCTCCTTTTCGCTCGATTTCTCGGAACTCGCGGAGGTGCTGGAGCAGCCCGCGAGCGCGACTCCGGCGAGCGCGAAGGCTCCGGTTGCTGCGGCGCCCATGAAGCCGCGGCGTGACATCTGGTCGGACATGGTTTTTCCTTTCCTCGGTTTGCCGGTCCCCCGGCGACAGTTGCTTGTCGGCACAAGCGAAAGAAAAGCGCACCCCTCGGGGTTCACAAGGAGCTAACGCCACGGCGATGCCGTGAGGAAAAGGCGAAGCAGTCTGGCTTGGGGCGCGAGGCGGTTCGCCCGTGCGTCCTATACAGTAATGTCCCTTGCCCAGGATTCCCACCTGGTTCCCTCCGCAAGCCAGCGCGGGCTGTGCGGGCGCCGCGCCGGTCATTTCCTTTTATCCGATTGTCATATGCTCGTTGCCGAATCTTTTACTATGATAGTGGGCACTTTTGAACGTGTCAAAGCCAGGGCGGGCGGCATTGCGCCTCCTGCCTGCGTATTTGCGCCGATTGCCGCTGCGGGCGCCGTGTTTTGGCCGCTGCGCGAATGGCAGCGTAAACGGTTGCGATGAGAAACGGGAAGGGAAGGCTCGGATGATTCATATCGTTGGCGCTGGCTCGGGCGCCGCCGACCTTATCACGCTGCGCGGGGCGCGCCTTTTGCGCGCGGCCGACGTGGTCGTTTGGGCGGGGAGCCTTGTGAACCCCGAGCTGCTCGCCGAGTGCAAGGAATCCTGCATCGTCTACGACAGCGCGCACATGACCTTGGAGGAAGTGCTCGACGTGATGTGCGCGGCAGATGCGCGGGGCGAGGAAGTGGTGCGCCTGCACACGGGCGACCCGTGCCTGTACGGCGCCATCCAGGAGCAGATGGACGCGCTCGACGCGCGCGGCGTGGACTACGAGGTGGTGCCCGGCGTGTCGAGCTTTTGCGGTGCCGCGGCGGCGCTTCGCCAGGAATATACGCTGCCGGGAATCAGCCAGTCGGTCGTGATCACGCGGCTTTCCGGGCGCACCCCCATGCCCGCGGGCGAGGGCATGCGCACCATGGCGGAAAGCGGCTCGACTATGGTCATCTTCCTGAGCTCGGGTATGCTCGCCGAGCTTTCCGCCGAGCTTTTGGCCGCGGGCCGCAGCTCCGATGAGCCGGCGGCGCTCGTGTACAAGGCGACCTGGCCTGAGGAGCGCGTGGTGCGATGCACAGTGGGCACGCTCGCCGATGCGGGCGCGCGAGAGGGCATCGACCGCACGGCGCTCGTGGTGGTGGGCCGCGTGCTCGGAGCTCGCGGCAGGCTTGCACACAACGGCGCGCAAGCGGAGTCGTACGAGCGCAGCAAGCTTTACGACCCTTCGTTTTCCACGGGGTATCGGAAGGCGAGCAGCTAGCGTGGCCTTCGAGCACTACATATATACCGGGACGACCCGCCTGCGCTGCGGCTACACCACGGGGAGCTGCGCCGCGCTCGCGGCGAAGGCGGCCTGCGAGATGCTCTTGTCACGAAAGCCCGTCGGCCTCGTGTCGATCGTCACCCCCGGCGGGCTGCCCGTCGAGGCGAACGTGGTCGACGCATGCATCGGCGAGGGGTGCGCCCAGTGTGCCGTGCGAAAGGACGCAGGCGACGATGCCGATGTGACCGACGGCGTGCTCGTGTACGCGCGCGTGGAACATGCGGGGTCGGGCACGGGCGCTGCGGGCAGCAAGGACGTACCCGCGCACGAATCGGAAGTTTCCGTCGACGGCGGCGTGGGCGTGGGGCGCGTGACGTTGCCCGGGCTCGAGCAGCCGGTGGGGGCGGCCGCCATCAACGCGACGCCGCGCGCGATGATCACTTCGGCGGTGCGCGAGGTGTGCGCCGTGCACGGCTTTTCTGGAGATATTGCTGTGACAATTTCGGTACCCGAGGGTGTTGCCCTTGCCGAAAAGACCTTCAACCCGCACCTGGGGATAAAGGACGGCATCTCCATCCTGGGCACGACGGGCATCGTCGAGCCGCGCAGCCTCGCTGCCTTGCGCGACAGCATCGAGCTCGAGATCCGGCAGCATGCGGCTATGGGGCGGCGCGGAGTCGTGCTCACGCCCGGCAACTACGGCGGGCAGTTCATCTCGGGGCATTTCCACCTAAACGGTGCGCCGGTGGTCTTCATCTCCAACTTTGTGGGCGATGCGATTGACTGCTGCGTTCGCGAGGGATTTACCAATGTCCTTCTTGTGGGACACATCGGCAAGTTGGTGAAGGTCGCGGGCGGCATCATGGACACCCATTCGCGTACCGCCGACTGCCGCGCGGAGATTCTGGCCGCCCACGCGGCCATGGCCGGCGCGGGCGCGAAGACCGTGCGCGAGATCATGTCGTCCGTCACGACCACGGCGGCGCTCGAGGTAATCGAGGCCGCCGGCGTTGGGGACGCTGCGCGCGCCTCGCTCGCTGCGGCAATCGAGGACAGGTTGCGCCGCCGCGCGGCGGGCGCATGCGACATCGCCGCGGTCGTGTTCGACGCCGAGCGCCGCGAGCTTTTCCGCACGTCGGGCGCCGATGCAGTTATCGGGAAATTGGGGGCGACGTATGAGTAAAGGCGTTCTGTACGGGGTGCGCCGTGCAATCGGCTGGCCGGGGACGAAGGTGGTCATGAAGGCGCGCCGCTCGCTTGCGGACACGAAGCGCTTCCTTTGCGAGGAGGGTGCCTTCGACGGTGCCGAGCTTGTAGAGGACTGTGGGCTTCCGGGCGAGCGCGTGTACCGCTCGCTCGACGATGTGCCCGATCGGGGCAGCTACTTCTCGACGATGGTGGTGCGCTAGATGAGGGTTTCCTGCATAGCGTTCACTGAGAGGGGGTATGCGTTGGCGGTGCGCACCGCACATGCGCTTTCCGATTGCGCGCAGACAGGTGAAGACGACCCTGGCTGGGACGTTTCCGTTTCGCGCGGGTTCGGCGAGGGGAAGGCCGACCTGCGCGCATGGACGGCGCTCGCGTGGGAAGCGTCGGACGCGCTTCTGTTCGTGGGCGCGGCGGGCATCGCCGTGCGGGCGATCGCGCCGCATGTCGCCTCGAAGGCAAACGATCCCGCGGTTGTGGCTATCGACGAGGCGGGGCGCTTTGCCGTCCCGCTTTTGTCGGGGCATTTGGGCGGTGCGAACGAGCTTGCGCAAACTGTGGCACGCGCGGCAGGGGCCATCCCCGTCATCACCACGGCGACCGACGTCCGCGGCGTGTGGGCGGTGGATACGTGGGCGCGCTGTGCGGGGCTCGCCGTTTCGAATCCCGAGGCCATCAAGCGAGTGTCGGCGCGGCTGCTTTCGGGCGGGCGCGTGGCGCTCTATTCCGACATGCCGATTTCGGGACAGCCGCCTGAGGGGGTTGGCATTGCGTCCGACCGCGCTCGGGCCGATATCGTCGTGTCGCCGTTCGCTGGCGCGAATGCAGGTGCGTCCGTTCGTGCGGCGGAGACAACGGGCGAGGTCGTGCCCGCCGGTGAGACGGGGAAGCCGGCGGGCGTGCGGGCGCAGGCGCCTGCGCCCGAGCCGCTTCGCCTTGTCGTGCCCTGCATCGTTGCGGGCATAGGATGCCGTCGCGGTGCGTGCGCCGAAGCGATCGAGGAGGCGTTTCTTCTCGCGTGCGGGCAGGTGGGTATCTCGCCTTCAGCCGTGCGCGAGGCGGCGACGATCGACGTGAAGGCGCACGAGGAGGGTCTGCTCGCCTTCTGCTGCGCGCGCAATATCCCGCTTGCGACGTATTCCGCAGAGGAGTTGTCGCAGGTCGAAGGCAGCGTTTCGCCATCTGATTTCGTGCGCGCGACGGTGGGGGTCGACAACGTGTGCGAGCGGGCAGCGCTCGCGGAGGGGGGCAAACTTATCTTCCCGAAGCTCGCTCACGGCGGCGTGACCGTCGCGTTTTCCAAGGTAACTATTAAACTTTCGTTTAAGGAGCGGTGATGGGAAAGCTCTTCGTGGTGGGAATCGGCCCGGGCGGCCCCGACGGCATGACGATTGCGGCTCGGCGTGCGCTCGAGGCGTCCGACGTCGTTGTGGGTTACACGAAATACGTGGAGCTCGCGCTCGCCGCCGTGCCCGACGCGGCGCATCTCGCGACGCCGATGATGCACGAGGTCGAACGGTGCCGCCTTGCGCTTTCGCGCGCGCAGAGTGGAGAAGCCGTGGCGCTCGTGTGCAGCGGCGACGCGGGCGTGTACGGCATGGCGAGCCCCGTGCTGGAGCTTGCGGAGGACTACCCCGATGTAGACGTGGAAGTTATCGCCGGGGCCACCGCGGCTCAGAGCGGGTCGGCGGTGCTCGGCGCCCCGCTTGCCCACGACTTCGCGGTCGTGTCGCTCTCCGACCTGCTCACGCCATGGGAGGTCATCGAGCGCAGGCTCGCCGCCGTGGCGAGCGCCGACTTCTGCATCTGTTTGTACAACCCGCGCAGCAGAAAGCGCGCCGACAGGCTCTCACGCGCGGCGAAGATTATGCTCGAATGGAAGGCCCCCGACACGCTCTGCGGCTGGGTACGTAACATCGGGCGCGAGGGGCAGCAGTCGGGCATGTGCAGGCTCTCCGAGCTGGGGGAGATCGACGCCGACATGTTCACCACCGTGTTCGTCGGCAACGCGGACACGAAGCTCGTAGGCGGCCGTATGGTCACGCCGCGCGGGTATCGGGAGATTCCATGCGAAAGGTAACGATCATCGGGGCGGGGCCCGGAAACCCCGACTTGCTCTCGCGCGCGGCGCTCGACGCGATCGACATCGCCGACGTGGTCATCGGCGCTCATCGCGCGCTTGCCGGCATCGACGTGCCGCCCGACGTGGTGAGATGCGAGCTCGTGAAGACGGCGGACATCGTCGCCGCGCTCACCGATGCGGCGTCGTGGCAGCGCGCCGTGGTCGTGATGACGGGCGATGTGGGGCTGTTCAGCGGCGCGCGCCGCCTGGTGGAGGCGCTCTCCGGCGACGCGCAGGTGGACGTGCGCATCATTCCCGGCATAAGCTCAGCGTCGTATCTCGCCGCGCGCCTCGCGCGTCCATGGCAGGATTGGCGCTTCGCGAGCGCTCACGGCGTGGCGTGCGACATCGTGGCCGAGGCCGAGCGCTCAGGCGAGCTCTTCCTCGCCACGTCGGGCGGGGACGACCCCTCGCGGCTTTCGGGCGAGCTTGTGCAGGCGGGCTTCGGGGACGCGCGCGTGACGGTGGCCGAGCGCCTGTCGTACCCCAACGAGCGCATCACCTGCGCGACCGCAAGTGAAATCGCAGGTCAGACGTTCGACGACTTGAACGTGATGCTTATCGAGTTCGCAGGCGGCGCCGGGTCGCCTGTGGGCTCTAGCGCAGCCTCCGAGGCGCCGGCCGGCGCGTCCGCGCCCGCGGCGGCTTCTTCCGCGGCGGACTTTGCGGGCGCATCCCGCGCCGCGAGCTCCCGCTGGCCGTACGCTTCCTCGGGCATTCCCGACGAGCTTTTCATCCGCGGCGACGTTCCCATGACCAAGCAGGAGGTGCGCGCCGTCGCGCTCGCGAAGCTGCGCCTTACCGCGACCGACACCGTGTGGGACGTCGGCGCCGGCACGGGGAGCGTGTCGATTGAGGCGGCGCTCGTCGCGCGAACGGGGTCGGTATGGGCGGTCGAGCGCAACGCGGCCGGCGTGCGGCTCATCCGAGAGAACGCGGATGCATTCGGGTGCGGCAACGTGCATGCGATCCCCGGTGTCGCCCCCGAAGCGCTCGCGAAACTGCCCGTCCCCGACGCCGTGTTCGTCGGCGGGAGCGCGGGCGAGCTTCCCTCCATCGTGGAGGCAGCGCTCGAGAAGAACTCGCAGGTTCGCCTGTGCGTGCCATGCGTCACTGTTGAGACGCTCACCGAGGCGTGCGCGCTCCTCTCGGGTTCGCGCTTTAAGGGGTTCGAGGCGTGCCAGGTGTCGGCCGCCCGCGCCGAGGCTGTAGGCTCGCACCATCTTATGAAGGCGCAAAACCCCGTGTTCCTCGTCAGCGCGCGTGGTGCAGGTGGGGAAGGCGGCGCCCGGTGAGCACGTCCATCCCGCGCTTCATGGTCGCTGCGCCCTCGAGTGGGAGCGGCAAGACGGTCGTAACGTGCGCGCTCCTGCGCGCGTTCGCGCGCCGCGGCCTTGCATGCGCGGCCTTCAAATGCGGCCCCGACTACATTGACCCGCTCTTTCATCGCCGCGTCGTGGGTGCGCGCTCGGGCAACTTAGACGGCTTCTTCACCGACGCCCCGACGCTGCGCGCCCTGCTCGCACGCGGCGCCGCGGGCGCGGATGTCGCGGTGCTCGAGGGGGTCATGGGCTTCTACGACGGCATGGCGCCCGGCGTGGCCGACGCGAGCAGCTACCAGGTTGCGCGCGACACGGAAACGCCGGTCGTTTTAGTGGTGAACGGGCGCGGGGCGTCTTTATCGCTCGCCGCCGTAATCCGCGGCATCGCCGAGTTCCTGCCTTGTGCGAACGTGCGCGGCGTCGTGCTGAACAAGACGAGCGCCGCTGCCTGCGCCTACGCGGCGCCTGCGATCGAGAAGCACACGGGCGTCGCGGTTTTGGGTAATATTCCCGCCGACGAGGCGTTCTCGCTCGAAAGCCGGCATCTGGGGCTTGTGACCGCCGACGAAGTCAAGCAGCTCTCCGCGCGCATCGACAAGATGGCCGAGCTGGTGGAAAAGAGCGTCAACGTCGACCGCTTGCTTGAAATAGCGGCGACGGCACCCGATATCTGCGAGGAACCTTATCGGTTGGAGCCGATCGCGGGAGCGCGGCCCATCGTCGCCGTCGCGCGTGACGAGGCGTTCTCGTTTTACTACGAGGAGAACCTGCGCGCGCTCGAGGACCTGGGTTGCGAGCTGGCCTTTTTCAGCCCCCTGTGTGATAGCGAGTTGCCCCGGGGGACAAGCGCCCTCTATCTGGGGGGCGGCTACCCGGAGCTCCATGCGCGGCAGCTCTCCGAGAACGCGCCGATGCGCGAGGCGGTGCGGCGCGCGGTGGAATCTGGCATGCCGACGGTCGCCGAATGCGGTGGGTTTCTGTATCTGCAGCGCGAAATCGCCGATAGCGAGGGGCGGCGCTGGCCTGTTGCGGGCGCCCTTGAGGGCGTAAGCGAGAACGGGGGAAGGCTGTCCCATTTCGGGTACGTGGAGCTCACTTCTCAACGCGACGGGCTCTACGGGCCGCGCGGCACACGCATCCGCGCGCACGAGTTCCACTACTGGCAGTCCACCTGCCCGGGCGGCGACTTCTGGGCGCAGAAGCCCCGGCGCGACAAGGGCTGGCCGTGCATGACGACCACCCCGTCCCTGGTTGCGGGCTTCCCGCATGTGTACTATCCTGCGAACCCCGACGTTGCGCGCGCGTTCGCGTCTGCCGCAGCGTCGTTCGCAGAGAGGAGACGGCATGGCTGAAGCAACCGAAACCGCGCTTGCCTGCATCCGCGAGGAAGTCGAGCGCGCGTTCTCGTCGGCGCCGGGCGCCGTGCTCGAAGCCGCGCTCTCCCGGATTGCGCCCGCAGACGAGTGCGCCCGCGCCGCCGCGTACGCCGCGTGGGACTCCATCGCGCACCCCTTGGGGGGATTGGGCGACTTTGAAGACGCCGTCGCGTGTATCGCCGCAGCTCAGGGGAGCGCCGAGGTGGTCGAGTTTCCCCGTGCGCTCGCGGTATTCTTCTCCGACAACGGGGTCGTTGCCGAAGGCGTGTCGCAAAGCGGGCAAGACGTGACGCGAGTCGTCGCGCGCAACATGTGCGAGGGGGCCACGAGCGCCTGCCGCATGGCGGCGTTCGCGGGTGCCGAGGTCGTGCCCGTCGACGTGGGTATGGCCTGGGGCATAGAAGACGCGCGCATGGTGCGCGCGAACGTGCGGCGGGGGAGCGGCAACATCGCGTACGGCCCCGCTATGTCTCGCGATGGGGCCGTGCGCGCGATCGAGGTCGGAATCGCCGTCGCGTGCGGGCTTGCCCGCGCCGGCGTGCGCCTTCTCGCCGCGGGCGAGATGGGCATCGGCAACACGACCACCTCGGCGGCGGTGGCCGCAGTGCTCCTCCGGACGGACGCGCGGAGTCTCGTCGGGCGCGGCGCGGGGCTCTCGGACGCCTCGCTCGCGCGCAAGCGCGACGTGGTCGAGCGCGCTATCGACGCGAACTCGCCCGATCCCGCCGACCCGATCGACGTGCTCTCGAAGGTGGGCGGCTTCGACATCGCGGCGATGTGCGGTTTCTACCTGGGGGCCGCGGCCTCGAAGGCGCCGGCGCTCCTCGACGGGGTCATATCCTGCACGGCGGCCCTGTGCGCGGCGCGCCTGTGCCCCAACGCCTTGGGTTACCTCGTGGGCACCCACACATCAAGCGAACCCGCAAGCCAGGAGCTCCTTCGCGAGCTCGGCATAAAGGCACCCCTCGACGCAGGCATGCACTTGGGCGAGGGCGCGGGCGCCATGGCGTATCTGCCCCTTCTGGATTCGGCGCTGCGCGTGTACCGGGATGGGAAGACGTTCACGGCGACTGGCATGGCTGCTTACGAGCATTTCGAGGCCGGGAAATGACGGTAACGCTCGTCATCGGCGCCGCCGCGAGCGGCAAGAGCGCCTACGCCGAGTCCCTGTGCCTCGGGCACGACGGATCCCGCGT
This sequence comes from uncultured Collinsella sp., assembly GCA_958405195.1. Taxonomy (GTDB): domain Bacteria; phylum Actinomycetota; class Coriobacteriia; order Coriobacteriales; family Coriobacteriaceae; genus Collinsella. Next base: position 22,699 of record CATYDM010000003.1, read on the forward strand.
GTACCTGGCAACGATGGAGCCCTTCGGGGAAGAGGGCGCCCGCCGCATCGCGCGCCATCGGGCGCTGCGCGAGGGCAAGGGGTTTTCCACCCTCGAGCGCACGCGTGACGTGGGCGCCGCAGTGTCCGGGCTTCCGCGCGGCTGCACGCTTCTTTTGGAGGACGTGGGCAACCTGGTTGCGAACGAGCTTTTCGCGGAAGGCGGCTTGTCCCCACGTGACCCCGACGCTGCGGCGCGCGAGGTGCTCGGAGGCATCGAACGGCTCGCTCAGGCCGCTGCGTATACGGTGGTGGTCTCCGTCGACGTGTTCGCCGATGGGATGCGCTACGATGAGGGGACCGAGGCATGGAGGCGCGCGCTTGCGCGCGTGAACGCGGGCGTGGCGGCGCTGGCCGACCGCGCAGTCGAAGTGGTGTGCGGGATTCCCGTGTGGATGAAAGGCGAAGGGCCTACAAGGTGAAGATAGCAGAGGCAATCGGCGCGGCGTTCGGAACGTTCTCGCGCATCCCCGTCCCGAAATCGACCTGGACCGATTTCGGATCAACCCATGCGCTTGCCGCGTTTCCCCTGGTGGGCGTTGCGGAAGGCTTCCTCATGACGGCGTGGGGGTACATGGCGAACCTGTTCGGCGTGCCCGCGACCATCGTCGCGGCTGTGCTCGTGGCGCTGCCTGTGGCGGTGACGGGAGGCATCCACCTAGACGGGCTCTGCGACACCTCCGATGCGCTTGCAAGTTGGGCCCCACGCGAGCGAAAGCTCGAGATCATGCACGACCCGCGGGCGGGCGCCTTCGGGGTCATCGGTGTTGTCGTGTACCTTATTCTGCAGTTTTCCCTGTTCACCGCGCTGCCGCTTACGGCGGGGACGTTCCTTGCGCTTCTGTGCTCGCTCGTGTTCTCCCGCGCGCTTTCGGGGCTCGCCGTTGAATGTTGGCCTGCCGCGCGGGCGGACGGCATGGCCGCGGGACTCTCGCCTTCGAAGAAGCGCGCGGCGATCGTCGTGCCGCTTTGCGCTTTCGCTGCGGCTTCGGCTGCAGGGATGGTCGCGTGCGCTCGGGCCGTCGGCGCCCTTATGGCGGTGGCGGGGCTTTTGGCGCTCGCGTGGTATCGCCATGTTGCCCTGTCCCGCTTCGGCGGGGTGACGGGGGATTTGGCCGGATGGTTTCTGCAATGGGCCGAGCTCGCGATGCTTGCCATGCTGGTGGCGGGGGGCATGCTCCTATGATGCTCGTGGTAGGTGGCGCGCATTCGGGGAAGAGGACCTTCGTGCGCGAAAAGCTCGGGTTCGCGGCGGACGATTTCGTCGACGCGGCGCAGCTTGCGGAGGGCGTCGTGCCCGCGGTTTTTGCCGGCCGTGTCGCGTACCGTGCTGAGGAACTCGTACGCACGCTCGACGCTGACCGGGCGCTCGAGCGGCTGATTGGCTTCGACGCAGTGATTCTGACCTTGGTCGGCTCGGGGGTCGTCCCTATGCGTGCGGAAGACGCCCAATGGCGCGAGCGCGCGGGGCGCCTGGGATGCGCGCTCGCTGCGCGCGCCGACGTCGTCGTGCGCATGACGTGCGGGATTCCCCAGGTCATCAAAGGAAACCTTGCCGATGCGCCTCGAGGGACGCTGGGCGCGGGCGCGCCTTTGGAAGTCATCTTCGTGCGCCATGGTGCCACGGCGGGCACGGAAGACCATCGCTACAGCGGGGCGGGCACCGACGAGCCCCTGTCGAGCGCGGGCGAGCGCGCTTTGCGCGACCTCGCGTGCGATCGTGACGTGTTCCGTGTTATCACGAGCGGCATGGCCCGCACCGACCAGACGGCACGCATTCTCTTCCCGAACGCGGAGCTTATGGCGTGCCCCGGTCTGCGCGAGATAGATTTCGGCGACTTCGAGGGGCGAAGCGCCGCCGAACTTAAAGAGGATGCGCGTTACCGCGCCTGGGTAGACTCCTGGTGTGAGACGCGCTGCCCGCATGGCGAGGGCAAGAGCGATTTCACCCGCCGCGTCGTCGCGGCGTTTCGGGAGGCGTGCGAATCGGAGCGCGCCCAGGGGAGTGGGCGCGCCGTCTTCGTCGTTCACGCGGGCACCGTGAAAGCGCTGCTCTCCGAGCTAGCTGTCCCGAAAATGGGATACTTCGACGTGCATACCGAGCCGGGCGGCGCATGGGCCGCCACCTGGGATGGGCGCTGCCTTCGCGACGTTCGCCCCGCTTCGGGGGGCGATGCCCGGTGATGACGATTCTTGCCGTCGCCGCCGGGTTCGCGGCCGACCTTGCCTTCGGCGACCCGCGCTGGCTTCCCCATCCCGTCGTCGCCATGGGGCACGCGATCACATGGGCCGAAGGCCGCCTGCGGGGCGCATTCCCGCAAACGTCCGCGGGCACGCGTGCCGCAGGGCTTGTGCTCGCCGTGGCGCTTCCGCTTGCGTGTGGGCTTTTGACCCTGGGTATCCTACATCTTTGCGGCATGGTTCACTCCGGCTTGCGCTTCGTGGCCGAGGCATGGGCGAGCTATCAGATTCTCGCGACATGCGAGCTGCGCCGCCAGAGCCTGGCCGTGGCCCGCGCGTTCTCGAAGGGCGGCCTTGTCGCGGCGCGCGAAGCCCTCGGGCTCATCGTGGGACGCGACGCGTCTGTTCTCGACGAGCAGGGCGTCGTGCGCGCCGCCGTGGAAACGGTGGCGGAGAACGCGAGCGACGGCGTCATCGCGCCGCTTTTCTACCTTATGATCGGGGGTGCGCCCTTGGGCATGGCGTACAAGGCGGTGAACACGCTCGACAGCATGGTGGGCTACAAAAACGAGCGCTACATCGACTTCGGCTGCGCCTCGGCGCGCCTCGACGATGCAGTGAACTGGATTCCCTCGCGCTTATCGGCCTTGTTCATGATCGCCGTGTGCCCGATCGTCGGGCTCGACGCGCGCGGGGCGGCGCGCATCTGGCGCCGCGACAGGCGTCGCCATGCGAGCCCGAACGCGGCGCAGACCGAGTCAGCGTGCGCGGGCGCGCTTGGGCTGCGCCTGGCAGGACCCGCGGTGTATTTCGGCAAGCTCGTTGAGAAACCGACGATAGGCGACGCGTCCCGCGAAATCGAGTGGGGCGACATCGCCCGGGCGACAAGGCTCATGCTCGCCGCGTCCGTATGCGCGCTCGTCGTCTTCGGCGCCGCGCGCGCGGCGGTCGTGCTCGTCGTGGGGGCGATGGTATGAGGGAAGACCACGCCGCGTCCCGGGCTGCCGGGGGAATCCTGCGCGCCCGTGCGCATGGGGGCAGCCGGCAATCGCTCGGCATCGCTTGCGAAGGGGGCGCCTCCGACCTCATCGACTTCTCGGTGAACGTGAATCCGGCAGGCCCATCGCCGCGCGCCGTCGCCGCAGCTTGCAAGGCGCTTTCTCGAATCGACGCCTACCCCGATAGGGAAAGCCTCGCCCTCGTTCGTGCCCTAGCGCGCACCCAGGGCATTCCCGAAGATACTATCGTCTGCGGCGCGGGCGCGTCCGACATCATCTGGCGGCTCGCCGCGGCGGTGCACCCGAAACGCATCGTCGTGTGCGCGCCGACGTTCTCTGAATATGCGGAGGCGGCATCGTACTACGGCGCATGCGTGCAGGAGTTCCCGCTCTCCGAAGCGGATGACTTCGACGTGCCCGCCTCCTTCGCCCGCGCGATCGAGGGGCCGGGAGACGTGGCGTACCTCTGCAATCCGAACAACCCGACGGGGCGCCTCGTCGACCCCCGCGTGATCGATGCCGCGGCTTGCCGCTGCGAGCAGGTGGGCGCGCTGCTCGTCGTGGACGAGTGCTTTCTCGGATTTGCGCCCGACGCCCGCGAAAGGAGCGTGGCCGCACGCGCCGCGTGTTCGCACCATGTGGCCGTGCTCTCCGCGTTCACCAAGCTCTACGGAATGGCAGGGTTGCGGTTGGGGTATCTGATCAGCGGAAACGCCCAACTCATCGAGGGGATTCGTCGGGCGGGGCAGGCGTGGCCCGTCTCCTCGGTCGCCGAGGCCGCGGGCATCGCCGCCCTGGAAGACGTCGAATACGTCTCGCGCACGCGCGATGTATTGGCGGGCGAGCGAGCGTGGCTTTCCCACGAGCTCTCTTCGCTCGGGCTTTCCGTCGTGCCGTCGGATGCGAACTTCCTTTTAGTCCGCACGCCGGCGAAAGACATCCCCGAGCGCCTGTATAAACAGGGGGTTTTGGTCCGCACGTGCGACTCGTTTTCGATACTGTCCCGTTTCTGGTGCCGCGTCGCCGTGCGCACGCGCAAGGAGAATGCCCGGCTTGCGAAGGCGTTCAGCCGCGCGCTTCGGGCGGGAGGTGCATCGGGCGAAGGCGAACACGACGAATGGGGCGGCGCTTCTTGCAGCGGCGCTATGGCGGGCGCGGATGGCCGAGGCTCGGCTAAGGAGGTCGATACCCGTGGGTAGGGCGAAGCCCATCATGATCCAGGGCACCATGTCGAACGCGGGGAAGAGCCTGCTTGCGGCGGGGCTGTGCCGTGTGCTTTCGCAGGACGGTCTGCGCGTGGCTCCCTTCAAGAGCCAGAACATGGCGCTCAACAGCGGTGTCACGGCCGACGGGCTCGAGATGGGGCGCGCTCAGATCATGCAGGCCGAGGCGTGCGGCATCGCGCCCGACGTGCGCATGAACCCCATCCTGCTCAAGCCCGAAAGCGACCACCGAAGCCAGCTTATCGTGGCCGGCAAGGCGCAGGGAGCCTTTGCTGCGAGGGACTACTTCGCGCGAAAGAAGGCGCTCATGCCGCAGATTTTGGAGGCGTTCGATTCGCTCGCGGAGGAAAACGACGTCATCGTCATCGAGGGCGCCGGCAGCCCCGTCGAAATCAACCTTGCCGAAAACGACATCGTCAACATGGGGCTCGCGCGCGCCGTGTCCTCCCCCGTGCTGCTCGCGGGCGACATCGACCCAGGCGGGGTGTTTGCCCAGCTCTACGGCACGGTCGCGCTCCTTGCGCCCGAGGACCGCGCGCTTTTGCGGGGGCTTGTGGTGAACAAGTTCCGCGGCGATGTGGAAATCCTGCGCCCGGGTTTGGCCCCGCTCGAGAAGATGTGCGGGGTTCCCGTCGTGGGGGTCGTGCCGTATCTTAAGCTCGACCTGGACGACGAGGACTCGCTCGCGCCGCGCCTATCTGCCCGCGAGGCGCGCGGCGTCATCGACGTCGCCGTCGTGCGCCTTCCGCACCTGTCGAACTTTACCGACTTCGACCCGCTTTCGCGCGTGCCCGGCGTGGGCGTGCGCTACGTTTCCTCGACGACCGATCTGGGCCGGCCCGACCTTGTGGTGCTCCCCGGCTCGAAGACCACGCTCGACGACGCGCGCTGGCTTGCGGCCAGCGGCATCGGGGCCTGTGTACGCGCGCTTTCGGGCGCGGGCACGCCGGTGCTCGGCATATGCGGAGGCTACCAGCTTTTGGGAGACGAGCTTTCCGACCCGCACGGCAGGGAAGGCGCTGGCACCGCGCGCGGGCTCGGGCTCATCCCTGCAAGTACGGTGTTCAAGGAGGAAAAGCGCCTCGCCCAGTCGGAGCTGCGCATCACAGGCGCCCAAGGCGCGTTCTCGGTGTGGAACGGCATGACGGCTCGCGGGTACGAGATCCACGACGGCGAAACGATCGTCTCCTGCGCCCCTGCGGGCACGATTGGCGGCAAACCAGAAGGCGCGGCCTGCGGAAACGTGTTTGGAACCTATCTCCACGGCCTGTTCGACGAACCGGGGGTGGCGCTCGCCCTCGCGCGCTCGCTCGCGCGCATGCGTGGCCTGCCCGAGAGCGTCGTGGGTGCTGCGGGCGCGGCGTCCGCGGCCGATCACCGTGCGCGCGAGTTCGACCGCCTGGCCGACTCCGTGCGCGTGGCGCTCGACATGGAGTATGTCTACCGCATTATCGAGGAGGGCGTATGATCCACGTGTATCATGGCGACGGCAAAGGCAAGACCACGGCGGCGATGGGCCTCGCCCTTCGCATGCTCGCCGCAGGCCGCCGCGTCGTCGTCGTGCAGTTCCTGAAAGACGGCGAAAGCGGGGAGGTGCGCCTGCTCGCCGAGCATTTCGGCGTGCCCGTGTTCGCGGGGAAGGCGTCGGACAAGTTTACCTGGTCCATGACGTCGGAAGAACTTGCCGCGACGCGCGAGCTGCACGATGGGAACCTCGCTTCCGCGCTCGCCGAGCTCGAGGGCGCGCAGGAGGGGCTGCTCGTGCTCGACGAGGCGCTCGACGCGCTTTCGAAGGGGCTTGTCGACGAGGCGCTCGTGGACCGCGCGCTCGATATGTCCGCGCGCGGCGTCGAAGTAGCGCTCACCGGGCGCGCGCCTTCCCGCAAGATCGTGGAGAAGGCCGACTACATAACCGAGATGCGGTGCGAGAAACACCCCTACGCTCAGGGGATAGGTGCAAGGGAAGGAGTGGAGTACTAGATGGATTCCAAGGAGATGGCGCCCGGCGACATCGAGCGGCGCAGCTTCGAGATCATCACCGAAGAGCTCGGCGGCCGCACGTTCCCGCCGCTTGAAGAGCCCGTCGTGAAGCGCGTCATCCACACCACTGCCGACTTCTCGTACGCCGATTCCCTCGTATTCACCCATGACGCCGCGCACTGTGCTCTCGACGCACTGCGCGCAGGGGCCACGGTGCTCACCGACACGAACATGGCGCTCGCAGGCATAAGCAAGCCCGCGCTCGCAAAGCTCGGCTGCAAGGCCGTGTGCTACATGGCCGACCCTAATGTCGCCGCGGCTGCGCGCGCCGCGGGCACGACTCGCGCCGTTGCGAGCATGGACAAAGCTTGCGGCATCGAGGGTCCGCTCATCGTGGCCGTCGGTAACGCCCCCACGGCACTTCTGCGCCTCGCCGAGCTCATGGACGCGGGGAAGATCGCGCCCGCGCTCGTCGTTGGGGTGCCGGTCGGGTTTGTGAACGTGGTCGAGGCGAAAGAGGAGCTACTCGCGCGACGCGTGCCGTCCATCGTCGCGAGGGGTCGCAAGGGCGGTTCGACCGTGGCGGCCGCCATTATGAACGCGCTGCTCTACCAGATCACGCGCCCAGGCGGCCCGAAGTGACGGCGCCCGCATCCGCGCCGGCGCTGCGCATCTTCGCCGGCACCACCGAGGGCCGCCTTCTGTGCGAATGGGCGAGCGGGGCGGGCATCCCCGCCCGTGCCTACGCGGCAACCGAGTACGGAGGCGAGCTTTTGGGCGAGCTTCCGGGCATCGAGGTGCATGCGAGCAGGCTCGACGAGGCCGACATGGAGCGCGAGCTTTCCGGCGCGCGCATCGTCGTCGACGCCACGCACCCCTTCGCTACGCTCGCAAGCGGCAACATCCGAGCCGCTTCGCTCGCCGTGGGTGTACGATGCCTGCGCCTTGCGCGCGCGGCCGAGGCGCTGCCCAAAGGCGTCGTGTCGGTCGCGTCGATCGCCTGCGCGGCGCGCTTTCTCTCCGAGAACCCGGGTCGCGCGCTTCTCACGACGGGGAGCAAGGAGCTTGCTCCCTATACGCGCGTCGCCGATTTCTCGGAGCGCTTCTTCGTGCGTGTGCTCCCGCTGCCCGGTGCTATAACGAAGTGCATCGACGCGGGGTTTTCGCCGTCGCACGTCATCGGCATGCAGGGGCCCTTCACCCGCGAGCTCAACGAGGCGATGCTTCGGCAGGTGGGCGCCCAGTGGCTTGTGACCAAGGACTCGGGAACCGTAGGCGGCACAGCCGAGAAGCTCGCCGCCGCGCGCGACGTGGGAGCGCGCTGCATCGTGGTCACCCGTCCCGCCGAGGGAAGCGGGGCCCTTTCGCTTCGGGAAGTGGAAGACGCGCTCTTACGGGAGTTCGCGCGCTAGGCGCTCACCGCCCCTGCGCGCCCTTCCGCCCGCGAGGAGGATCGCCTCGAGCAAGCTTGACCCTTAAAGCCCGTCATCCGCCAATAGCTAGAGGACGACGCCTGGAACCGGCGCAAGCAGCCCTTCAATAAGTTGCGGTGAAATAGTGTCTGTTTTTGCTGCTAGAAAGCATATTCGATTCCTAATTCACCGCAACTTGTTGGTGGTGACTTACTGGTAGCGTAGGCACTCCACCGGGTTGAGCTTTGCCGCGCGGCGAGCGGGGTAGAAGCCAAAGATTACGCCGATGCCGACGGAGACGGCGAAGGCCAGCAGCACCGTGGCGATTGAAAAACTCGGTGTGATTTGCCCGCTGGCTCCGAGCTCGCCAAGAATCCCGGATCCGGAGGCAAACATCGCGAGGCCCCAGGCCAGCAGATAGCCTATCAGGACACCCAGTAGGCCACCGGTGACGCACAGCGCCGAAGACTCGGCCAAAAACTGCGCGGTGATATCGCGACGACTGGCGCCCAGAGCACGGCGAATACCGATCTCGCGGATGCGCTCAGTCACGTTGGTGAGCATCATATTCATAATACCGATACCGCCGACAAGCAGCGAGATGCTGGCGACAGCGCCCATGATGAGCGAGAATGCGCCCATAAAGGAGTTGAGTGCATCGATGGCGCTTTTCATGGATGTCGCCGATACACTGTCGTACTCATCCTCCTCCTCGATGCCCTTCATCGCGCGCACCTTGGACTCGATGGTCTTACAAAGCTCATCCATGTCCGTGCCCTCGGCGGCAAGTGCCGTCACGCTGGGGAATGAAGGATTCTCGTCGCTAAACAGCCCGGAGATGGTTTCGCGTGGCATATACAGCGTGAGCGAGCCCATGGAGTCGCTGCCGCCATCAATCACGCCTACAATCTGCACCTCGCCGTTGGACACCTTGATGGTTTTCCCCAGCGCATCCTGTTCGTTGCCGTAAAGCTGATCGGCGCCGTTGCGGCTGATGAGCGCCACGCGCGAGCCTGATTGGGACTCGGCCTGGGAATAGGTGCGCCCCGCAACGAGCTTGCTGGCCCCCACGGCGTCGAGCATGTCGCTATCGACACCCTGTGCCATGACGGTATAGCTTTTATCGCCGGTCTTATACTCGGTATACGCGCTGTCGACAATGCCGATCTGCTCTATCTGCGGCACCAGTTTTTGAAGCTTCTCGATGTCCGACTCGGTGAGTTCTTGCGACGAATAGATTTGCACCATGCGTGCCGCATTGAGGCCCAGACTGTTGACCAGGCTGTTTTGGATACCGCCGATGAGCGAAGTCATGGCGATAACCGAGGCGATGCCGATGACAATGCCCAGGATGGTGAGCAGGCTGCGCCCCTTGTTGGCTTCGAGCGAGTGAAGGGCTTCCTGGATGAGATCGCGGGCGCTCATGCCACCACTCCTTTCGGCGGGTTGGCGGAGGCGGAAATCATGGGCAGGCTATCTACGGCGCTGCGCAGGGTCCGCGGTGCATGTGGAATATACGCGCCGTCGTGAATGCGACCGTCGCGGATGGTCACGGCACGGTCGGCCTCGGCGGCGATGCCGGGGTCGTGTGTGATAAGCACGATGGTTTTGCCGCGCTTCTGGAGCTTATGGAAGGTCTCCATCACAAGCGCTCCGGTAGCGGAGTCCAGGTTTCCCGTCGGCTCGTCGGCCAGAATGATGGGCGGGTCATTGACGAGGGCGCGCGCGATGGCGACGCGCTGCATCTGGCCGCCCGAGAGCTCGGATATGCGGTGGTCCCAGTGGTCGACGGGCAGCGTGACAGCCTGCAGCGCGTGCACGGCGCGCATTTCGCGCTGGCTACGGGGCACATTGGTGTAGGCCAGCGGCAGCATGACGTTTTCGATAACCGACAGGCGCGGCAGCAGGTTGAAACTCTGAAAGACAAAGCCAATGCTCAGGGCGCGAACTTCGGTGAGCTCGTCATCGTCAAGCTCGGCCACGTTGAGCCCTTGCAGGTAGTAGTCGCCCGCCGTCGGCTTATCCAGGCAGCCTAGGATGTTCATGAGCGTTGATTTGCCCGAGCCCGAGGGGCCAGTAATAGCGACGAATTCGCCGGGATTTACCGCCAGGCTCACGTTGTGCAGGATGTGGGCGCACCCCGCCTCGCTCTCAAAGATGCGGTGCACGTTGCGGATGTCGATAACGGGACGCATTACATGCCCTCGTCGGCAGACATACTGTCCGAATCCGCGCCGTAGCCGCCGTCAGCCGTTGCGTCCGCTCCGGTGTCCATGACGAGGGTGTCGCCATCGCGCAGCTTGGTAACCGGCACGTTGGGGTTGATCTCGTTGCCCTGGTCGTCGCGCTTGACCTGTGTCTTGCCGACTACGGCTTCGTTGTCGTTTTGCGTCACGACGGTCACCTTCACGCGATGGGTTTGCTTGCCCTCGTCATCAGTCGCCACGTTGACGTAATAGTGTTCGCCGTCTTCGGTCATGAGCGCCATCGTCGGCACCATCACCACGTCGTCGAGCTGCTCGGTCACCACCGATACCTCGGCCGTCATGCCCGGCTTCAGGCGCGCGTCGGGCGCCTCGATGAGAATGTCGACGTTAAAGGTTACGCTGCCGCCGCCACCGTTGGCGGCGTCGGAGTTTGCCACCGACGCGATAGCCGTGACGGTGCCCTGGCTCACGATATCGGGAAACGCGGGATACGTGACGTTGGCGCTCTGCCCAACGGCGATCTTGGCGATGTCCTTTTCGCCCACCTGCACGGTCACTTTCATCTTGGATAGGTCGGCGATTTGCATGCACTGCTTGCCGCCGCTCGTATCGCTTTCGCCCATGATCATGCCACCTGTTACCGTGGCGCCCACCTTGGCGTTGAGCTCTACGATGCTACCCGAGCTCGGGGCCGTGACCGTACGGCTTGCTGCCTTGGCGTTCGCCTGATCGAGGTTTGCCTGGGCCGATGCGAGGCTGCGCTGCGCGGTCGATACGGCGTTCGTGTCCGCTGATGCGGCGGAGACACCAGCCGCTGCGGAAGCTCCCTCGACGTCCGTCGTTGGGGTGGCCTGCGAGGCGGCTGCGGCTTTCTGCGCGTTGGCGAGGTCTTCCTGAGCAGCTGCAACTGCACGCTGCGCCTCGGCAACGTTGCGATCGAGCTCGTCGTTTTTAATGGTCATAAGCACGTCGCCCTCGTTGACGGATTGGCCTGTCTGCACGTTGATCGAATCGACCGTACCGTCGACAGAAGGGGAGACCACTGAGGACGAAATGGGTTTGAGCTGGCCTTTCGCCTCGACCGTTGTGGTAAACGCGCCCTCCGTCACCATGTCGGTCACAGGCCCGCTAGCGCCCTGTGGCTGCGCATTGATAACTAGGGTTGCGACAATGGCAATGAGCGCAATGGCGGCCACGACGCCGGCCGCAATGCCGCGTCGGATGAGCTTTTTGCGTCGACGTTCGGCACGTTTTGCTTTGAGCTTGGCGTAGGCCTCTTCATCGGAAATCTCGGTCGCATCGTTCGCGCGTCCGTTCTGCTTATCGGCATGTACGTTTGTAATCAGAGGAATCGTTTCGGTGACATCTTCGGGCGTGTGCTCGGTATCATCCGGGCCCGGGGTGATCGTGGGGACATTCGGCATAGCGTCTCCTTTATAGAAAGTACCTCGATAAGTATATGCGCCCACCAGTTGGGGCGGGCGCATGGGACGGTTTCTTTCGGAACTGTTAGATTGGGCGCAGCAGCTCCATGTTGTAGGAATGTGCGCGTTGCACTACGAGTGGACAACCACGCACAGGCCGACTTTGATGCAATCGTGCAGTGCCTTGGCGTCTGCCAGGCGCAGGTTGATGCAACCGTGGCTGCCGCACCACTTGTACGACTCGGCGTTATCGAAGCTCTTGTCGTTTTGCCAGGTGGCATCGTGGAAGCCGATCATGTTGCCCTCAAAAGGCATCCAGTAGCTCACCGGGCTCTCGTATTTGGGCTTACCGGTCTCGGGGTCCTTGGCTCCGATCAGGGTGCTGCCGCCGTTGTTGCTGTTGATCTGCCACACGCCCTCGGGGGTGGCGTCTTCGCCCGGTTTGCCGGAAATAAAGTTGGCCTCCCACACGATATTGACGTTCTCGTCGTAGTAGCGCGCGTGCTGCTCGGACAGATCGACATCGATGTATGCCTTCCAGTCGGGCTCTCCCTTTGCGGTAAAGGTGTCGGCCTTCTGGGAGTACTTGATCTCGATTTCGCCGGTCTGCTTGTTGTTAATGGCGTCCTCGACCTGCTTGGCGAGCGAGCTGCTGTCGATGGACCAACCAAAGTCGCCGCCTTCGACGGCGCACTGCTTGCCATCGGCGCGCGTCCACCAACGAGTGGAGCCCACGGTATTAAAGCCGTTGGCGAGCTCGGCTGCCCAGCTACTGATCTGCGACGTATCGAGCGTGGGGTTGGCCGGATCGGCAAAGCTGATCCACTGCAACACGGAGCTGCCGTCGACCTTTCCGGCATCCTCGCCGTTGAGCTTGAGGGTCACGTTGACGCCCAGGAAGTTGTTGGCGGCATCGCATGCGGCCTGAATCTGATCATCGGTCAGCGTTCCATTAAGCGGCTCATAGGCATCGTTGCCGAGCTTGGAAAGATCTACGGTCTCGGTCAGCGAGGCAAGCTCGAGCTCGGCGTACTTAATGACATGCTCGCGGTTGAGCTTTTCGTTGGATCGCGCCTTCTCGACGGTAAACTTGCCGGCCTGGTCGTCATAGGAGCTATTGGCCTCGAACGTGCCCGAACGGCCCTCGTTAAACTCGTCGATGGCGGCGCCCAGATCCTCCTCAAACTGCTTTTGGTCAAAGGTGTCGGAGAGCATGGACAGGTCGACGTCTTGATCAAGATCGACTTCGTTGGAGGTAGCGGTTGTTTTGGTCTTGCCGCTTAAGGATTCCACAAGACGGACCGGCCATATAAAGGCTTCGTTGTGGCTGATGATTTCTTTTGCGGCAGCTTCGCCGTCGACGATGGGCTCATCGGACTCGGGCTGATAGGTCCAGCTAAAGTCATCGCCTGTCACGGCGAGCTTATAGTGCTTCCATGCCGAATTGACCTTGGTGGCGGCAGACGAAGCGTTGGAGAACGAGACGTCGACGCCGGCGATGGTGGTGTTGGGGTAGGCTACCTGCGAAAACGCTACGACGCCTACTATATAGACAATGACGATTAGGCCCAGGACGACAAATAACGTCGTCTTTTTGCCCGACTTATTGTTCTCGGCGGGTTTGCGCGCGGGGCCGCGATCGCCTCGAGCGTGCGTGGGGGGCTGCTTGGGCGCATTGCCGTTTGCCTGGCGCTGCTGACGTTGTTGACGCTGCTGTCGCTGTTGGTTCGGGTGTTGGGAAGCGTTTGCCGCACCACGCTGCTGACCGTGGCTCGGCGCGATAGGACGCGGCGACTGAACGCCGCCGGTGTGCCTGCTCGGCTGCTGCGGATCGGGAATCAGTTGAGTTCGATCGTTTTGCGACATCGTATGCATATCCTTCGATTTTCGCCTTGCGGTTCATCGTGTTTTTACTGGGCTTGCATTATAGCGATTGCCCTGCTGTTTGTGGTACGGAAACGGTGGCATTCAAAAGAGGTGGGACATTTGTCCCACCTTTGAGTCGTTCTTTGCCGCTATCCGCACACACCGCATTTTGCACAGGCCGAAAGTGCGGCCGGAGCCTGCGCGATGCCGCCCTTTGCCGTCTCGCGCAGCGTGGCCGGCAACGCGTGACCCACCGAGAGCATGACATGTGCCATCTGGTCAAACGGCACCAGGCTCTTAATGCCTGCGAGGGCGAGTTGTGCCGAGCTAAAGGCCGCTGCCACGCCGATGGCGTTGCGGTTTTGGCAGGGCACCTCCACGAGGCCACCGACGGGGTCACAAACGAGGCCCAGCAGGTTACTTAGCGCGATGGAACTGGCGTCAAGCGCCTGCTCGGGCGTGCCGCCGAGCATCTGTACCAGCGCGGCGGCTGCCATGGCGGCGGCGCTTCCGACCTCGGCTTGGCAGCCACCCTCGGCGCCGGCAACGCAGGCGCTTGTGGTGAGGTTGAGGCCGATGGCGGCTGCGCAGTATAGTGCGTCCATGACCTGCTCGTCGTCGAGCTGCAGGCGATCGGCGAGCGCCAGCACGCAGCCGGGCACAACACCCGCGGAGCCGGCCGTGGGGGCGGCGACGATCACGCCCATCGTGGCGGAGCGCTCGAGCACGGCCATGGCGCGGGCCACGGCATCGGTCTGAACGGGGCCCATCAGGCTTGCACTCAAATCGTTGCGGCCGGTGGCTTCGACGAGCTTGGCCTCGCCGCCGATTAGCCCACCGAGCGAGCGCTGCGGATTGGCGAGGGGGGCCGTGGTCTCCTCGCGCATGACGTCGAGCACGCGGCGCATGGCGGCGACGGCGTGGGCCTCGCCGGTCAGACGCGCCTCACGAACGGCCATGACGGCGCCGATGCTGAGCCCCATTTCCTCGCACGCATCGAGCAGCTGCTCGCCGTCGTCGAAGATTTCCTTGGCCGAGACGCCGGGAGAGAGCGACGAGGCAGAACCGGGGAGCTCGATAAAGGTCGCGTAATCGACATTGTCGAGCTTGCGCAGCATGGGGACGACGGTGTCGTCGGGCGCGCCGTCAGTCTCAAAGACGGAGTAGGCCTGGCCGCCCACTTCGGTGCGGTAGGTGCGGCAGAAGGCGATGTTTACGTGGGCGTAGGCGAGCAGGTTGGTGAGCGCGGCGAGCACGCCGGGGACGTCCTTGTGCGCCACGAAGAGCGTGGAATACATGCCCGAGATGTCGACGCCGACGCCGTTAATGCGGCTGATGCGCATCTTGCCGCCGCCCAGGCTCTCGCCGCGGACCTGTGCCGTGGCGCCCGTGTCGTCGACCATTTCGATGTCGACGGTGTTGGGGTGGATGGAGGCGTCGTCGCCCTTGATGTCAAAGTGATATTCGAGGCCCTGCTCGCGCGCGAGGTCGAAGGCCTGCTTGATGTTCTCGTCATCGGTGTCGAGGCCCAGTATGCCCGCGACGAGTGCACGGTCTGTGCCGTGGCCGCGGTAGGTGTGGGCGAAGGAGTTCCACAGGCCAAAGGTGACTTTGGTGATGCGGCCTTCCAGCAGGCTGGCGGCAACTTGGGCGCAGCGCAGGGCGCCGGCGGTGTGCGATGAGCTGGGGCCGACCATGACGGGGCCCAAGATCTCGAATGCCGAGGTCGTAGCTAGTGTTTGCGGCTTGCCTGCCATATGCGCTCCTGTTCTATCCCGTCGTCCCGAGGGGCGGGGCATACTCTTTCCCGCCGTTCCGAGGGCTTTAGTATTTGGTCGCCTGCTCGAGCAGTCCTGCTCGCACGGAGAGCACATTAAGTGCTCTCCGGCTCGTGCGGAACTCGCGATCGACCAAATACTAAAGCCCTCGGAACTTAGGATACATGGTTGGAGTCGCTCTGCTGCGAAATATATCGGCCTGTGGCCTATTCCATGTCCCAGGTCGGCTCATCTTCACCACCTTAAAATAAAAAAGAAGTACCGGTTGGAGCCGGTACTTCTTTTGGTGCGTTGTTTTTTGTCTGTAGTTTTTCGGGTTAGCTTACAGGCCGCAGGCTGCTTTGAGTTCTTCGACTCGGTCGGTTTTCTCCCAGGTGAAGTCGGCGTCTTCTCGGCCAAAGTGACCGTAGGCTGCCGTCTTTTCGTAGATGGGGCGACGCAGGTCCAGGTCGCGGATAATGGCGCCCGGGCGCAGGTCGAAGGTCTTCTCTACGGCCTCGACGATCTTGTCCTCGGCAACATGTGCGGTACCGAAAGTGTCGACCATGATTGAGAGGGGCTTGGAAACGCCGATGGCGTAGGCAAGCTCGACTTCGCAGCGGTCGGCTAGGCCGGCGGCGACCACGTTCTTGGCGACCCAGCGCGCGGCATACGCGGCGGATCGGTCGACCTTGGTGCAGTCCTTGCCGCTAAAGGCGCCGCCGCCGTGACGGCCGTAGCCGCCGTAGGTGTCGACGATGATCTTGCGGCCGGTGAGGCCCGTGTCGCCCATGGGGCCGCCCACGACAAAGCGACCGGTGGGGTTCACGTAGATGTCGGCGTTATCCCACGGCATGTTCTCGGCAGCCATGACCGGGGTGATGACGTGCTCGATGAGGTCGGCCTTGATCTTGCCCATGTCCTCGATCTCGGCGGCGTGCTGCGTGGAGATGACGATGGTCGTGACCTCCACGGGCTTGCCTTCCTCGTAGCGCACGGTGACCTGGGTCTTGCCGTCGGGACGCAGATAGGCGAGGGTACCGTCGTGACGCACGGCGGCCAGGCGCTCGGCTAGGCGGCTCGCCAAGTAGTGCGGCATGGGCATGAGGGTTTTGGTCTCGTTGGAGGCATAACCGAACATCATGCCCTGGTCGCCGGCACCGATCAGGTCGATCGGGTCGGTGGTAGCGCCGGTCTGGGTCTCGAAGGACTCGTCGACGCCCTGGGCGATATCGGGCGACTGCTCGTGGATGAGGCTCATAACGCCGCAGGTATCGCAGTCAAAACCGAATTTGGCGCGGTTGTAGCCAATGCGGCGGATAACGCCGCGGGCGATTTCCTGTACGTCGACATAGGCCTGGGTGCGAATTTCGCCGGCGACGATGACGGTGCCGGTGGTCACGAGGGTCTCGCAGGCGCAGCGGACGTTTTCCACGTTGGCGGGCACGCCGTTGGGGGCGATGTAGCCCTGCTCCTGGAGCTCTATTTCTTTGGCGAGGATTGCGTCGAGGACGGCATCGCTGATCTGGTCAGCGATCTTATCGGGATGACCTTCGGTCACCGACTCCGACGTAAAAACAAAGGACCCGTGTTGGGGCGGGATGGAACGAAGTTCTTCTGACATGATTGTCCTTTCAAAAACGTGTCCCGGCGACCGTTACCATTCCGCCGGGCTCTCTATGCAAGGGCACATCATAGCGCGTAAATCAAACATTCACACCCTTTCCGCACCTACTCATTGGGGACAGGCTTAAATGACCAGCCTAGTAACGTCCCTAAGTGCCGACAGGTTGCCCAAAGACTGGTCATTCAAGCCTGTCCCCAATGAGTAGGTCAATGCCCTTTGTGCGGAGGTTGCTTTGATGCTTTATACTGGTGCGGTTAGACATCCATCCTGCAATCGAGGAGATTTCCATGGCATCAGACGTTCGCGTCCGCTTTGCACCCTCACCCACGGGCAAGCTGCACATCGGCGGCGCCCGCACCGCTATCTATAACTGGGCTTTCGCCCGTGCAAACGGCGGCACGTTCATCCTGCGCATCGACGACACCGACCCCACCCGTTCCACCGACGAGAACACGCAGATCATCCTGCGCGCCATGCGTTGGCTAGGCCTGGACTGGGACGAGGGTCCCGAGGTGGGCGGCGATTTTGGCCCCTACGCCCAGACCGAGCGCCTGGACCTGTACAAGCAGGCCGCCCAGAAGCTTTGGGACGAGGGCAAGGCCTATCCCTGCTTCTGCACCAAGGAGCAGCTCGACGCCGACCGCAAGGCCGCGCAGGAGCGCAAGGACCCCTTCCAGGGCTATCAGCGCCGTTGCCGCGATCTTGATCCCGAGGAGGCCCGCCGTCGCATCGAGGCCGGCGAGTCCTACGTCCTGCGCATCAAGGTGCCCGAGGACCGCGGCGACGTCGTCATCCACGACGCCGTCCACGGCGAGGTGACCTTCGACGCCAAGGAGCTCGACGACTTTGTCATCTTCCGCTCCGATGGCACGCCCACGTACAACTTCGCGACCGTCGTCGACGACGCCATGATGAAGATCACCCATGTCATCCGTGGCGACGACCACCTGTCGAACACCCCGCGTCAGGTCATGGTCTACGAGGCCCTCGGCGCGCCCGTGCCCACGTTCGCCCACATCTCCATGATCCTGGGCGCCGACGGCAAGAAGCTCTCCAAGCGCCACGGCGCCACCTCGGTGGAGGAGTACCGCGACGCCGGCTACCTGTCCGACGCTTTCGTCAACTACCTGGCGCTGCTCGGCTGGTCGCTCGACGGCGAGACCACGATCATTCCGCGCGATGTCCTGGCCAGCAAGTTCTCGCTCGACCGCATCTCCAAGAACCCGGCGACCTTCGACCCCAAGAAGCTCGACTGGGTCAATGCCGAGTACATCAACGGCATGTCCGACGCCCAGTTTGCGGACGAGATCATGGTCCCCGAGTTGCACGAGGCGGGCCTCATCGAGGGCAACGTCGAGTACGGCGAGGACTGGATCGACGCGCTTGCCGCTATCGTCAAGCCGCGCACTAAGATGCCGACCGACGCCGTGACCGTCGCCGCTCCCATCTTTGCCACGGCCGAGACGCTCGAGTATGACGAGAAGTCCGTTAACAAGGGCCTGGCCAAGGAAGGCATGGGTGCCATCCTGGACGCCGCCAAGGCCGCGCTCGAGGGTGTCACCGAGTGGACCGCCGCGAACATCGACGCCGCGCTTGAGCCGCTGCCCGAGCAGATGGACCTTAAGAAGCGCGTGGTGTTCCAGGCCGTGCGCGTCGCCGTCTGCGGCAACATGGTGAGCCCTCCACTGGGCGAGACCATGGCGCTCGTCGGCCGCGACGACTGCCTGGCGCGCATCGACCGCGCCCGCACGATGGCGCTGTAGCAGCCGTGTAAACGCATGTATCCGAGCCCCGTTCACCCGAGCGGGGCTCTTGTTTCTGTAGACGTATGGGATAGGAGGTGCTGGAGCCGTGGCCGAGCAACTGTCGCTGTTTGGTTCGCCGGAACCGGAGGAGGTTCCGGTGAAGCCGGTGTCTGCCGCTGCCTCGGCTCAGCCTAAGCCTGCACCTGAGCCCATCGCCGCCTATGCGAGCGTGGTTCTCGACATCCCGACGCGTGCGCTGTCCGAGCCGTTTGCCTATGGCATTCCTCAACCCCTTGCTAGCGACGCGCAGATCGGATCCACGGTCCTGGTCCATTTTGGCAACCGTGCCGCCGCAGGCTACATCGTCGACATTGCGCCCGAGCTGGGCGATCTGCAGGGCAACAGCGCGCTCGACCCCGCGCGCATTAAAGCCGTCGAAGCCATCCTCAGCAAACCGCTCTTTACCGCCGAGGCTGCCCGTATCGCGCGCTGGATGAGCCGCGAGTATGTCGCGACGCTTTCCGAGTGCCTGCGCCTGTTTTTGCCCCCGGGTGGAAGCCCGCGCGTGGTCAAGGGCGACGACGGCGTGTGGACGGTTGAACGTCCCGCCGTCAAGCCTATCCAAAACCGCTGGGTCATGCTCACGCCCGAGGGCTTTGATTATACGCCGCCCAAGACCGCGGTCCGCCAGCGCCAGCTCATCGAGGCACTGCGGTGCGGCCCGGTCACGACGCGTGACCTCAACCTGCTCTATAACAGCATGTCGGCTACCATCAAGGCGCTCGAAAAACGCGGCGTCGTGGTGGTGGAGGAGCGCCGTGCGTGGCGTGGCTGCAATGAACAGACCACGCTCTCCTCGGCAAGCGGCAAGGCACCGGTCGCACTCACCAACGGTCAGCAGCAGGCGCTCGCGCAGATTGAGCGCGCCAGTCTGGACGCTCATGGCGACGTGGTGCTGGTCGACGGCGTCACCGGCTCCGGCAAAACCGAGGTTTACCTCTCCGCCATCGAGCGCGTGCTCGCGGCCGGTCGCTCGGCGTGCGTGCTTGTGCCCGAAATCTCGCTGACGGCCCAGACCGTCGGCCGCTTCCGCTCGCGCTTTGGCGAGACGGTCGCCGTGTTCCATTCCCGCCTTTCGGCTGGCGAGCGCCTGGACCAGTGGGATATGGTCGCCAGCGGTGCCGCTCGCGTGGTCGTGGGCGCCCGCTCGGCGCTCTTTTGCCCGCTCAGCGACTTGGGCCTCATCATCATCGACGAGGAGCATGAGACCAGTTACAAGCAGGGTTCCAGTCCGCGCTACCACGCGCGCGAGGTGGCGGCAGAGATGGCGCGGCGTTACCGCTGCCCGCTTGTGTTGGGCTCCGCCACGCCCTCGGCCGAGGCTCTCGACCGCTGCCGCCGTGGCATGTATAACGGTGCCACCTGGACGCGCGTCGAGATGCCCGAGCGCCCGGGACACGCCGTGCTGCCGACTGTCCGCATTGCCGACCTGCGCCGCGAGTTCTCGCATGGCAGCCGCTGCATGTTCTCAAAACCCTTGATGGAGGGCTTGGAGCGTGTGGTCGAGCGCCGCGAGAAGGCCGTGCTGTTGCACAACCGCCGTGGCTTTGCGCCGTTCTTGATGTGCCGCGAGTGCGGATGCGTCCCCACCTGCAATCACTGCTCCACCGCGCTTACATATCACGAGCGCACGCACACGCTGCAATGTCACACCTGCGGTTCGTCTTGGCGCGTGCAGCCGTATCCCGCGCCCACGAGCCGATGCCCCAAATGTGGCAGTCGCTACCTGGCAAAAATGGGTCTGGGAACGCAGCAGATCGAGGACGTACTGCATCAGATGCTTCCCGAGGATGTCGCCATTATTCGCATGGATGCCGATTCCACGCGCGGCAAGGATGCGCACAAAAAGCTGCTCGAGCAGTTCGATGCGGCGGATTGTGCCGTGTTGCTGGGCACCCAAATGATCGCAAAGGGTCTCGATTTTCCCGAGGTCACGCTCGTAGGCGTGGTCAATGCCGACTTCGCCCTCAAGCTGCCCGACTTTCGCGCAGGGGAGCGCGCCTACGATCTGCTGGAGCAAGTCGCCGGCCGTGCCGGTCGTGGTGATCGCCCCGGCGAGGTGATCATCCAGACCTACCTGCCCGAGGATCCGGTCATTCGCGCCGTCGCTGAACATGACCGTTCGATCTTTACCGACCACGATCTTGATCAGCGACGCGACGCGCTGTACCCGCCGTTTGTTCGCCTGGTCAACATCTTGGTGTGGTCGGCGATCCGAGACGACGCGCAAGACTACATCGGTCGCATCGCGAAGCTCCTCAAGCGTCGCTGGCATGCCGCCGCGCCCGACTTTTTGCGGGCGGGGAGCGCCGTGCCCCAGGTGCTTGGTCCGGCTTCGTGTGTAATCGAGAGAGCCAAGGACCGTTACCGCTTCCATCTGCTTGTGAAGTCGCCCGTGGGGTACCATGTCTCTGATGATATCGACGCCTGCCTCAAAGAGGTGGGCTCTGTGCGCGGCGTGAGCGTGAGCGTTGACGTCGACGCCTATGATTTGATGTAACAACCCGAAAGGATGGCCATGGAAGCCAACGGAATCGTACTGTCGCCTGACCCTCGTCTGCGCCAGGAGTGCGCCGTCATCGAGGAGATCACCCCGGCGATCGAGGCGCTTGCCGAGAAGATGAAGAAGATGATGTTCGAGAACGGCGGTTGCGGACTAGCTGCCCCGCAGATCGGCGAGCTCATTCAGCTCGTCACCATCGACTGCGACTACAGCGACAAAAACGACTACGACCCGTACGTGCTCATCAATCCCGTCATTGTTGAGCAGAGCGACCATCTGGTGCCCTTTAGCGAGGGCTGCCTTTCCATTCCTGGCATTAGCTGCGAAATCGAGCGTCCCGACCATGTCGTCGTCGAGGCGTACGACTTGGACGCCAACCTGATTCGCTATGAGGCCACGGGCGACCTGTTCTGCGTGTGCCTGCAGCACGAGATCGATCACCTGCACGGCAATACCATGTTCGAGCGACTCAAGCCCATGCAGAGGATCAAGGCCGTCAAGGAGTACCAGGACGCCCTGGCCCGCGGCGCTCGACCGGGCGAGACCGAATAGGTTAATTGTCCGTCCCTGGGATGGGGCCCACACATATCATCCCGTGCTCAAACATTCTCGCTGCGCTGCGAAACTGCGCGCGGGACGATATGTGTGGGCCCCAAACCTATCCGCCGGTGCACAAACCGCCGCCGGGCGGGGCGACCCGGCGCGGGGGACGTTTTGGGGGGCCCCCACCCCCGGGACTACGTTGTCGCTCTTCGTTTCGCCCGGGTGCCGTCGGGCCAGGGAGGGGCGTCTTCGCTGATAGTCTTTGTTGAGAGAGGGCTGCTTTTATGCGGCTCTTTCTTTGGTTTTGGGTATATTTGTTCTTGTTGAATTGTTCTTGCGGATAGGCTTGGTACTTGGCTTTCCGCTGTTCTTTGTAGCCGTCTCGGCTTTGGTTGAGGGGAGACGTTCTTTATGCGTATTGTTTTTATGGGTACGCCTGATTTTGCTGTGCCTTCGCTGGTTTCGCTTGTCGAGGCTGGAAACGAGATTGCGCTTGTTGTTACTCGTCCCGATGCTGTTCGTGGGCGTGGTAAAAAGTTGGAGCCGTCTCCTGTTAAGGCTAAGGCACTTGAGCTAGAGTTGCCCGTTATTGAGGCTAATCGTATGACGGCCGAGGTTGTTGAGGCTCTCCAAGCTGCGCAAGCCGATATTTTCTGTGTGGCTGCTTATGGTTGCATTTTGCCCGATGAGGTTCTTCACATGGCGCCGCTTGGTATTGTGAATGTTCATGCGTCTTTGCTGCCTCGTTGGCGTGGCGCCGCTCCTATTCAGCGTGCGATTCTTGCTGGTGATGAGGTTGCTGGCGTTTCCATTATGCGCATTGGACATGGCGTGGATACTGGTGCTTATTGTGCTCAGGCTTCCACGTCGGTTTCCGGTAAGAACGCTGAGGCGCTGACCATGGAGCTTGGTGAGCTTGGCGGCAAACTGCTTGCCGATACGCTTCCTTCTCTTGCCGATGGCACCGCCGTGTGGACTGAGCAGGATGAGTCGCTCGTCACTCATGCTGCCAAGATTTCCAAGCTGGAGATGCGTCTGGATCCGCAGATGGCTGCGCTCGATTGCGTGCGTCATGTGCTCGCTTCGTCCGATACCGCGCCTGCTCGTTGCGTGATTGCCGGCAAGACCGTGCGTGTGCTCGATGCTGCGCTGGCCGATGTTTCGCTTGGCAAGGGCGGCGTTGACGTTAAGAATAAGCGTGTTTTCCTTGGCCTTTCCGATGGTGCGGTTGAACTGCTCGAGGTTAAGCCCGATGGCAAGCGTGCCATGGCCGCTTCTGCTTGGGCTGCTGGGCTGCAAGGCGCCGATCTTATCTGGGGTGTTTTGTCATGAGCAAGCTGTCTCCCGCGCGCAAGCTTGCACTCGATGTGCTGATGGAGGCCGATCGCCGCGGCATGTATGCGCGCGACGTGCTGTCCTCTCGCGCATCGGCCGAGGCTATTGACCAGCGCGATTCCGCTTTTGCAGCTCGCTTGGCGCTTGGTGTGGCCGCCACGCAGGGTATTTTGGACGAGCTGCTCGACCAGTTTCTCGATAAGCCTAAAAAGGTTGCGGCGCGTGTTCGCATGGCGCTTCGTATCTCGGCCTTCGAGATGCTCTATCTGCATACGCCTGGTCGCGTTGCGGTGAGTCAGGGCGTTGAGCTGGTGCGCAGCGGAGCTAAGTCTGCCGCCGGTTTGGCCAATGCCGTGCTGCATAAGGTCGCGGACAACGTTGAGGACTTTGCCACGGCGTCCGATGTAGATGAGTCTGAGCGACGCCTGGTTCGTCTGTCGCGCCTGATGGGACTGCCGCGTTGGCTGTGCGCTCGCATTATGGCATCGTTCGACACTCCAGAGGGTGCGCTTAACTTTGCCGGCAATCTGGCCCCCGCGCCACTGGCCCTGCATGAGAACGCCTTTGCGATCAAGCCCGATCCGTATATCTCGCAGCTCGTCGCGCCTGTCTTCCCGGGCTGCCATGCCCCGGTTGATGCCCAGGTTACCGTTGCTTCGGGTGTGTTTGAGCGTGCTGCCGCGGTGGCCTCGGACCTTAACGCGCAGCTTATCGCCACAGCTGCCACGCGCCCTGGTAGCTGTCTTGAGATTGGTGCCGGTCGTGGCACCAAGACCTATGTGATGATGTGTCAGGCCAAGCGTGCGGGGTATGAGCGTCAGCATACGGCGCTCGATTTGCATGATCGCAAGTGTGACCTGAATCTTGCTCGCCTGCATAAGGCGGGTATTCAGGGCGTTCGCACGGTTTCGGGTGATGCCTGCGAGCTTGATGAAGTATTGACGTCGTTTGATGCCATGCTTGGCAAGCCGGTTAAGTTCGACACGGTCTTTATCGATGCGCCGTGTTCGGGCACCGGCACCATGCGCCGTCATCCCGAGATCCCGTGGCGCCTGACCGAAAAGGATGTGACGGTTGAGCTGCCTAAACTGCAGCTGACGATGCTCAAGGAGGCTGCTGCGCGCGTGGCTTCCGGCGGCGAGCTCATCTATGCGACGTGTTCTGTCTTCGACGAGGAGAACACGCAGGTGGTGGACGCTTTCCTGAACTCTCCCGAGGGCACCGGTTTTAGCTTGGAGCCGCTCTCCGAGGCGCTGATTCTGCAACTCCCCGAGTTCGATCAGGCCAAGAAGCTCGTATCCGTACGTCAGAACGATCGAGGCCTCTTCCAAAGCGTGCCGGTAAACGCCGACTCCTACGACGGCCACTTCTGCGCCCGCCTGGTCCGTAAGTAACTACTAAGTTGCGGTGAAATAGGGATTGAATAGCGGCTTCTACCCGCCAAACAGTCCTTATTTCACCGCAACTCATAGAGCCACCTGCAACACAAAGAAATAGCCCCGCGATCGGCGTTGATCGCGGGGCCGCGTTGTTTCTAGTGGTTATGCGGGCAGTTGGCGCAGCAGCCGCTGGTGGCGCTGGTGCTGGAGCCGCCGCTTCGCTGGTCGGTGTTGTAGAAACCGCTACCCTCAAATTTAATGCCGCTGGCCGAGAACGTCTTGGCCGCCGGGGCACCGCAGCTCGGGCACACGACCTCGGGAGTCTCGGACATGGGATGCTCAACCTCAAACACGTTGCCGCAGCTCGAGCACTTGTAATCGTAGCGCGCCATAAATACTTCCTTTTCAGCACA
Source organism: uncultured Collinsella sp. (assembly GCA_958405195.1). Taxonomy (GTDB): domain Bacteria; phylum Actinomycetota; class Coriobacteriia; order Coriobacteriales; family Coriobacteriaceae; genus Collinsella. Next base: position 47,390 of record CATYDM010000003.1, read on the forward strand.
AAGCGGGCAGATTACTCTGCCCGCAACAATTCAAACGTCTGTAACTGTACCCTATATCGGGGGTTTTATCACGCTTCGCCCCAGAATCTATGGTTGTTGCGCAGGAGCCGCGCGGTTTTGCCCTCGGCGGCTGCAATGTCCGCCTCGTCAGCCTGCCAGGTCCAGTTGCCCGTGGCCACGCCCGGCACGTTCATGCGTGCGTCGTCGCCCAGCCCCAGCACGTCCTGCAGCGGCATCATCACCAGGGGAGCGTCGCTTGCTAGCGCGTCGCTCGTCAGCTTGGCCGCCACCTCAACACCGCTCGGCTCGTCGCCGCCCGCAAAGGAATGCGTGCACCAACCGGCCAGCGTCGACGTATCGTGCGTCGAGGTGTACAGAATCTTGCCGGGCGTGGGATGCACACCGCAACGAACGTCGTAGTCGCTAAACTCCAGCACGTCCATGCCGGGGAAGCCGCAGGTCGAAGCCATGGCGCGAACACCGGGCGTCAAATAGCCCAAGTCCTCGGCGATAAAGTTGAGTGGCCCCAGCTCGTCATAGGCGGTCTGGAACAGGTCCTTGCCCGGTCCTGCCAGCCAGCGGCCGTCGGCGCAAGCCTTGCCCGCGGGGATACTAAAGTAGCTGTGGAATCCCAGGAAGTGATCCAGACGCACGCGGTCGTAGAGCGAGAATGCGCGGCGCAGGCGATCCATCCACCAGCTATAGCCGTTCTGTTTCATGTGGTCCCAGCGGAACGTCGGGTTGCCCCACACCTGGCCCTCGGGCGCAAAGTTGTCGGGCGGCGCACCGGAAATCTCAATCGCCTTGCCGGTATCGGACAGCCAGAAGTTCTCGGGCTCGCTCCACGCGTCTGCCGAATCGTCGGACACGTACATAGGAATATCGCCGATAACCTCAATGCCCTTCTTGTGCGCATAGTTCATGAGCTCGCACCAAGCCAGGTCAAAGCGGTACTGCATGTACGCCTGAAGCTCGGCCTCGTTGTGGAAGCGCTTGTCGTCGATCAGATGCTCGTTGTAGCGCGCGACATCTGCCGGCCAATCGTGGCGCGACTCGCCCTCAAAGTACTTCTTAACGGCCATGTAGACGCAGTATTTCTCGAGCCAATCGGCATTGCGATGCTTAAACGCTGTGTACAGCGGATCGGCATCCTCGCCGCCGCGAGCCTTCCAGGTCTCAAAGTCGGCGGCCAGCTCCTCGTGACTCTCGGGTAGCAGGTCGATATTGCCTGCAAAGGCCGAAGGACCGGCGTAAGGGGAGCGGAAGAAGTCCGTGGGGTTGACGGGGAGAACCTGCCAGTAGCGCATGCCCATGGCGGCCAGATGGTCGATAAAGCGACGCGTGGGCGCGCCGATCGTACCGGGCTTGCCGTCGTCGGTCGGCACCGATGTGATATGGCACACAACACCCGCACCGTGATCAAGCGGCTCCTGCAGGCGCTGCTCGGCATGGTGATAAATGATCGACGAGCCCAGCGGATACAGATCGAGCGTGACCGTGCCGTTGTGAATCTCGCACTCGTGACCGCTGATCACGTCACTTGCACATTCGCCGAGCGCCGGAATCGTCACGCGGTGTGAATTGCGCAGGCTGCGGTTGATGATGACGGTCGCGGACTCGCCGTCTTTACCGGTGCGCGTATAAGCGAGTACTTCGTCATTGAGCGCAAAGGCCTTGATTTCACCGTCGATCATAAACGGCAACGCGCGGCGCACAGCAGATGCGTTCTTGACGATCGCAAACGTATCGAAGTCGTGCAGGTTTTCCTTGGTCGGCATGGTGCGACGATTGCCCGGATCGGTGAGTCCCTCAAGGCCGTACTCGTCGCCATAGTAAATCGAAGGCACACCCGGGAACGTCATCTGCATGAGCGTCGCGAGCCAAAAACGGCTCTTGGCAAGGCCCATCGCGTTCTCGTCCAGACGCCATTTGCTGCGCTCGGACTCGGGCAGCTGCGACTCGTCGGGGCCGCCGCCGAGCACCGAGATAATGCGCGGACGGTCGTGGCTCGAAAGCAGGTTAAGTGCGCAAGACAGGGCCTCACGCGGATAGTTCTCGCGTAGGGTCTCGATATCCTCGGCAGCTTGGTAGGCGTTTTTGTAGCCCATCAAAAAGCCGATGACCATGTCGCGGAAGGGGTAATCCATAGCGGAGTCCAGCTCGGAGCCCTGCAGGTAGCGGCGCAGATGGCCGTAGCTAATCTTATTGGAGGCGTCCTCCCAGACTTCGCCGAGCAGCAGTGCATCGGGCTTTTCGGCAAGTACGGCCTTTTTGATCTCGGTCAGGAAATCGTCCGAAAGCTCGTCAGCCACATCCAGGCGCCAGCCGTGAGCGCCGGCGCGCAGCCATTTACGAATGACGCCGTCCTTGCCCAGGAGCCGCTCGCGTACTAGTTCAGAGCTCTCATTGATGGCGGGCATATTGCCCACGCCCCACCAGCAGTCGTACGAGCCGTCCTCGTGGAAATAAAACGCATCGCGCCACGGAGAGTCCTCGCTCTGCCACGCGCCGACACCGGGATAGTTGCCATAGCGGTTGAAGTAGATCGAATCGTCGCCCGTGTGGTTGAACACACCGTCCAGAATGATGGAAATGCCCAGCCTCTCGGCCGCCTCGCACAGTTCAGTAAAGTCCTGCTCGGTGCCCAGAATCGGATCGATCTTGGTGTAATCGGCGGTGTCGTAGCGGTGGTTGCTCGCGGCTTCAAAAATGGGGTTGAGGTAGATGGCTGTAAAGCCCAGCTCGGCGATGCGAGGCAGGTCTTCCTGGATACCCTTGAGCGATCCGCCATAAAAGTCCCAGGTCTTGATGGAGCCGTCCTCGGCGCGCTCGTACACAGGTGGCTCGTTCCAGTCCTCGACCATGCGGCGCTGAATGCCCTTACGCGGTTTTTCGACCTCGGCCAGCGTGCGCTCGCGCCAGTGCTCGTCGCGGGCGTAGCGGTCGGGGAAGATCTGGTACACCATGCCGCGCTCGTACCAGGTGGGGCGGTTCGCGCGGTGCTTGTAGACGGTAATCTGGAAGGACGGCACCTCGGCGTAGTCGTAGGTTACGCCTTCGCCGCCGGTGCGTCCCTGCGGTGCGCCCAAGCGGACCTCGGGCTGGCCTTCGATATTGCAGATAAAGCTGTACCAGATAAGACATGGTTCAGTGCACTTGAGTTCTACACTAAATATGCCGTCGCCCTCGTGCGTCATGGGATACAGAGACTCACCGATCTCATCGACCCAGGTGCGCAGCGTAAGCGTTGCCTGCGCGGGATCGGCATCCTCCAGAATCACGGAGAGCGAAAGGGTAGTTCCTGTGGTCACAGCGCCAAACGGAGTGCGAAACTGCGGCAGACGGCTGTTGTGTATCAATCTCATAGTACGGTCCAGTTCAATAGAATCATAGCCTGCGGGCCAGGGGCTTTACGCACAGGATGTAAGTATATCTGTTGTACACAGGCTGTATAAACAACATCCGTTTACCATCGGCGAACGGTTGTCCTAGAAAATCGTTTTACCAACTATCTACAGAGAAGGGGCGCCCGGTTGGAGCGCCCCTTGCTTAGGGTTTGATTGGGTTTTGGATCACCTGTGGGCTAGCGGCGCTTGCGGGTGGCCGTGGCCTTGCGGACGGACGTCTTCTTGGACGGGGCCTTTTTCTCTGCCGGAGCGGCGGGGGAGACCGGAGTCTCCTTGGCGGGTTCTGGCTTGGCCTCTGCCTTCGGCGCCGGCTTGGCCTTTACCTCGGCCTTAGGCTGCTCTTTGGCGGCAGCGGGCTTGTCCTCGACCTTAGCCTCCGTCTTGGGAGCGGCAGTCTTAGTCGTGGTCTTCTTGGCCGTCGTCGTGCGCTTTCGCGTGGTGGTCTTGGCAGCGGGCTTGGCCTCGACGGTTGCCTCCGCCTTGGACTCGGCGGGCGTCTCCTCGACCATGACGGCTGGCTTTGCGGCTGCCTTGGTCGTGGCGGCCTTCGTGGTCGTCGACTTCGTAGCCGTGGTCTTCTTGGCTGCCGTTGCCTTCTTGGCGGCCGTGGTCGTCTTCTTGGCAGCGGTCTTTGCCGGAGCCTTGACGGCAGGCTTGGTCTCAACGACTTCGGCCTTTACCTCGGGAGCAGCCTCGGCTTCGGCGGCCTTCTTGGCAGAGGCGGTCGTGCGCTTGCGCGTGGTCGTTGCCTTGGCAGCAGTCGTCTTTGCTGCGGCGGTCTTGGTGGCAGCAGCCTTGGCCGTCGTAACCTTCTTGGCGGTCGTCTTGCGGGTCGTAGTCTTCTTAGCTGCGGGCTTTGCAGCGGGCTTGACCTCGGCCTCTGCCTCAGGAACAACCTCAGCCTTCCCCTCAGGCTTGGCCTTTGCGGGCTCAGCCTCAACCGGCTTCTCCTCGACCTTGGGCTCCTCTGCGGCCACCGGCTCTGCAACAGCCTCAGGCTCGTCGACAACAGCTGCCGGCCTCTCAATCTCCGGATGCATAAAGAAGTACAGATCCAGATACTTATCGGCCGAGCGTGTCCAGCTAAAGTCCTGGCTCATGGCCTGCGTGACCAGCTGGTTCCAGGCGTCACGGTTATCCCAGAACAGACGCGCCGCGCGGAATACCGCATCGCCCATCTCGTCGCCGTTAAAGTTGCTAAACGAAAAGCCCGTGCCCTCGCCGGTAAACTCGTTATACGGGATCACGGTGTCCTTCAGGCCACCGGTCTCGCGCACGATGGGCAGGGTGCCGTAGCGCATGGCGATGATCTGCGACAGGCCGCAGGGCTCAAACTTCGAAGGCATGAGGAACATGTCGGCGGCAGCATACATGCGCTGTGACAGCGCCGGATCGAACTCGATGCGTGCGGCCATGGTGCCGGGGTACTTGTCCTGGAAGTAGCGCAGGCCGTCCTCGTAGTCGCGGTCGCCGGTGCCCAGCACCGCCACTTGCACGCCACCGGCCAAGATGCGGTCGAGAGCGTACATGACCAGGTCCAAGCCTTTCTGGCGCGTCAGACGCGTGACCATGACCATAAGCGGACGGTCGTCGCGAACCTCGAGCCCCAGCTCTTCCTGTAGCTTGGCCTTGCACACGGCCTTGCCAGAACGGTCCTCCACGGTGTAGTTGGCGGCAATGCGCTTGTCGGTCGCCGGGTCAAAGCCCGCGACGTCGATGCCATTCAAAATGCCCTGCAGTGCGTACGAACGTTCGCGCAGAACGCCGTCCAGGCCCTCGCCAAATTCGGGCGTCTGGATCTCGTTGGCATAGGTGGGGCTCACCGTAGTGATGGCGTCGGCATAGCGCAGGGCGCCCAGCATGTAGTTGATGCTGCAGGCGTCGCAACGCAGCTGCGAGGCGGCCGCGGGAATATGCGCCACACCCAGGATGTCCTCCATCACGGTGTCGCTAAACTGGCCCTGGAACGCCACATTGTGGATCGAGAACACGGTCTTGACGCGGTCGTACAGCGGCAGGCCCTGGTAGAACTCGCGCAAGAACACGGGCGCCAGTGCCGTCTGCCAGTCGTTGCAGTGCAGGATGTCGCACTCAAAGCCGGCGGGCAGGTGCTGCAGGCTCTCGGTGATGGCCTTGGAGAAGAACGCAAAGCGCTCGCCGTCGTCAAAGAAACCGTACGGATAGTCGCGCGCAAAGTAGCGCTCGTTGTCGATGAACATATACGTGACGCCGTCGTGCTCGAGCTTCTCGAGTCCGCAGTACTCGTTGCGCCAGCCTAGGCTCACGTAAAAGTCGGAGAAGTGCTCCATCTGCGCCTTGTACTCGTCCTTGATGGTGGCGTACTTGGGCACCATCACGATAACCTCGGCGCCGGCGCGTACAAGCGCCGCAGGCAGCGAGCCCGCCACGTCGCCCAGGCCACCGGTCTTTACAAACGGTGCGCACTCGGCCGAGGCAAACACGATCTGCATCTTTTTGCTGGAATCAGCCATATTGTCTCCCATGTTGTTATTCGAGAATAGCCGCCAGGCGCGAACCGGGCGGCTATTCTACATGTTACGAGCGATGTTGCGGTGCCAACGTTAACGTACGATGGTGGTATCGGAAGTTAACGGAGCCTTGCCCAGCACCAGGATGTTCTCGGGCGTGCCGCGAAGCTCGGTGTTGGTGGGAACCACGTTGTTCTTGTCCAGGATGGCATTCTCAACACGGGCGCCGCTCTTGATGATGCAGCTCTGGTTGATGATCGAGTTGGTCACCGAAGCGCCCTCCTCGACCACTACGCCGCGCGACAGGATCGAGTTACGCACGGTGCCCTTGATGATGCAGCCGGCCGAGATAATCGAGTTGCAGGCGTGGCTACCGGTCGCATAGCGCGAAGGCGGCACGTCGTGAGCCTTGGTCAGGATCGGGCGCTCGGGATCGAAGAGCTGGTCGGCGACGATCTGGTCGAGCAGGTCCATGCTGCGGCGATACAGCGACTTCTCGCTAAACACGCCCACGACCTCGCCCTTGTACTCGTAGCTGCACACGTCGATGTTGCCAAAGTCGCCCTGGAGTGCCTCGAGCAGGTCCAGATAGTCGGCGGCCTGGTAGTGGTCAATAATCTCGAGCAGCGTCTCGCGGTTGACGATGCAGCAGTCCATAGATGCGTTGTCGCCGTACACGACGCCGGCGCTCACGCCCGTCAGGCGGCCGTTCTCGTTAATCTCGAGCTTGGTCTCGTCATCGACATTGCGCGTGGCCTTGCAGTACACCACGGTCATCTGGGCACCGGAGTTCTCGTGCGCGTCGATGATGGTGTTGAGGTCCATGTTAAAGATGATGTTGGTGCCCATCATCACAACATAGGGCTTGTCCGAGCGTTGGAACAGCGTCTTGTTGGAGATGATGTCGCACAGCAGGAAGCGCATGCCACCCTTGGTGGTGCCATATGCGTTGCCGGGCACCATGAACAGGCCGCCCTTCTTGCGGTCCAGGCCCCAGTCCTTGCCCGAGCCCACGTGGTCGATCAGCGAGCGGTAGTTGCCCGGCATGACGACGCCGACGGTCTTGATACCGGCATTCATCATGTTGGACAGCGGAAAGTCGATCAGGCGGTAGCGGCCCAAAAACGGAACGGACGCGATGGGGCGGTCCTTGAGCAGCACGCTGCCGTAGGTCGAAGAGTAGTTAGCGGTGATATAACCGATGGCCTTGCGATTGATCATCGGATCATTCCCCCTTCCCGATAACGACGTCATTTCCAACGACGGCCGTATCCTTGGTGGTATCGACAGAGCCGAGCTTCACGCCCTCTTCGACCGTGGAGTTCTCGCCCAAAATAGCGCGGCAGATGTGCGCGCCGCTCTTAACGTGCGCACCCGGCAGCAGTACGGAGTCCTCGACCACGGCGCGCTCCTCGATGATGACATCGGTCGAAAGGATCGAGTGGCGAGCGGTGCCGTAGATCTTGCAGCCGTTGGAGACCAGGCAGTCGTCCAGGCGGCCGTCCGGGCCAATGTAGTGCGGCGGACGCGTGGTGATGTTGGACATGATGGGGAAGTGCCTGTCGAACAGATCGAACTCGGGGTTGTTGCCCAGCAGGTCCATCGAGGTCTCGTGGAAGCTGGCGATGGTGCCGACGTCCTTCCAAAAGCCGTGGAACTCGTAGCTGTACAGGCGCTTTCCCTCGCCGAGCAGCTTGGGGATGATGTCCTTGCCAAAGTCGTGGCTCGAACGCTGGTCCAGAGCGTCCTCCTCGAGCGCCTCGATCAGTACGTCGGCCGAGAAGATGTAGATGCCCATGGAAGCGAGGTTCGAATCGGGTTTATCGGGCTTCTCGGTAAACTTGGTGATGCGGCCGTCCTCGGGGTCGGTGGTCAGGATGCCAAAGCGGCTGGCCTCCTCCCACGGCACGGGCATAACGCTCACCGTGAGGTCGGCGTTGTTCTCAATGTGCGTCTTGAGCATCTTGCGGTAATCCATACGATACAGATGGTCGCCAGACAGAATCAGGACGTACTTGGGGTCGTTGGCCTTGATGTAGTCGAGGTTCTGTGTGATGGCGTCGGCCGTGCCCGCATACCAGGCGCCACCGGTCTGCGTCTCGTACGGCGGCAGGATCGACACGCCGCCGTCGCGGCTGTCCAGATCCCACGCCTCGCCGGAGCCCACATAGGCATGCAGCAGATAGGGGCGATACTGCGTCAGAACGCCCACCGTGTCGATGCCCGAGTTAGAGCAGTTGGAGAGCGAAAAGTCGATAATGCGGAACTTGCCACCAAAGCTAACCGCCGGCTTAGCGATCTTTTGGGTGAGTGCCCCCAATCGGCTGCCCTGTCCTCCTGCGAGGAGCATCGCGATGCATTCTTTCTTACTCATCGATTTCTCCTTCTGTCATCGATGTTCCTAAACCCATTAGCGACGGGCGCGGCGCAACGTCGCGCCCGTCGAGTAATGCCGTGCTGGCATAGGGGCGCTCGCGCGCCTTTACGCGTGCCAGATCTCGTCGCGGTACTCGCGAATGGTGCGGTCGCTCGAGAACCAACCGCTCGAGGCGGTGTTGAGCAGGGCCTTGCGGCTCCAGGTCTCCTGGTCGCTGTAGCTGCCGGTGAGCTTATCCCAGGCGTCGACGTAGCTGCGGAAGTCGGCCATGACCAGGTCGGGGTCGTTGTTGTTCATGAGCTCGTTGTAGATGCTCTCGAAGTTGCCCGAAAGACCCGCGAAGGTGTCGTCCTTGAGCTCGTCCATCACTCGGCCCAGACGCTCGCGGTCGCCGTTGAGGGTATCCCACGCAAAGTAGCTGTTGGATGCCCAGAGCTGCTCGACCTCGGGAGCGGTTAGGCCAAAGATGGCCTCGTTCTCGCGGCCGGCCAGGTCGGCAATCTCGATGTTGGCGCCGTCGAGGGTGCCCAGCGTAATGGCGCCGTTCATCATGAGCTTCATGTTGGACGTGCCCGAGGCCTCCTTACCGGCCGTGGAGATCTGCTCCGAGATCTCGGCGGCAGGGTAGATGAGCTGGGCGTTGCTCACGCGGAAGTTGGGGATAAAGCAGACCTTCATGACCTCGTTCACACGGGCGTCGTTGTTGATGACATCGGCCACGGAGTTAATGAGGCGGATGGTCTCCTTGGCGAAGGTGTAGCTCGAGGCGGCCTTGCCGCTAAAGATGAAAGTCGTCGGCGTCACGTGGAAGTTGGGATCCGCGATGCGACGGTTGTAGATGTCCATCACCTTCATGATGTTCATGAGCTGACGCTTGTAGGCGTGGAAGCGCTTTACCTGAACATCGAAGACGGTGTTGGGGTCAATGACCAGACCGGTCTCGGCCTTTACGTAGGCGGCCAGACGCTCCTTGTTGGCGCGCTTGGAGGCACCTACGGCCTTCAGGAACTCGGTGTCGTTCTGGAACTCTTTAAGCTTTTCCAGCTCAAAGGCGTCCTTGAGCCAGCCGTCGCCAATGGCCTCGGTCACGAGCTTGGCATAGGTGGGGTTGGCCTCGGCAAAGAAGCGACGGTGCGAGATGCCGTTGGTCTTGTTGTTGAACTTCTCGGGCGTTAAGGCATAGAAGTCCTTGAGTACGATGTTCTTGATGATGTCGGAGTGGATCTTGGCCACGCCGTTGACGCTGTGGCTGCAGATCACGGACAGGTTGGCCATGCGAATCTCGCCGTCCCACAGGATGGCGGTCTGGCGCAGACGCTCCTGCCAGCCCTCCTGCGTGGTGTCGAACGACTCGTGCCAACGACGGCTGATCTCGTCGATGATCTGGTACACGCGGGGGAGGAGCTTGGAGAACGTGCCGATGGGCCACTTCTCCAGAGCCTCGGCCAGGATGGTGTGGTTGGTGTAGCTCACGACCTGCGTCACGATGTTCCAAGCGTCGTCCCACTCGAGCTTCTTCTCGTCGATGAGGATGCGCATGAGCTCGGGGCCGCACATGGCAGGGTGGGTATCGTTGGTATGGATGGCCACAAACTGCGGCAGCAGCTCCCAGTTAGCGCCGTGCTCCTTCTCAAAGGTGTCGAGCAGGCTGTAGATGCCGGCCGAAACAAACAGGTACTCCTGCTTCAGGCGCAGCAGACGGCCGTGCTCGCCGGCGTCGTTGGGGTAGAGGATGGCGCTGATGGCCTCGGCCTCGGCGCGCTCGGCATCGGCCAGGGCGTAGTCGCCGCGGTTGAAGGCCTCCAGGTCAAAGTGCTCCTCGACCGGCTCGGCGGCCCATACGCGCAGCTTGTTGACGGTCTCGCCGGCATAGCCCACGACGGGGATGTCATAGGGGACGGCCAAGATGTCCTGCGTGTCCACCGTGCGGTAGAACGTGCGGGCGTTCTCCTCAAAGCCCTCGACGTGGCCACCGAACTTGATGGTCACGGCCTTGTCCTGACGACGGACCTCCCAGGGATAGCCGTGGGTGAGCCACTCGTCGGTGGCCTCTACCTGGCTGCCGTTGACGATCTCCTGCTTAAAGAGGCCGTAGCGGTAGCGCATACCGTTGCCGTATCCGGCAATGCCCTCGGCTGCCATGGAATCCAAGAAGCACGCGGCCAGACGGCCCAGGCCACCGTTGCCCAGAGCCGGATCGGGCTCGTGGTTCTCGATGACGGACAGATCAAAGCCCATGTCGTCGAGCGCCTCGGCGACCATGTCGCGCACGCCAAAGTTGAGCAGATAGTTGTCGAGTAGGCGGCCGATCAAAAACTCGATCGAGAAGTAGTACACGCGCTTTTTGCCCTCGGACGCCGCACGGGCGTCGCTCTTGGTGGCAACGGTGCGCGCCTTCTCGGCCACGAGCTTGGCCAGGGCGTTAAAACGGTCGAGGTCGCTGGCGGCCTCGACGCTCTTGCCGCTGATGCTCATGACGGCATCGCGATAGAGCTCGGTAAACTCCTGCTTGTTGTCGAAGATCTTATTCATACGTTCCTTTCCCCCGGGGATGTTTCTCCCGGAACGGTTATGACATGTATCCTACGCCCCGCCGGGGCGGGTAAGTGCAGTGGTAACGCCTTTGTTACGCTTTCTTGGCATGTGCCTTAACAGCAGCTGCCTTGGCCTTGGTAGTGGCCTTTTTAGTGGCTGCCTTCTTGGCCGTGCTGGACTTGGCCGAAGCCTTGGCAGCGGACTTGGCAGCCTTCGCCTTGACCGGAGCCTTCTTAGCAGCCGCGGTCTTGGGCTTCACCGAAGACGCACGCTTGCGCGTCGCCTTCTTGGGCTCCTCGACCACGGGCGGCTTATAGCTGCTGGGACCGCGGCGCTTAAGCACCACGCCTGCCAGGCCGGGAACCTTCATCTCGATGGAGTCCATTTGCCCGTTCCAGGGATAGGGTTCGCTCGAGCAGGTGTAGGGCTCCTCACCGGCGTATCCGCTGCCACCGAACTCGGGACGGTCGGAATCAAAGATGACCTCCCAGTCACCCTCGCGCGGCACGCCCACGCGGAAGCTCTCGTAGCTCGCCGGGTCAAAGTTGATCATGATCACCAGGTCGTCATCGACGTCCTCGCCCTGACGCACAAAGCTCACGATGGACTGCTTGGAGTTGTCCGCATCGATCCAGGTAAAGCCGTCGTCGGTGTAGCCGCGCTCGTACAGGGCGGGCTCGGCGGTGTACAGGTGGTTGAGCGCCTTGATAAACGCCTGATGATGACGGTGGGTCTCGTACTCCTCGGTCAGGAACCATTGGATGGACTCGTAGTAGCGCCACTCAATAAACTGGCCGATCTCGTTGCCCATAAAGTTGAGCTTAGCGCCGGGGTGCGTCATCTGGTAGAAAGCCAGCGTGCGCAGACCGGCAAACTGGCGCCACCAGTCGCCCGGCATGCGGCCGATGAGCGAGCACTTGCCGTGCACGACTTCGTCGTGGCTCAGCGGGCAAATAAAGTTCTCGGTAAAGGCGTACATAATGGAGAACGTGAGTAGCCCGTGGTTGCCGGGGCGCCACGGAAAATCGGTCTGCATGTAGTGCAGGGTGTCGTTCATCCAGCCCATGTCCCACTTGTAGTGGAAGCCCAGGCCGCCGTCCTGCGGCGGGTAGGTCACAAGCGGCCATGCGGTGGACTCCTCGGCCATCATCATCACGTCAGGGAAGTGTGCCTCCACGGCGCAGTTGACCTGGCGGATAAACGCGCTGGCGTCCAGGTCCTCCTCGGTACCGTACTTGTTGAACTTCTTTTGGCCGGGATCGTCGATGCCAAAGTTGAGGTACAGCATGCTGGACACGCCATCCATGCGAATGCCGTCAACGTGGAAGTTCTCGAGCCAATACAGCACGTTGGAAACCAGGAAAGAGCGGACCTCGCCGCGGGCGAAGTCAAACTTGTGCGTGCCCCAGTTGGGGTGAATTTCGTGCTCAAATAGCATGTGGCCGTTAAAGGTGGCAAGGCCGTGGGAGTCGGCGCAAAAACCGCCGGGCACCCAGTCCATGATCACGCCGATGCCCGCCTCGTGGCACGCATCGATGAAGTGCATGAGCTGCTGCGGGTTGCCGTAACGCGACGTGGCGGCAAAGTAGCCGGTCGTCTGGTAGCCCCAGGAGCCATCGAAGGGATGCTCCATAAGCGGCATGACCTCGATATGCGTGTAACCCATGTCGCGCACGTAGTCCACGAGCTCCACCGACAGGTCGTCGTAGGTGTAGAACTCGCCGCGCTGCGCGGGGAAGGGATCCATGGGGCCGGGGTAGTTGCCGTACTCGTCTGGTTCGCCCTGCGGCGCGTCGCCGTGGCGCTTCCACGAGCCAATATGTACCTCGTAGATGTTAAGGGGCTGCGACATGTGGTTGTGGTCGGCGCGTCGCTTGAGCCATGCGGCGTCGTTCCACTTGTAGCCATCGAGGGTCCACAGCACGCTCGCGGTACCCGGAGGGCACTCGGCCTTAAAGGCATACGGATCGGCCTTGTAGAGCTTCTCGCCCTCGTTGGTTTCGATAAGGTACTTATAGAGCTGGCCCTGCTCGGCGCAAGGAATAAAACCCTCCCAAATAGCGCTCGTATGCACGGGCACTAGCGGGTTGGCTTCCTCATCCCAGTCGTTAAATTCACCAATGACGTGGACGCTCTTTACGTCGGGCGCCCAAACGCAAAAGCGCCAGCCGCGCGTTCGCTGCTGCGTGTCGGGATGCGCGCCCATCTTTTCCCAGCTGCGCTCCCACGTACCGATGCCAAACAGATAGACATCGTCCTTGGTGAGCTCCGGTGCGTGCGGGGCGGCTTTACGGGTAGCAGGCTTTTTGGTTGCTGGCTTTAGCTTTGTATCGCTCACGTTTGATCCCATCATGACGCGGCAGCGTATTGCCTTGGTGACTAGATGCGAAAGGTCCAAGGCTGCACGAATCGAAGGGACGGCGAAGTTTCAGTGATTCGTTCCACCTCGCGTGCTCGGTGGAACTTTCGGCAGAAACTACGATAACACCTGTGCGTTAGTTTTATGGACGAAAGCGGATTTGCGGGGGCGTTTAATCGGTAAGCGACATGTTTATACCACTGGCAGAATCGCTGTGGTAAAACTCTTGACAGTTTTACCAATTAGGGTTTCAAAATTGTTAGCCTGACGTTTGGTAAAACTTTTTTAGCAGGTTGTTTACCATTTGACATCGAAAGGTACGTTTATGTCCCATACCGCCGCTCCCAAGGTTGCTTTTATTTTCGATTGCGACGGCACACTGGTTAATAGCACCCCCGTTTGGGCCTATGCCCAGCCCGAATTATTGCACCGCCACGGTGTCGACATGACGGTCGACGATTTTGCCCAGTTTGAGCATCTTTCGCTCGAGGACGAATGCCAGGCCTACCACGACACGTGGGGCATTGGCGATAATGGCGAGGAGCTCTACCGCGAGCTGAGCGGCATCCTGATCGATGGCTACTCCAAGGTGCCGCCGCGCGAGGGCCTGCTTGCATTTTTGAAGCAGGCGAAGGAAGCCGGTATTGCCATGTGCGTCGCCACGTCCACGCCGGCCGAGTTGGTTACGTCTGCGCTTGCGGGCGCCGGGCTCGATGCCTACATGGAGTTTATTACCACCACGGGCGAGGCGGGACGTTCCAAGCAGTTCCCCGACGTATACGAGCTGGCGCTGCGCCGTTTGGAGGAGCGTCACGGGCACAAGTTTGAGCGCGCATGGGTGTTTGAGGATGCGGTCTTTGGCCTTAAGAGCTCCGGCGCCGCCGGCTTTAAGCGCGTGGGTATCTATGACCCACATGGCCGCATGGAGCGCGATGAGGTTCGTGCCAACTGCGAGATCTTTATCGACAGCTACGTGGAGCTGAATTTGGCCCGCGTGCTTGCGTTTGAGGGTTAGGCGAGAGCTGTGGCTTGCAAGGTATTAGTGGTCTGCGGTTCGCCCGTGGTGGCGAGCGTGGATCTGTTGCGTAGGCTAGCAGGGGAGTGCGACCACGTTGTCGCCGTGGACCGAGGACTCGACGCGCTGTTGGGCGCCGGCCTGGGCTGCGACGTTTATGTGGGGGATGCCGACACGGTGAGCGATGCCGGTCCCACGTTGGTCGATGCCGCCACCGACTTTGAAGTTGAGCGCCACAACCCGTACAAGGACTATACCGATCTGGCGCTGGCGCTCGATTCCGTCCGCCGTCGCTGGCCGGGTGCCGAAGTAGTTGCGACTTGCGCTACGGGCGGCCGTCCGGACATGGCGCTTTCCGTACTGGGGCTGCTCGCAGGCTACGAGGATGCCCCTGTCTGGATTGTCGAGGACGAGACCACGGCCCGCATCCTTCGCGCAGGTGAATCGTGGACCATCGAAGGCGCCGAAGGCAAGACGTTCTCCATTATCGCCATTGCCCCCAACACCGAGGTAAGCGAACACGGCCTAGAGTGGGAGCTAGACCACAGCTCCCTGGGCCTGTTGGCCGACACGGGCATCTCTAATGTCGTCCGGAAAACGGCCGAGATTCAAGTCCACACCGGCACCGCCATCGCTTACCTATATCAATAGGCATTTAGAATCCGACCCAAAAAAGTCCTTGCACCCCAAGCCAACTTCCCCTATAGTATCTCACCGTCACGGGGGCGTAGCTCAGCTGGGAGAGCGCTTGACTGGCAGTCAAGAGGTCAGGGGTTCGATCCCCCTCGTCTCCACCATCGTGAATGCAAAGGCCTTCGGAATTCCGAAGGCCTTTTTTCATGCCAAAACACCACGCGCCGCAAACCCCATCTACGCCAACAAAAAGTTGCACAATTAATTTCCCATGTCTGTACATAGTTTGTTAGACAAACGCGATTACCAGTACGCCTCGCTGGTCAATTCGGTCTTCAGGAACGTCTCTAATCACCGCTTGCACCCCAATAACCTGCATCAACGTGAACAACATCCCAAAACAACCCCCTTAAGCACGTCAAATGAACGATATGTTGTCCAACGCAGCCCAAATCAGTTTCGTTATCAACTTGTGCTAGGATACCTAACGTTACATGAGTTCAACTGTGCTCACGGCTCCAGCAAGCCATAAAGCGCAGGGTCGATCAGCATCCGGCCGTAACGGCGGTGCCAGAAACACCACGAGCTCCAATAAAGAAGTCATGCAACGTTATTTATTTGCATTGGGTAATTCCATGATGCAATTAATAGCATGCATGCCAATAAGAAGCAGTTTTACAGCTGTTTGCGTGCGGTCCAGTTTTGTTCCCGCTTGACTGGTTCGCACGCAGCCAGCTGGAGACGCGGTCTTTTTGCGATACACGGCCGCATCTCTAGCAACTGCGCTTATACATACCGTTCACGGTGGGGCAGAGCCACGTGCTTGTCTGACTGGGCTCAGGGTTTGAATATGGAGCGCCTTTGCGCATAAGCGCCCTGGCGAAGCCATACCCAAACCCCGTGAGCCACACGTAAGACAGCAAGGGGGTGGTGCTCGTGTGGTATGTGATTCAGGTCATTAACGGTCGCGAAGACGTAGTGCGCGAGCGCATCGAGCGTGTGGTGCCAGCGGGCGCCATGCAGGAGCTCTTTTATCCCCAATTTCAAACCGAGATCAAGGTACACGGCGAATGGGTCAATACGACCAAGCCGCTTTTTCCCGGATATCTTATCTGCGATACGGCAGATCCCCGCACCGTGCAACAGTATCTGCTGCGCATGGACGACTTTGCCCGGGTGCTTGCCCAGGACGGTCAGTTTGTGCCGCTGGCAAAAGAAGAGGTCCAGCTTATTGGCGGCTTTACGCATAGGGGAGACCGCGTAGTGCCCATGAGCGAGGCCCTAAAAGACGGAGACCAGGTCATTGTGACGGGCGGTCCGCTGTTGGGCCACGAAGGCCTTATCAAAACCATTAACAGACGCAAGAGCACTGCTTATCTGGAGCTCGACCTATGCGGCCGACGCGTAACTACGCGCGTTGGCCTTGCTGTGCTTTCGGCCGAGCAGCGCGTAATGCGAAACCTTAAAAAGGCGATCGCCTAGCTGTTGGCGACCGCTACACAGAACAGGGAGGATCCCCGACCCGGGGACAAAGTGTTGGAAGAGAACGTGTCGGATAAAACAGAATATGCAACGGATGCGCCCACGGGAGCGGCACTGATTGCTCAGGCCATGGACCGGCGCGAGGGCGTCGGCCGTTACAAGGCCATGCAATCCATCGTGGACTGGGACCGCTCGCGCTTTGTCTACAGGGTTGTGAAGCGAGCCTTCGACATCGTGTTCAGCGGCTGTGTCTTGGCCGTCATCGCCGTACCGAGCCTGGTGCTCGCCGCGGCCATCCGCCTTGAGAGCGAGGGCAACCCGTTCTACAGCCAGATCCGCGTGGGACAGACCCACCGCGACGGCAGCCTGTCCACCTTCCGAATGTGGAAGTTCCGAAGCATGTACAAGGACGCCGACGAGCGCCTCGCCGAGCTCAAGGAGCTAAACGAGATTGCCGGGGCCATGTTCAAGATGAAGGACGATCCGCGCGTCACCAGGATTGGCAGGTTCATCCGCAAGCACTCCATCGACGAGTTCCCTCAGTTCCTGAACGTGTTCCTGGGCCAGATGTCCGTCGTGGGCCCGCGTCCGCCGCTGCCGAATGAGGTCGCGGAGTACACCGAGTACGACCTGCAGCGTTTGGCCGTTAAGCCAGGCATAACTGGCTGGTGGCAGGTGACCGACCGCAACGACACGGACTTCGACGGCATGGTCCGCCGCGATTTGGAGTATATCGCGAAGCGTGGCGTGGCCACCGATTTGAAGATCGTGGCGCTCACGGTCGTCGAAATGATAACGGGGGGGGGTGCCTGCTAGAGGCATTTCCCGAGACTTTTCCGTTGGCGGGGTGCTATCCCATGCCTAGGAAACCTACCGGGACCCTCTTCTACCGCATATGCGAGAGAACGTTCGATATAGCCTTCAGCGCCGGGTGTGCCGCGGTGCTGGCGATTCCCATGGCCTGTGTCTGCGCCGCGATCTGCGCGGAGTCCCCGGGCTGCCCGGTCTACACGCAGGAGCGCGTGGGCAGGGGAGGCCGGGTGATTCGCGTGCTTAAGCTTCGCAGCATGGTCTCTGATGCAGGTGATGTGCAGAAGTACCTGAGCCCCGAGCAGCTGCACCAGTGGGAGGTGGAGCGCAAGGTCGATAACGACCCACGCATCACAAAGGTGGGCAAGTTCATTCGCAAGTGTTCCATCGACGAGGTGCCACAGTTCCTCAATGTGCTCAAGGGCGATCTGTCAGTGATCGGCCCGCGCCCCATCACGCGCGACGAGCTGGAGCAGCACTTCACCGACGAGGAGAAGGGGGAGCTGCTGAGCGTCACCCCGGGCATTACCGGCCTGTGGCAGGCCACTGATCGTAACGCCGCGACATTTGAAAGCGGCTTGCGACAGAAGATCGAGCTCCGTTATGTGCGGAATCGTTGCTTCCGTATGGATTGGAAATGCTTTACCGGCACTTTCGGCGCAATGTTTGGAAAGAAAAGGACTGGACGTTGAGAATTCTAATGGTCTGCCAGCATTACTGGCCAGAGCATTTTCAGATAACCGAGATATGCGAGGAGCTTGTACAGCGCGGCCACCAAGTGACTGCACTTGTTGGCATTCCTAACTATCCAAAGGGTGTTGTGCCCGAGGAATACATGCACGGCAAGAATCGCCAGCAGGTTCGAAACGGCGTCAACATTATTCGTGTGGAGGAAATTCCCAGGAAGCCCGGAATCATAGGTCTTGCGAAGAATTATCTCAGCTACATGCGAGAGGCCGACAAAAAGGTTGGCAACCTGTCGAGTGATTTCGATGTGATATTCGCCTATCAGTTGTCTCCGGTTCTTATGTCCGAACCCGCCATGTGAATGAAAAAACGAACCGGTATCCCCGTGTTCCTGTATTGCGCCGATCTCTGGCCTGATGCGATTAAGGCGATGCTGCCCGACAAGCTCAACTTTGCGATGCCACTTATCAAGGCCATGAGCTCGAAGATCTACCGTCAGGCAAACGTTAGCGCGACAAATGCCAGCTCCTATGTCGATTACTTCGATCAGGAGTTTGGAATCAGTCGCGATAAGGTATTTTACCTGCCACAATACGCCGAGGATTCATACCTGGACATGGGCCTTACAGCGCTTCCTTCGGACAAGATGCGGTTCTTGATCATGGGCAACATCGGCAAGCTTCAGTACATGCCTTGCGTGTTAGAGGCCGTGAATTCGCTTAAGCACCGCGATGATTTCGAGCTGCACATTGTAGGTGACGGTTCCGCCATGCCGTACTGCAAGCAGTATGTTGCTGACCACGAGCTTGAAAAGCATGTTGTGTTCCATGGGCGTCGTCCGTACGAGGAAATGCCGAACTACTACCGCAACGCTGATTGCTGCTTGCTGACGCTTAACGTTCCCGGTGCCCCTGGAATCAATTCGACGCTTCCTAGTCGCCTGCAGGGATTCATGGCGGCTGGCAAGCCGATTCTTGCCTCTATCGATGGGTCGGCGGTTCAGGTCATCAACGATTCTGGGTGCGGCCGGGCGGTTCCTGCCGGCGATGCTGAGGGCCTAGCGGCTCTTATGACGGATTACTTGGATAACTCCGACTCCTACGTATCCTGCGGCGAGAATGGCCGAGCTTACTACAAGGCAAATTTCACCAAACAACGGTTTATGAACGAGATCGAAAAGCTGCTCGTTATGACGATGGAAGGCGCGTAATAGATGGCTAGAACCACCGCATTTAAAGACAAGACCCTCATGATCACGGGCGGCACCGGCTCGTTCGGCAACACCGTGCTCAAGCACTTCATGGACACCGACCTGGCCGAGATCCGCATCTTCTCCCGCGACGAGAAGAAGCAGGACGACATGCGCCACCGCCTGCAGGAGAAGTCGCCCGAGCTCGCCTCCAAGGTGTGCTTCTTCATCGGCGACGTCCGCAACGCCCAGAGCGTGCGCGACGCCATGCACGGCGTGGACTACATCTTCCACGCCGCCGCCCTCAAGCAGGTGCCCTCCTGCGAGTTCTTCCCCATGGAGGCCGTCCGCACCAACGTCATCGGCACGGACAACGTCCTGCACGCCGCCATCGACGAGGGCGTGGACCGCGTCGTGTGCCTGTCCACCGACAAGGCGGCCTACCCCATCAACGCCATGGGCAAGTCCAAGGCCATGATGGAGTCCATCATCTATGCTAACGCCCGAAACGGCGCCGGCCGCACCACCATCTGCTGCACCCGCTACGGCAACGTCATGTGCTCGCGCGGCAGCGTCATCCCGCTGTTCATCGACCGCATCCGCAAGGGCGAGCCGCTGACGGTCACCGACCCCAACATGACCCGATTCCTGATGAACCTTGACGAGGCCGTCGACCTGGTGCAGTTCGCCTTCGAGCACGCCAACCCCGGCGACCTGTTCATCCAGAAGGCGCCTGCCTCCACGATCGGAGACCTCGCCGAGGCCGTGCAGGAGGTCTTCGGCCGCGTGGGCACCCAGGTCATCGGCACCCGCCACGGCGAGAAGCTGTTCGAGACCCTCATGACCCGCGAGGAGCGCCTGCGCGCCGAGGACATGGGCGGCTACTACCGCGTGGCCTGCGACTCGCGCGACCTGAACTACGACAAGTTCGTCGTGGACGGCAAGGTTGAGACCCAGGCCGACGAGTCCTACACCTCCCACAACACCGAGAGGCTCGACGTGGAGGGCACCATCGCCAAGATCAAGACCGCCGAGTACGTGCAGCTGGCCCTGGAAGGCCGCGAGCACGAGGCGGTGCAGTAGGGTGCGCGTCCTCGTCACCGGCGCCAGGGGCTTCGTCGGAAAGAATCTCTGCTGCGCGCTGAAAAATATAAGAGACGGTAAGGACCGCCGCGAGAAATACGCGAGCCTGCTCCCGCTCGAAGTCATGGAGTACGACATCGAGTCGACGCTCGAGGAGTTGGACGGCTACTGCTCCCGCGCGGACTTCGTCTTCAACCTCGCCGGCGTCAACCGCCCCAAGGACCAATCCGAGTACATGGAGGGCAACTTCGGGTTCGCCTCCACGCTGCTCGAGACGCTCGAGCGCCACGGCAACAAGTGCCCCATCATGCTCTCCAGCTCCGCGCAGGCGAGCCTTTCGGGCCGCTTCGAGGGCTCGGTCTACGGCGAGTCCAAGCTCGCGGGGGAGGGCCTGTTCCGGGAGTACTCCGAGAGGACCGGCGCGCCCGTGCTCATCTACCGCTTCCCCAACCTCTACGGCAAGTGGTGCCGCCCGCGCTACAACTCCGCCGTGGCGACCTTCTGCGACGCCGTCGCCAACGGCCGCCCCTACACCGTCAACGACCCCAATGTGAAGCTGGAGCTTCTCTACATCGACGACCTGGTCGAGGAGATGCTGGGCGCCCTGCTGGGGGAGGAGCACCTCTGCGGATACGACGGGTTGGAGCGTGTCGACGGAGCTGATTTCTGTTTCGTCCCCGGGACCGACGTGAAGACCCTGGGCGAGATCGTCTACCTGCTGGGCTGCTTCCGCGACAGCCGCGAGACGCTGTCGGTGCCCGACCTGACCGAGGGATCATTCTCCAAGAAGCTCTGGAGCACGTTCCTGTCCTACTACGAGCCGGGACACTTCGCCTATAGCCTCAAGCCCAACGTGGACGACCGCGGCTCCTTCACCGAGTTCCTACGCACGCCGGAGCGCGGCCAGGTATCGATCAACGTGAGCAGGCCCGGTATCACCAAGGGCAACCATTGGCACATGAGCAAGTGGGAGAGGTTCCTGGTGGTCTCCGGCACCGCAAGCATTAAGCTGAGAAAGGTGGGGGAAGACGCGGAGGGCAACCCGTTCCCCGTCGACGAGTACGTCGTGAGCGGCTCAGAAATGCGCGTCGTCGAGATGATCCCCGGCTACACGCACTCCATCACCAACCTGTCCGACACCGAGGATCTCGTGACGGTCATGTGGGCCAATGAGCCTTTCGACCCAGAGAATCCCGATACATATTTTGAAACAGTCTAATTATGAACTTCGTCAGACGGTTCTTATCTATTAGGCTCGACTGGTTGTTTATTGGGCTTATCGTTGGATTTGCGGTTTGTCTCAACAGCTGTAGCGCTGTATCGACATTGAAGGGCTACTCGTCGTTGTGCTTGCCCTTTGCACTTCTAGCTTGCTTGCTTTTGCTCATGTTCACAGATGTGGAAAAGAATAATACTGCGTTAACTGGTGGGCTTCTTGTGTTTGTGCTACCGGTTGTTTTTTCCGCTTTAGCCAATTTTGACAATTCAAATGTTGTCAATTCTCTAACGCTATTAAGCTGTATTTTCTTGGCTTACCTT
The DNA here is from genome assembly GCA_958405195.1 of uncultured Collinsella sp. Lineage (GTDB taxonomy): Bacteria > Actinomycetota > Coriobacteriia > Coriobacteriales > Coriobacteriaceae > Collinsella. Next base: position 68,995 of record CATYDM010000003.1, read on the forward strand.
TGTGTAAGAAAATTCGGTTCCATTCTCATGTGCCGCATTTTTGTAAAGCTTATGTGCATTAGTGCTGCTATGTCTCTCATACTCTATCTTGCCACCAATTTATTGCGGTTGAATCTGCCATTCCCCGTACTTGAAAACGTTAATGGAATTCATTACAAAACCATCTTCATTGTTTCTCAGTATGCTGAAACATATATTGATGGCAGTAAAAGTATGGGGTTTTTCTGGGAAAGCGGTATTTTTGCTTCCTATCTGCTTCTTGCTATTGCGATTGAATTCATGGTCGAGGAAAAAGCATCGATCAGAAGGTTGGCCTTGCTCGTTATTGCGCTGTTTACAACCGGCTCTACGGCAGGTTATCTGATTCTTCCGATTGCTCTAACTATTGGATTGCTGAAGAGTGGCGGACGTGGACGTGTGGCGATCTCTGTTGGTATCGTCATTGTCGTTTTATGGATCTTTGCAAATTATTCAGCAATTCAAGACGCGTTGGTGCAGATCAACCCAACCCTTTTTTGGAAGCTCGGGGATGCCGACGCTGTTACAAAACTAACGAGGCTTCAGTCTCCGAGCGTTTGTTGGGACCTATTTTCCGCGAATCCGTTTTTTGGATTGGGCTACGGAGATGCTCTCGAAGCCTATTCAACCGTTGCTGCGAGCTCTGCTACCATCGATTCTTTAACGACGACTAGCTTCTTTCAACTCGCTGCTTTCGGCATTTCTGGATTTGCTATGTGGGGAATTACGATATATGCGCTCATAGGAACTGGGCGCCTTCCCTTGTCCTCAGGTATTATGCTCGTTCTTCTGTTCGTCATAATAATCAACAAGGAACCGCATACCGCTTCTGTGATGACCTACATTCTGCTCTTTTCCTTTCTCTCCTTCACTGGCAAGACTTCAGAAAAGGCTTTAAATTTACACTATGGGGGTACGTATGCATAGCAGCCTAAAACTTAGCGTTGCGGCAAACGCGGGGATTAAGGTCCTGGCCCTCATTGTGTCCCTGCTTTCAACGCCTCTTACGATGTCATTCTTTTCGAACGACACCGTTCTTGGTGCTTGGTTCACAGTACTCTCCGTGCTGAACTGGATCTCATTCTTTGATTTTGGGATCGGCAATGGGCTGCGCAATGATTTGACTTATGCGCTTAATGAAGACAATAAGGAGAGGGCTCGAGTTGTAATTTCCTCGTCGATTTTCGTTCTTGGTACAGTTGTACTTGCATTGATTCCTTTAGGCGCAGCGGCATCTGTACTCGTCAACTGGAATTCAGTCTTCTCAGTCGGTACGGATGAGATTCGCGAAACAACTCTTGCCGTATGCATGGCCATTGTCATCGTAGGGACCTTGTTGCAGCTTGTTCTCAAACTCGTGAATTCACTCCTCTACGCTGTTCAACGAAACGCTACTCCAGCGCTTCTTCTCCTCATCTCAAACTGCCTCATCCTTATTGCCATAGCCTTCCCACCCATTCTGGCAATGAATGGTGAGAGACTCATGTATATGTGCGTGGTCGAGATGATCGCTCTATCGGCTCCACTTGTTGTCGCCGCCTTCGTACTTTTCACAACCGATCTTAAAGAGTATGTTCCAAGATTCAAAGACGTACGGACGAGTTACTTTAGTTCGCTTGGCTCGCTTGGCATCCAGTTCTTTATCATTCAGATTTCCTTGCTTTTTGTATCGTCGACTAACGAGCTATTTATCGTTTCACTCTGTGGTTCCGAAAGTGTTGTACCTTACTCCGTGGCATACAGGGTATTTAACCTAATCCTCGTATTCTTTGGAGTCATGGCTCAGCCCATTTGGTCCGACATGGCTGGCTCCTATTCATTGGGCAACAGAAGTAGGCTTCTTTCGGTGCACAGGAAGTATCTGTGGCTCTCGACCATCGCATCTGCCGGGACAATCATAATAGGACTGTTCGTTAATCCCATTCTAATTTTATGGTTGAGAGGGCAGGCACCCACACTTACGTTCGCTGAGTCCGCTTCCCTTGTCTTCCTTGTCGTTGCCACTGTTCTCACTAATTCTGAAACATGCTTGGGAAACGCTACCAATCGTTTGAAACCCCAAGTGATTTTCTATTGCCTTGGCGCTATAGCAAAGTATCCGATTTCTGCCGGGTTGTCTATTATTGCTCAAGGCTGGGCTTCCGTTGTGTTTGCGAACGGTCTCGTTCTCGTTCCCGTTCTGATTTCTCAACACATTTCAAATCGATGGCTTACTTCGGGTGGCGAGGAGGATCCCCTTGGGCCAAAGTAAAAATAGAGAAGTACTTTTCTTTGTTGGCGGATTGTTTCCACACGAACGTGAGGATGAAATTAGAAAGTTAACGAAATCAGGGCTTCAGAGCGCCGCAAACAATCTCCAATGGAAGTTCGTCAAAGGATATGACTCTTGTCTGGGCGCTGAAAATGTCCATATTATTAACTCTGAGTACATTGGCTCCTTTCCGAAGAGATACTCCGGCCTCTATATTCACCGATATACTTTCCAGCACTCCAAAACCTCTAATGAAGACGTCGGTGCTGGCTTCATTAATCTTCCTGTCTTAAAGGAGTTTTCACGCGCCGCAAGACTGTGTTCTGAGATTGATAGGATTGACTGCGACATCTGTGCACAGCTTTACTTTGTAGGCTATGCCGCCACCTATCCCATTGTGACCGCCCTCCATCATGCGAAAAGGAAATTTCCTGATAGTGTTGTCGCCCTTATCGTTCCAGATTTACCTCAATATATGGAGCTGAGTAGACGTGGCGCGGGATTCCTGCACAAGCTGAAGAACCATATCGTTTCAAAACGCATGAAGGGTATGGACTGCTACGTTCCCCTGACTGCAGCAATGGCTCCTTATCTTGGAGTTGATTTGACCAAGTGCTCTGTCGTCGAAGGCATTGCTGATGATTATGTTGCTTCTGACCTTGGTACTACCGCTCAAGATCTTCCTGAACGGTATATCCTCTACACGGGGACGCTCCAATACCGGTACGGTCTAGGCGAGTTAATTTCAGCATTTAAAGAGCTTGACGATACAGGAATCGGCCTTGTTATTTGCGGCGACGGCGAGGCAGCAAATGAAATTGCGGCTCTGCAGTCAGAAAATCCTATTGTGCGATATCTTGGCGTATTGCCACCTCAAGAGATTAAAGGCCTACGCAACGGTGCCACCCTTCTCGTGAACCCGCGCAAGAACGAGGGTGATTACACGAAATTCAGTTTTCCCTCGAAGATGATGGAGTACCTTGCATCGGGAGTGCCGACCGTCGCCTACTGGCTCGATGGAATGCCTAATGACTACAAAGGTCTTTTCATTGATGCAACAGACGGCGGCCTAACGGCTGCTTTAAATCGAGCTCTCGCTATGGATTCTGAAAAGTTGTACCAACTTTCCTCTCGTGCGAAAACCTACGTCCTCAACCACAAGAATTCAAAGAATCAATGCGCACGTACTCTTGAACTATTCAGAAAGGAGTCTATGTACATTGAGCGATAATCACTTTTTCAATATTCCCGTCGCAATATTCATTTTCAAAAGGCTCGATACTCTTGAAAGGATTTTTGAAAGACTCGCTGAGATTCGCCCTAGCAAGCTCTACCTCATCGCTGACCAGGGAAGAAATGAGGCAGAACGCCTCGCCGTCGACAAGGTGAGACACCGTGTCGATTCCCTAATTACTTGGGACTGTGAGGTTGTAAGAGACTACGCTAATGAGAATAGGGGCGTATACGGAAACATCGCACTTGGCGCGAAGCGAGTCTTCGAGCGGGAGCCAGTTGCCATTTTCTTGGAGGACGACAATTTACCTTCAGCCTCTTTCTTTCCCTTCTGTGCAGAAATGCTAGCGCGATATCGTGACAATGATAAGATCCTTTGGATCTGCGGAACTAATTATCTATCGCAATACAAAGCGCCGCAGAATGCTTCATACGTTTTTACGAGACAGCTTATGCCTTGCGGATGGGCATCGTGGGGAGACAAGTTCCTCTCTTCCTACGACTTCGAGCTTAACAAGACGACTCCAAAGGACAAGAGGCGCGCTCGAAACACATATTCGGTGCGGCGACTCTACCTTCAGCAGCTATTCAACGTGGAGTACGAAAAAGCGCACAAGAGCCGCACCGGTCGCTACTATTCTTGGGATTATCATATGGCATGGACTCTCAGGACTGGCGGGTTTTATGGCGTCGCCCCGTCAGTGAACCTTATAGAGAACATTGGTGTTGACGACTGCTCGGAGCACGGCGGCAACGACCTCTCGCTAGACATGACGAACCGGTTTTGTTCAATGGAAGGTTACGAACTCCCATTTCCGCTCAGACATCCTGAGGCTGTTGAACTCGATAAGACATATGAGCGGCTAATCGAGCGGAAATTGCTGTACCCCATCAAGGATTACATCGGTGCACTTGTTAAGCTGGCTGCAAATCGACTGTTTAACTTTCCGCCGGACCTCTCACTCAGGCAAGCGATTAAGAAGGATTTAAAATGACTAATATGGTAGAAGATAAGATGGTTCGATTCAAAAACGATGGTCGCCTGAAGCTGCTGATCATCGTGGGCATCCGCCCCGAGGTCATCCGCCTGTCCGAGGTCATCAAGAAGTGCCGCCGCCACTTCGACTGCCTGCTGGCGCACACCGGGCAGAACTACGACTACACGCTCAACGGCATCTTCTTCCGTGACCTGTCGCTGGACGACCCGGACGTCTACCTGGACGCCGTGGGCGCGGACCTGGGCGAGACCGTGGGCAACATCATCGCCGCGAGCTACAAGCTCATGGTGCAGGTGCAGCCTGACGCCCTTCTCATCCTGGGTGACACCAACAGCTGCCTGTCCGCAATCGCGGCCAAGCGCCTGCACATCCCCATCTTCCACATGGAGGCCGGCAACCGCTGCAAGGACGAGTGCCTGCCCGAGGAGACCAACCGCCGCATCGTCGACGTGATCTCCGACGTTAACCTGGCATACTCCGAGCACGCCCGCCGCTACCTCAAGGACACCGGCTGTGCCCCCGAGCGCACCTACGTCACCGGCTCGCCCATGGCCGAGGTCCTGCGCGCGAACCTGGGCAAGATCGAGGCCTCGGATATCCTCTCCGAGCTCGGGCTGGAGCCCAAGCGCTACATGCTGCTGTCCGCGCACCGCGAGGAGAATATCGACACCGAGGCCAACTTCACGAGCCTTTTCACGGCGATCAACGCGCTGGCAGAGAAGTACGACATGCCCATCCTGTACTCCTGCCACCCGCGCTCCCGCAAGCGCCTGGAGGCCACCGGCTTCAAGCTCGACCCCCGTGTGCGCATGCACGAGCCCATGGGATTCCACGACTACAACTGCCTGCAGATGAACGCCTTCGCGGTGGTGTCTGACTCCGGCACCCTGCCCGAGGAGTCCAGCTTCTTCGCGAGCGTCGGCCGCCCGTTCCCTGCGGTGTGCATCCGCACCTCGACCGAGCGCCCCGAGGCACTGGACAAGGCTTGCTTCACGCTCGCCGGCATCTACGAGAAGGGCCTGCTCCAGGCGGTGCATACCGCCGTCGAGCTCGACGCGGAGGGGTCGCTTCCCGAGGCCCCCGTGCCCGACTACGCCGACGAGACCGTGTCCACCAAGGTGGTCAAGATCATCCAGAGCTACACCGGCGTCGTGGACAAGATGGTGTGGAGGAAGAACCTGTAATCGACGGGGTTTGAACTATGGAGTCGCTGGATGGCAAAAGAATCCGATAGCTTTGCCAAGAATTTAGCAATTTCGGTTATAACCGGCCTGTTTACTATTGGCGCCGAAGTGGCTGCAGCCTTTTTGGTGCCACAGGTGCAAAATCCGATAATAGTTAACAATAATGTTGTTATATCTACAGACGATTATGAAAAAGCGGTAGACAGGATTCAAGAGCTCGAAGAAGAGCTTAATGAACTGAGGCCTGTGAACTCGAACGAGAACAGCAGCACTGGAAACAGTGCTGCTTCTGGCGTATCGAGCCGGGCATTATTGAAAGATAAGCCCGGCTCGTCATCCAATTATTCACAGTCAGGCGATACGAACGCGAAAGATACTGCGGGAAATCGCTATGACCCCAACCACTGGGGAATTATTGGATCTTGCTCAGCTTGCAGTGGCTTTGCCGACTATTATTTGGGCGGAAACTATTCCAAGCTGTCCATTACCATCGCCCCTTCCAGCACAAATATTGATGGAAAGGGCAACTCTACTTCATTCGAAATTCTTGTTAAATACAAAGGCGTTTCCGATTTCAGATGCATTCATACTGAAAAAAACATTAGTAAATCGACCTCTCCAATTCAGCTTGAGAACTTAGATATTTCTGGTGCCGAATGGATTGAATTCAAAGCTATAGAAAATGTAGATGAGGGCCATTTAAACGGCAACGTACTAATGATTGCGGATGCCATTGTTGGTTAGTTTCTAGCCTACTTGGCGTTTGTGCTTAGAGCTTCTAGCTGCAACTGTTGTTGATATCCGGAGAAGAAAAATTACTAAGATTGGTTCATAGTCTGTGCGTTTGATAGAAACTAATCGGTCTGCGTTGACATCCGCGGAGATGCTGCGGGCGATTCGTTGTTCACGTTCACATTGCTCGCCATTCTGGCCATTGGCTACATTGCCTTCGCCGTGCCGTTTGTCTGCTTCAAGATATTCATCGACAGGCTCGTCGCCCGCTGGCGCCATAACGCTTTGACCGAGAGCGAGCGGGCTTGGGCGCAGGACGGGGAGCGGGCTGCCCTGTCGCTGTGAGGGAGGACTGTTCTCTCGAGAGCTGTGAAAAGCCCTCGGCATCGGCAGGCGGGTCAGCTCAGAGGACATAGCCACGATTCTTCTGACGAGGGCTACGTTCGCGGTCAACGTCGCGACGATGGCGCTGGGCCTCGCTGCTTAGCTACTTCGGACAGTGTGGCCGCACCTTTTGCCGAAACGGGCGTTCTTTTTGCCGAGTGGCCGCTGTCGTCCGCTTTCGCTAAAAGCTACAAAGTGGGAAAATGGCCGATGTACCAAAGGCTCGATTGAGGAAGCAGGAGCACTGGCATGTCGCGCAAACCTAAGCGTCTCGAACCGTTCGGCATCAAGGGGATTGAAGTCTCCAGGTTCCGTGCCATGCACGATCTCGAGATTGGGCTCGGGCAGCTCGTTACCGTGATAGCGGGGCAGAATGGGACGAGCAAGTCCACCATATTGGGCATGCTGGGGCAACCGTTCGGGCTCAGGGACAGGAGGACCATCTTCGGTAGGCCGTTCAGCACCAAATTCACCGACATATTCAACATGTCGCCCGAGCACGATATCCCGGGCGAGCATCTCTATTACGTCGATTTCAGGGACGAGGCCATTTCCGGATCCCAGGGGCAGCACGTCCAGGTCAAATCGTTTAAGCGTCCCGCAAAAGACAAATCTTCCATTCGTATCGTGACCGGCTCCTCCCGAGCCAAGGGCGAGGGTAACATTGACTACCCCGTAATCTACCTCGGCCTGAAAAGGACCAACCCAGTCGGCGAGTTCCTTAACCCGCAGGCCGAGCAGACAGACTTTTCGGAAAGCGAGATCGAGCGCTTTAACCAGTGGTACGCTCGCGTTATGGTCGACCAGGATAAAACCACCGATGTTGTCAGGATGTCGAAGCACGGCCAGAAGGAGACCCTTCTCGTCAACACCGCCACCTACGACTACCTCGCCAACTCCGCCGGGCAGGACAACCTTGGACAGATATTGGGCGCCCTCATCTCCTTTGAGCGGCTCGCCGACGCCATGGGCGAGGAGTACAGGGGTGGCCTTCTCCTGATCGACGAGCTCGACGTGACCCTGTTCCCCTCCTCCCAGGTGAGACTTTTCGATTTGCTGAAGGAGCGGGCCGCTGCTCAGAGGGTGCAGGTTGTTTTCACCACCCACTCGATGACGCTCCTTGAGAAGGCCGTCAAGGAGACTCAGGGCAAAAACGATGCGGTTAAGGTCCTGTATCTCAAGAAGAGGGAGTCCGGGATCAGGCTAACGATAAATCCGCCGATAGACGAGATTCAAGCCGACCTCATGGTTGAGCCGCTGAGGCCGAAAAAGGGCCCCAAGGTCGAAATCTGGTGCGAGGACGACGAGGCGAAGTGGGTGCTCGGGCAGATAATGCCTTCGCGGCTGAAGCGGAAATGCGATATTGTCTCCGCGAAGCTCAGCTGCGGCGAGCTGGGAGAGCTCGCCGTTAGGGACATAGCCTCGCTGCGAGGCGTGTGCTTCGTTGTGGACGCCGATTCAAACAGGGGTGCGGCAAAGAGGATAAAGGATTGCGCCAGAAGATTCGTGCTACCCGGAGGCGACAAGTCGCCTGAGCAGTCCATATACGATTTGCTTTGCGGCCTCTCGGACGAAGACGACTTCTGGAGCAATGGCAGGCATTACACCAAGCAGGTCATGCTCAGCCGATTTGCCGACTCAAAGCGCGACTTCGAGCACAACGGCGGGGATATGGAGCGCAAGCACTACAAGAAATGGTTCAGGAGAGAGAAGGCCGAAGGGCTGTGGGGCGAAAACGGCTTGGCTGTCGCCGCCATCTGGAAAGAGAGGTATGAGTCGGAGATTAGGGACTTTAACGAGAAACTCGAGCGAAGAGTTGACGCAATCATAAAACGGCAGCAGTATGAACGGGAACAATAGAGAGGCCGCTTGTTCGACACATTGAGGAGGTGAGAAGATGGCGACTACGTACACGCCCATCAGGTATCCTGGCGGGAAGACGAAGCTGTACCCTGAGATCAGGGCGATCCTCGAGATGAACGACTTGCTTGGGCATCCCTACGCCGAGCTGTTCGCCGGCGGTGCGGGGCTGGCCATCAAACTTCTCCTGAAGGGCGACGTGTCCTCGATCGTGATTAATGATTACGACCGCGCCGTGTACTGCATGTGGGGTGCCATCGTCAATCACGCCGAAGAGATGTGCGAGTTCATCGACTCCGCCGTCTTGAACATCGAGACCTGGAAGAAGATGCGCGACATGTACCAGAATCATGACGGGGTGGGTGATTTTGAGCTCGGCAAAGCGGCTTTCTACCTCAACAGGACGAACGTATCGGGTATCTTGAGTGGCGGCGTCATAGGCGGGCTCGAGCAGACCGGCAACTACAAGATGGACGTTCGCTTCAACCGCAGGACCTTGAAGAAAAAGGTCATGGACATCGCGGCGCGAAGGGACGACATTGAGGTGACGAGACTCGACGCGGAGGACTTCATCGACGATAGGATGGGCGACTCTGAACTGTTTGCCTACCTCGACCCGCCGTATGTGCAGAAGGGCCCCGGTCTGTATCGCAGCGCGTTCGACGAGGCGAAGCATAGGTCGCTCGCCCGAAAGGTCGGCGATGCCAGGAGCAAGTGGGTCGTGACCTACGATGCCGACAAGCTCATCGACGACATCTACGGCAATTACGAGCGCGGGGACCTAGAGATTAGCTACACGGCCAACGTGAAGACCGTCGGCAGGGAGAAAATCATTCTCGGACCGGGCCTTGTCTGGCCTGAAGAGCTCTGACGCTTGGGGCTCACCCCCCTATGTTTCAAAAATGCCATACTTTTGAAACATAACCCAAAAGTTGAGCCTTGATGCGCTGCCCTAAACCCTCCTTACCGTTCGCCTGCGTTTGCATTGGTGCTGAACGCAGCTAGGATATGCGCGTCGCGACAGCCCATCTTACGGCCGCGGTCGGCGGCTGGCCTTTATCGAACGGGCGTGAACGTCGAGCCCTGTGAAAGTGTTAGCATTGTTCAACTAATGCCCCTTCCATGAATGCGGCGTAGGCGCTGGTTGTTTGAACGCCATTATTGTCAGCCTAATCCGCGGATAAGCATGCAGGAGGGTTTTCCGGCTTTTCATGTCCTGCTCATAGCGTCTTGCTTTTGTTTTTCTGATGTTGCCAAGACTTATCCGGTTTCGAGCTTTTGTCCGATAAATCTCTTGCTGTTCGTCCAGATCCATTGATTTGACAATCGTTTGGCTTTTTAGCACGGTATCCTTCGAGTGTAACCAGAACTGTATTTCCTTGGGAGGCGAATCTATGCAGACATTGATGCCTCTTCGCACGACTGACGGACTTGATAAAAAGGACCTTGGCATAGGTAAAAAGTGACTCGCGAAAGACGGGGCTCGCCGTAAGCTGATTTGGGAATTGATTCTGAAAATTGAATATAGCATTCAGGATTTCAACGCGACAATCGAAGGCAGGTTCAGCGGCAAGCCATAGGATGTCGTATACCTTGTTGTTCTCGCCGATTGGATTAAGCGCTCTTATTGGCAGGTCAAGAACTGCCTACGTGACGATGTCTCGAACGGATTTGAGTTCTCAGATTACGCAAGGCTTGAGCTTTGCCTGGACTTCTTTGAGTCTATCCGCTCTTTCGTGGTCGAGCACCCAAAAAGAACGAACAAACACCCTAAGTACGAATTCGACGGCGAACGGATTTGTGCGGATGTCCGCACCAAGTCAATCATGGATGGCTTTCCTAAGGCGAAGCTCTATCGCCTATACATAGAGGGTATCGTAGAGACCGAAAGCGTTCGGGACGATGATGTCGTCCTGGCAACAAACTCGGAAGATTCGAACGAGGACGGAGGACTCCATTTCCAAGGGCTTTGCTTTGACATTGGGGGGTATTCGAGATGTCGCCTAGCTCTACATTGATGCCCTTTACGAGCTCGATCGTTACGTATCGAGATTGAGGAAGAAGGACTTCGAGTGAGGCGTTCGCCGTAATCTTGTGGTGGCTCTCGTCGAGGTTTATCCAGTTTTTGATTTTCGCCCGATGAATTATCTTGTCGCTCACGCGGATTTGCCGATTCGGCAATTGGCGAGGGGCTATCAAGGCGTCGCTTTGGGCATTATTTATAGAATAAAGACGACAGCATGAATTTGAGGATGTTCGCGGGAGATGCGAGGAGATTTTGTAATTCTCTTCTATAGCCTTTGCATCAGATTTAGCATCGGTTGGTTAATTATGATTCGCGCAATCAGCGAAGTTGAATAGAGGTGCTTGTGGTTAAGAACTTCTTTGTCACTTGCGGAGTATGTGGATGCGTGCATCGTTTGCGCATCCAGGCTGGATTTGTTAATGACTATCCGGTCAGATACTTGTGTCCGCAGTGCCGGAACCGAATCGACGGAGCGGTTCGCCTTGACCCGAGCTGCGCTTTGATTGATTTTAATCTCGACCCTGGCACGGTTGCCTCCATGGGTGGAAATTTAGATTGCGCCCGAGTTATGGTGGAGTTATCTGGTGAGCTTCCGTCATATAAAATATCAGTAGAACATTGTGCCTGTATGACAAGCCCCTTTATCAGAGCCTCTGGGCTGATTCCGTTTGATGAACTCAGCGAGTACGTGAGCGATATGGTTTATTGTCTTCATTATTACCGCGAAGACTGGCCTACCCTGAGGACCGCTCTTCAACTGTATTGCGATGGGCATGACGATTATGCGGATAAGGTTCTTTCGGAATTCGAGCGCAAACTGTTAGGCGAGGACAATCGACACTATTCCTTGCTGAGCCGAATCGTGAGAATGTCTTGGCTCGGTCTCCCCATGATTGCAGGAAGCGACGCGCATGAGCGCGCTGTTGAATGTGAAAAACTCGTTTCTGGTCTAGAGGCAGAGGCGCTTTCCGGCCTAGCAGGTTACTACCTTAAAACCGATATGACTGCCAAGTCGCTGCTTGCTGAAATCAACGAAGTTCTGGATTCCGTAGCCGAATCTTATCCGGTTCTCCTCAACGGTTTTACTTTTCTTATGGCGGGAAACGCCTATGACTTGGAAAAGTACGGAACGTTCTGCTGCACTCCTAGTGATATTGAGAAGCTTTATTGTCGGGAATATGAGCTTATTGGCAGCCTGCTTGTTCTGTTTATCGGGCTCGACAACATCGAATGTAACGGGGCGTTCGATGTCATGCCCAAAGGCGTAGACCTAGGTGCAAAGTCGTTCGACAAGCTTTCTGTAGCCCCTAAGGCAAAGCGATTCAACGCTGTCGGTACGGGCCCATTTACTGGTCTTATCAAGCAGTGTTGGAATCCGGTTCTGCGCAATGCATTTAGTCATAATCGGACGGATTTCGACTGCACGACTCAAGTCATTCGCACTTTGCGTGAGGATGGGACCAACGATTCTCGAGGCAACACCTATTTGCTTGAAATGGTTCGCGATTGCATTTTGATGGCTCGGGAAATTATGGTAATTCGTGATGTCATATTCCATTTCATTGGAAGAGGCCTGTGGTGACGATTGGGCTTAACGCTGATGTGCATGCACGGCGTAAATCGTGGTGCACATGTGCGTCAATCATCGTGCTGGGGGTGTGAAAGCGATATGCCAGCGACGGTCATCTCTGGCCATCTCCGCGTTTGCGCTCGCAAGGCAAGGATTAAGGTGTGCCGCCTAAATGGGCATTGGCGCGTCGACGATCGCGTCTATAAGTTTTGATGAACAGTGATATGGACTCATTGTTATAGCTAGGAGCCAAACATGGAAGCACCCGCCGTTCTCTATCATTATGCAAGCCTAGATACGCTGGCCTTGATTCTGCATAATCGAACTATCAGGTTCAGCCGGTTAGATAAGGTTGATGACCCACAAGAACAGCGTTCAGCAGACTCTCAAAATCTTGGAAAAATGAAGCTCGTCAGTTGTTGGACCTCTTCTGATGAGGAGAGTATCCCCATGTGGCGCGAGTACGCTGGAGCTGAATGTGGAGTAAGAATCCAAATGAAGAGTCATCCGTTTAAGCGGTACTCTGTGTCTACCGAAAGCCTAAGTAAGTTATCTAGTGACGCAGTTTTGAATGCTCTTGGTGGCAAGTTTGATGGACTTCAATTGCCGCTCGAAGACTTTTGGGATAAAAAAATTCATTTTAAAGAAATGGCCCGAAGCGTTGAGATGCTTCATGAAGTCCAGTATACGAACGATAAGTCGCTTCTGTTTCCAAAGTTGATCCGTAACTGCGAAAACGGCTGGATAGAAGCCGATTTAAACACACTTGGGATTCACAAAGCTACTGCCTGGTCATACCAAAACGAATGGCGATATGTTTTGACGGCAGTTCCTGTGGGCATCGCCTCTGTAATCAAGGGTGATGTTGAAGCAGTTAAGAGGGCCACTGAGGTCATACTTGATAGATGCGATCCCGAAATTCCTTCCTTTTACGATTTGATTATCTCAGACGAAGCATTTTCTTCGATGAAGATCGTCGCTTCCCCAAAGATGACACCGGGAAACCGTGTGATTTTGGACGCTTTGGTAGAGAAATACGCACCCGGTATTGAAGTTGCAGAGAGCTCGATTGAGCTTTCTTAAACGGACAAGCTCGAAGTGCAGACGGAGTGTACAAGAGGGACCTGCTTAAGTGGGGTCTGGGGAGTTCGATTATCTTGCACGTCTCAGTCTTCAATAAATTTGGCACAATTCAAGTTATCCGTATTTGTTACGTTAATCCGAATTAATCATTCATTATTTGCGACCAGCCTGGCAATTACTAAGTTGAACAGGCTCAATGAAATACATATCTAACGGTTTAGATAACATATGACAACTACAACTGCTCAACAAACACTAGGTCTAGCATTGCAAAATGTAAAATACCGTTTGGAGAAAACCTATGCAAGCCGATGAGATCACCGAGGTAATTAAAAGCTACATGCAATGTGACGACATTGATCTTCAGGCTTTAGTCCTACATGGCGAATGGGGTTCGGGTAAGACTTATTATTGCGAGAACATTCTAAAAACTGCACTTAACAAAATGGACATAAAGATATGTCGCGTTTCGCTATTCGGTGTTTCCAATTATGAAGAGGCTCTCAATCGGGTTATCGCTTCTTGTCTCCCCTTATCCGAAAAAGCCGTAGGTGGTATATGCGCCGCGATAAGCGCATTGGTGAAAAACGCCATTAAGGCTGGTTCTTCAATGTTGAATAATAAGATTGAAGACCTTGGAATTCAGTTTTCCCTAAAACCCGACTTGCTGTTGCCCTTACTCGACACGAAGAATGCTCTCGTGATATTTGATGATTGCGAACGTAGCAGCTTCGCTCATGACGATCGGACATTTCTTGGGTTCGTCAACAACATGGTCGAGAATCATGGCTGGCATGTAATGCTTGTCAGAAATAAGCCGCTGTCATTTGAGGATGAGAACTCTGTCGAAAAAGCGATCATGAGTCAAATTATGTTTGAGCCTGATCTGCAGACACTTTATCAGGGCTTAGTTAAACCCAGGCTTCAATTTCCAGAACATATTGATTTTGATATTGATGACGCAATTATTGATGGAATTAAAGGATCCGCCATTATTGTAAGGGCTTTATCCAGATCAATTCCAACCATTAACTACGTCTTGAGTACATCAGTTCTTGTCGATAAGACCGTAAAATCATCCGGAAGAGCCCAAGCGCTCTCGAATTTTATTAGTTACGCAGTCCGGGCATCGGCAGGAAATACTCCCAAAAAGCCCGATACCTCTAACAAAGCTGTGAACATGATCGATAATTCTGAGTTTATTGAATACGAAAACTATTTACTGATATCCAAGGCTCTTGCCCCCTTAACAGAAGGAGGGAATGTAAGCCCTAATGCTATCGAGCACTCTTTCAAGGAGTATGTTATAGCGGAAAACCCTGAATCGGCCGCGGATCTCGAAGCGCAAGATATAGAAAACCAATGGTTTGCTTTGCCCTGGCTGGAAGATGATCAGGTTAAATTGTTGGCGAATCAACTTGAATTACTTTTAACTGAGGGACGGTATTCTCAAGGTTGGTTTTATAAGATTATCAGGATCGCGCTTAATCTAATTGATCTTGGATTCTGGGATGAAGCATTTCGCGAGAAGCTTCTCGAATCGCTTCGGCTAGCCGCCAATCGTGACCCTAAGTGCAACGCGGACAAATTAAGGCAAGAGCGGGCAATGGCCAATGACTTTTACGGTATGAACGCTAATCAAATTATGGATGAGCTTATATCAAGCGTTGAAAAAGAGGAAAGTGAACGAGCATTAAATCGCATCAGCCTAGAGCTGTCCGATGTTAATGGGGATACAGGAAATACGCTCTCCGAGCTATTTAAAGAAGCTATGCAGTCCGGGTACTCAAGGACGATTTTGAATGTACCAGCTGAATATGTTGCTGCGTCAATCTATGAAGGAACAGCAGCTTCTCAAATGTCTCTACATTCATTTTTCAATAGAGACATAAAGAAGTACTCAGATGGTCAGAGTTTAACCGAAGCTATTAAATGGTTAAGAAGTATTGACGACAGATTAGTCAAAGTCGGATTCAAATCACGCATGGGACAGTTGAGGACCGAATGTATTCGCAATGACTTCAAAGAAGCTATTGAAGAGTTGGACGAAAGGGCTCAACATGTATCGGCAGATTCCGATACAGACATGTGATTGAACAAAGTCGTTCAATAGCTTGTTGGTGTAGTACGTCTGGGTCAACCCGAATTCATCCTTTCACCGACTGGCAAAACGATTTACACCTAATTATCGTCACTGCTCAGAGGCATTTTCTTTATTTAAGGTCTGATCTCGCTAAACTAATAGCTGCTGCTACCGGGGCATTTTCTGGTGCACATTCTATTGGCTCTTGCGAAGATCGGAGCGGCTATGTTTGCCGCCGAGTCCCACACCGGCCGTCATCACATCGCGATCGCTGCCATGGCCTGCCTATGCGTTTTGCTGGGCGGGCCTTCTTGTGCCGCGGGCGCGGAGAGCCTGTTTATCGCGGGCGCGACGTACTGCGAGCCGGGCGTGTCGGGCCCCGGCTGGGCCTGGACCGATGCCGGCCATCTGGAGCTTGACGGCTACGCGGGCGACGCCACCGCCGCCGACGGCGACCTGGTCGTGACGCTCGCCGGGCAAAACTCGGTGACGGAGTCGAATGCGCCCGATGCGGACATCACGCAGTGCGGCATGGAGGTGTGGGGCAACCTGACGCTTCGCGGCACCGGGTCCCTGGCGGCATCGGGCTCGCAGTGCGGGATCCACGTCTCGCAGCCGCTCGTGGTGGACGGTTGCACCGTCGATGCCCGGGCGGACGGGGCCGATATTACGGACGAGGCGGTTGCCGGCGTGATCGCAGGCGACATGGCCGTGCGCGGCGGCGGGCGCGTCGTTGCCGCGGGCGCCGGGTTCGGAGCGGGCGTGCGCGCCTATGGCGTGTATCTGCAGGATGCGGGCCTTGGCGATGGTGCGGCCGGCTGTCGGCTTTCCGTCGATGCCTCGTGGCTCGATGCGACCGGTGCCGACGGCGGTGTTGCGTGCACGGGCGGGTCGCTTGTGTCCGCGCGGTTTGTGACGCCTGCTGGCGGAGTCTTTGGTGCTGGTGGCGTGGTGGATGCTGCAGGGGTCGTGGCAGCGCACGTGGTGATTGAGCCCGATGTGGCCACGCCGCCGGCGGAGGAGACCGATGGGGTCGTTGTGCCTGGCGATAGTGTGGATAAGTCTCCCATCGATGCTAACCCCGCTGCCGGAGAGCCCACCACGGTCCACGGAAAATCCCGCGCTGAAACCCGCGGCCACGACAACCAAGACCACGGTCGCCAAGACGGTCAAGCCCAAGCCTGCCACCGCAACAACTGTGGCACTCCCCAAGACCGGCGACAACAACTGGATAGCCGCTTCTTTGGCGCTTTCGCTGCTTGGGACAGTGCTCATGGCTGCCGCATGTCGGTGCTGAAGCACCCATTTCGATAGACTATGTAGAAGGCCATATTCTTAACGACGCATTAGTAGATTAATTTATTACGACAATTGCTCAGGATTAATCTAACATGTACCACGAATCGGATCATACAGTTGACGCTGCCAAGAAAGAATTAAACGCCGGCCTTCTTGAGCTGCTTGAGCGTTGCAGCTATCTATACAACGAGGCATTTTATGCCAACACGAAACTAGCAATCCTTCGCGAACTGTCTAAAGCATCTTCCGACTATGAGAATGAAGTAATTTGCGCTGGCTGCTTCTTCAGCTTTACACAACTTGCATTAACCGAATCCTGTTTCATGAATTGCGCACGGTTATTTGATGCCAAAAGCGACGTCAGTATTGGGAAAGCGATAGAAGACGTCTCGTCTCATTCTGCTGAAATCGATGCACTTGCAATCTCTATATTCAGTGATCGACCAAACTTTGACAGGCTTAATCCAATCGTTCATCCATTGGCAAAGGACGAGGAGCGTTTCTACCCCAAAGAAGTTGAGTCACAACGCTCAGATGAAAAGCTGTTCGGAAATCATTACAGAATGGTTACTGTGTGTATAACCACTCATGACCTTTCCAATTTATGGAAAAAACGACTCAACAGTCTCCGTAAACTAACTGACATGCTTCGCGATCAGCGAAATAAGGTTTTCGCCCATAGCGACATGGAAGCACTGAAATATGATGAGCTTGTTAGGCGACTTCCTTTAACTTACGGCGAAATTCAAAAACTAATCGACTTCGCACTCGATCTGACAATCGAATTATTTGCAAAAATTACTGGCATTGAAAAAGATCGATTGCCCAAGAACTACAACGATATACAAGGCCTCCTAAAATATGCGGAGGTTGGCATGGAGGCTGTTGAGCAGCATTTGGGTAATCTATAGGATTCAAGCGCCTGCAAGTAGTTAAGCATGCGAGCGCTTGAATCTGAAGACGATCCTTGACATAAAGTCCGACTTTCGCACAATGACGGTTTTCCATGCCAAAAAGACACTGAAGTGTGAGGTGGTTCAAATCTCAGTAATACAAATAATCAGCAGTTCAGGTCTTATGGGAATAATTCAATTCGCATCACGTTGCATCTAAGCGGCTGTTTATACTTGGATATAAACACTAAGGAGGCAGCAATGCTTTGGAGCTATGTTCAGCTAGATGACGGCACTCAGTTTGCCTACTCAGAAACACGAGACGACGGGACCGTTCGCGTAGCCGTCGAGCGCCCGGTTGATTTTGGTTTTGACCATGCAGAATGCTTTCTACCTGCGGTCAAATGGTTTAACGTCGAAGGATTTTCTACTGACGAACTGGATTTTTTGACCGAGTTCGTTAGATCAAACGCTCCGTTTATCTTCGAGCTTGCAGAACGGCAAAAAGCTGGACCGGCGGTGGCATAATGCCTCGAATTCTTGTTTTTGGACAGTATGTTCTGTTCTTTTGGATCGCGGAAAACGGAGAACCCGTTCACATCCATGTAGGGGTAAAGAGGGCGGCTGCTAACTCGACTAAGTTTTGGCTCACTAAAAATGGCGGATGCACACTTGCGAACAACGAGAGCAAGATTCCGGCTAAGGATCTCAGGGATCTTTCAAAACTAATCACCATGAACCATCGATACATTTGTGACAAGTGGCGCGAAACCTTTGGTGATGATTCCCTGACATTCTATTGCTAAACCGCAATTGAACCATGATTACGCTTGTCAACTCATGATTGCCGATGTTGACGGGCGGGACCTTCCTGTTACGCCGCTAGTGCTCCAATCGTACTTTCCGATAGCCCGGAACCCAAAGACAACCAGCACTACGCCTGGATCCAGGACCTTGTTTCCGGAAACCGCACGCGAGCAGAACTCGCCGACGAGCTGCGCCGCAATTGCGTTGTGTGTCTCGACGGTGCGTCGCACGTATAAAATCTAAGCATCCAAACTCTAACTATGAAATGGAATGGACGCCACATGGAGATCCCAAGCACCCTGTGCAGCAATG
This sequence comes from uncultured Collinsella sp., assembly GCA_958405195.1. Taxonomy (GTDB): domain Bacteria; phylum Actinomycetota; class Coriobacteriia; order Coriobacteriales; family Coriobacteriaceae; genus Collinsella. The sequence continues at coordinate 87,728 of CATYDM010000003.1, forward strand.
TGTACGACTTCGCGTTTTGCCCCGAGCCCTGTTACGAGCGCTTGGCCGACCTCGCCGACCCCGAGGACTGGGGTTCCGGCAACCGCATCCTCAAAAACTACCTGTCGTTTTCGTTTAGCCGCGCGGTGTTCTTGACCGAGCGTGACGTGGACCAGACCGCCCCGTCCAACTTGCCGCTGGTGTTCGACGACGACCGTTGCCTATTCAACACCGGCCTGTACACGCGCCGCTACGAGACCATCTACGGCCTGTTTGAGCCCAATACCAAGCCCGACGCGCGCCAGCGCTGGTTTTTGAAGGGCTTCTATAAGGAGAGCGACCCCATGCTGGTCTCATTTGAGTACCTGCCGTGCCGCGTGCGCTTTGCCGAGGACCCCTCCGAGCTGGTCTTTGACTACCGCCTTCCCATCCGCTCCAACATCGACCACATTCTGGGCGACGAGGAAAACCTTACGCGCATTCCCGCCAGTCTGATGGGGGAGGGCAATTCGTTGCTGCTGCGCCGTGCCTTTGAGGGAGCCGTCGTCGAGGCCGCCCGCCGCGCCGCAGCCAACTACACGCTCGCGGTGCCGCAGTTCTACGGCGGCCGGATCCAGCTACTCCTACCGCTGTGCCTGACCGGCGACAAGCCCGAACTGGCGCTGACCATCCAGCGCGAGGACGGCTTCTACGCAGCGCGCACCTGTCTCACACTCGACATGGCCTACAACAACGCACGACTTATCTGCCGCCCTGAAACGTCGTGGATCAAGCGGTAAAGGGTGGTTGAGCTGCGGGTTTGCTGGTTACGGCGCTTGCCATGGCGCGGTCGACGCCAACGCCTTTACAATCGAGGGCAAAAAGTTCTTGGAAAACCTCGCACGACTATGTTAGTATCTCTTTTGCCGAAAGGCGACGGGCGATTGGCTCAGGGGTAGAGCATATCCTTCACACGGATGGGGTCACAAGTTCGAATCTTGTATCGCCCACCATCTAAAGTACAGGTCAGAGGTGTTAAGCCTCTGGCCTTTTTCTTTTTGACACCAAGGGTGATTCCAAAACGAATCGTAGTCGTATAAGGCGTCATTTTTTTCGCACCCTTTTTGCTGACGCCATTGCATGTTTTGTATAAAACGCATGCGTATTTTCATTGAATTCCCCATGTGATCCGCGCGCAAATGTGGAGACAGGGACCACATGCCCAAAGCTCCTTCCAGCGGTTTTCTATCACACGACGGTTTTTCGGCGGAACTCGGCATGCTTTTGTCAGCATTTGGTTTGCTTCCCGTACTTACCCGCATGATGCCCCGGTAGATAATCGGCCATGCCCGCAATCCGCACGGCCTACGGTCGAAACCAGGGGAGGCCATATGGACGAGATCGTCTGCGCAAACACCGCATTCCGCTACTGGCGCTGCCCACCGCAGGTGCGTGACATCTACCCGCGCCTACCCAGCTCCGATGACGGCTGGCGGGCCCTATCCCAAGCCCCTTTCGTAACCGATGTCCTCAAGACCCCGATTATCGCTGTTGCTTCGCCAGGTTGTTGTAATCACCACTCGGGATTGCGCTCCACTATTCGCTGGGAAGGGGCTTCGGATACCGGCACAACAACCGACACTCATTTAGGCTTTAGCGTCACCAATCCGCTTAACACGTTATTTACTATGACACGCTTTGTTTCCCAAATAGATCTCGTACTGGCTATGTACGAACTTTGCGGCTGGTTTTCTGTTTTCGAGCCGACCCCCGCTGTCGAAATGCAGTTAAAAATCGCGTTAAAGGAGAATCGCAATTCCAGCACGCAGGATCTGTTCGAACTTGGAGAAGGCGAAGACGAGATTCCTTGGAAACGAGTTTATGCCCGCACAACCGTAAAGGTCCCAGCAAATGAAGGCCAAACGAACAATCGCGAGGATGGAAGAGAGGTTACGAAACTCAAAGGTACTTCGATTTGGATGAGAAAGCCACTCATCGAACTGAGCGACTCGCATCGATTCGCCGAAAAGGTCAAAAGTCAAATGTGGGGAAAGCAGTTTTATGATGCCGCTCAGCAGGTTATCGGCATTGCTGCGTCTCCGCTCGAGGTCGCGGGGGTCCTGCTTCTAAGTCGTTCTCGACGTCTAGGTGGTTCAGGATTCAGATACGTATACCTCAACGATTTAACCCCTCTATCCGAGGAAGCCCAAAGCATCGCAGGTCAAAAGGTTTGCTACGGTGACATCGTGATTGTAAACCCAATCCTAATGAAGGCAGCAATTATCGAAATCCAAGGTGAGGTCATCCATGGGTCAGGCGCGGTACTTGACCAAGATGCGGAGCGCATGACTGCGCTCCAGAGCATGGGTTTCGATGTGTTCCTGGTAACCCACGATATGCTTAACGACAAAAAACAGCTAGACGCCATAGTCAAAAGCGTCTGCAGTCGTTTGGGGATTCGATATAAAGCCAAATCCGAGGCAATGAAGCGCGCCGAGACGCGACTGCGAGCAAATGTTCTGTGCAACTGGTTGGAACTCGGAAATTAGCCGGCGACAAGGCGCTAGAACGACCTAGTTTTCCTGCTAGTGAATTAGTATCATTTCAAAACCATGCCGGATTACGGGGCTGGACCCGGACCGGCCGTCCATACCCTGCATTTCGCTGAATGCGCAAGTCGTCTACCTGCGGTTTTGATTTTACCGATTACGGCATGCTCGGGGGTTCCCGGCCTGGCCCCGTAAACCGGCATGGTTTTGAAATCGCCGGGTCGGCGGGAGCGCGATCGGCCCCGATAATGGGCCCGGCGCCGGCGGGATGGTCGTTGGGCGGATGGCGGCCCGTGGGGTGGAAGCGAAAACCGGCGAGCGGCGGAACCCGAGATGCCCTGGGGGCGCCGGGGAGGAGGGCGGCGGCAGCGCCGCCGCCCGCGGGGCGCGCCCCGCGGGCCGGATCCGGCATCGCGGGTCCCTTGCCCTCGAGTCCGCGCCGCGCTCTCGTCCCAGCGGCGCCCGCGCCTCCGGAAAGTTTTTCCAAAATTATCCTTGCATCGGCGGGGGAGTTCCCGTATAGTACTTCTTCGCACGGGGGCGTAGCTCAGCTGGGAGAGCGCTTGACTGGCAGTCAAGAGGTCAGGGGTTCGATCCCCCTCGTCTCCACCCGAGCATTGAATGAGGCTCCAACGCAAGTTGGGGCCTTTTTTCATATAGGCACACAAGGTCAAAGGCGGCACCATGATCCTCCTGGTCGACAAGATCGTGCGTTGAACGGGCGCCGCGTGCATGGTAGTATTTCACGTCGTGGTTCAAGATGGGTGGCCTGTTCTATTGGCCTCTATTGCACGCGCCATTTTATAAGGGCTCTTGGCGCAACGGTTAGCGCAGGGGACTCATAATCCCTGGGTTCTGGGTTCGAATCCCGGAGGGCCCACCAGAGAATCGAGGGGCCGGGCAAATAGCCCGGCTTCTTTTTGCCATAGTTCCCACTCCATATGCCTGCCAAATTGCTTTGAAAAACGTTTGCAGTTCAAATCCACGTAAAAGATTATGCTGGTTGACAAGAACCATTTCAAAACTATGCCGGATTACGGGGCTGGACCCGGACCGGCCGTCCATACCCTGCATTTCGCTGAATGCGCAAGTCGTCTACCTGCGGTTTTGATTTTACCGATTACGGCATGCTCGGGGGTTCCCGGCCTGGCCCCGTAAACCGGCATGGTTTTGAAATCGCCGGGTCGGCGGGAGCGCGATCGGCCCCGATAATGGGCCCGGCGCCGGCGGGACGGTCGTTGGGCGGATGGCGGCCTGCGCCGCGACTGCGAAATTTTCCAAAATTGTCCTTGCATCGCCGTGAGAGTTCCCGTATAGTACTTCTTCGCACGGGGGCGTAGCTCAGCTGGGAGAGCGCTTGACTGGCAGTCAAGAGGTCAGGGGTTCGATCCCCCTCGTCTCCACCCGAGCATTGAATGAGGCTCCAACGCAAGTTGGGGCCTTTTTTCATATAGGCACACAAGGTCAAAGGCGGCACCATGATCCTCCTGGTCGACAAGATCGAAAAAAGCTTCGGCGCGCGCGTCCTCTTTAGCGGCGCGTCCTTCCAGATCAACCCCGGCGAGCGCTTCGCGCTCGTGGGCCCCAACGGCGCCGGCAAAACCACCATGCTCAAGATCATCATGGGCATCGACAGCCCGGACGCCGGACAGGTCCAGTACGCCAAGGACTGCCAGGTAGGCTATCTAGAGCAGGAAACTAACCTGGAGCAAAAGGACACCACCATTCTTGCCGAGGTCATGGCCGCCGCCAAGGAAATCCGCCGCATGGGCGAGCGCGCCAACGAGCTGCAGGCCCAGATCACCGAACTCTCCGAGCAAGGCAAGGACGTCGACGCCCTCCTCAACGAGTACGGCCAGGTCCAGGACCGCTTTGAGCATCTGGGCGGCTACGAACTCGAGAGTAACGCCCGCAAGATCCTGTCCGGCCTGGGCTTTAAGGTCACCGACTTTGAGCGCCCGTGCTCCGAGTTCTCCGGCGGCTGGCAGATGCGCATCGCGTTGGCAAAGCTCTTCCTGCGCCATCCTGACCTGCTGCTTCTGGACGAGCCCACCAACCACCTGGACCTCGAGAGCGTCCAATGGCTGCGCGGCTTTATCGCCAACTACGACGGCGCCGTCCTCATCGTCAGCCACGACCGCGCCTTCATGGACGCCTGCGTCGACCACGTCGCCGCACTCGAAAACCGTCGCGTGACCACCTACACCGGCAACTACAGCAGCTACCTCAAGCAGCGCGAGGACAACCTGGAGCAGATGCGTGCCAAGCGCGCCGCCCAGGAACGAGACATCGCCCACATGCAGGTCTTCGTCGACAAGTTCCGCTACAAGCCCACCAAGGCTGCCCAGGCGCAGGAACGCATCCGCAAGATCGAGCAGATTAAAAAGGAGCTCGTCATCCTGCCCGAAGGCCACAAGCACATCGACTTTAAGTTCCCCGACCCGCCGCGCTCCGGCGACATGGTCGTGGGCCTGGAGGGCGTGTCCAAGTCCTACGGCGACAAGCACATCTACAGCGACATCGACCTCAAGCTCTACCGCGGCGAGCACGTGGCGCTCGTCGGCCCCAACGGCGCCGGCAAGTCCACGCTCATGAAAATCCTCGCCGGCCTGGAGCCGCCCACCACCGGCACCCGCGACCTGGGCACCAACGTGGGCGTGGCCTACTACGCCCAGCACGCACTCGAGGGCATGACCGAATCCAATACCGTCCTGCAAGAGATCGATACCGTCACGCCCAAGTGGACCGTGCCGCAGCAGCGCAGCCTGCTGGGCGCCTTCCTGTTTAGCGACAACGATTCCATCGAAAAGCAGGTACGCGTCCTTTCCGGCGGCGAAAAGGCGCGCTTGGCCCTGGCTAAGATGCTCGCGGCCCCCGAGGCACTCCTGTGCCTGGACGAGCCCACCAACCACCTGGACATCGACTCGGTGGACATGCTCGAGAACGCCCTGCAAAACTTCCCCGGCACCATCGTGCTGATCAGCCACGACGAGCACCTGGTACGCGCTGTGGCCAACCGCATCATTGACATCCGCGACGGCAAGGTCACGGTCTACGACGGCGACTACGACTACTACCTCTACAAGCGCGAGGACCTCGCAGCCCGCGCCGCCGAGGCGGCAGGGGAGAGCGCACCGGCCGCGGACAAGGCAACCAAGCCGACCAGCCCCACCCAGCCCAGCGCCGCCGCCCCCAAGCCTGCCGAGGGCAAAAAGACCAAGGAGCAAAAGCGCGCCGAGGCCCAGGCCCGCGCCGCGCTCAACAAAAAACTCAAGGGCGTGCGCAACCAGCTTAAGAAGATCGAGACGGAGCTCGACAAAAAACGTGCCCGCTATGACGAGCTTATGGAATTGATGGCAAGCGAAGAGCTTTATGCCGATCAGGACAAATTCAACGCCGCGCTGGGGGAATATAACGGCCTTAAGCAAGAGCTGCCCAAGCTCGAGGATGAATGGCTCGAGCTTTCCACCCAGATCGAAGAGGAGACCGCGCGTGAACTCTCGTAAGGCCGCTGCCGTGGCGATGAGCATCATCGCCATCGCGTGCCGCATCTGCGGCATCTTTATGAGCGCGATGACCGTACTGCTGTGCTTTAGCGGCCTGACCGCCAAGCTGCAGATCGTCGGCTTTATCGTCGAGCTTTCTCGCGCACTGCCGAGTGCCATCGCCGGATACGGCGTCATCACCTCGCCCTTTGGCGGCGTGTTCCGCTTGGATTACGCCATCGTTGCCGTCATCCTGTTTGTGGCCGACTACCTGCTCACGCGCGCCTCGCGCCGCGTCCGCTAGGGGAGCGCCATGTCCAACAGCTACTATATGAACCTGCTTGCCAGCGCCGTTGCCGTTATCGTCGGCATCGTGATCCACGAGAGCGCACACGCCGCCGCAGCCTGGGCACTCGGCGATAAGACGGCGCGTTCGCGCGGCCGCGTGTCGCTCAACCCGCTCAACCATATCGACCCGTTTGGCACCATCATCCTGCCGCTGCTTATGCTTGCCGCCGGCGGTCCGGTGTTCGCCTTTGCCAAGCCCGTGCCCGTCTACCTCAACAACCTTAAGCACCCCAAACGCGACGAGGTCCTGGTGAGCGCGGCCGGCCCCGCATCGAACATCGCGCTCGCGTGCCTGGCCGCAGCCCTCATGCACCTGGCCTATGGCAACCTCTATGTCAGCATGTCCTTTACCGTGGCGTCGCAAATCCTGAACTTCGGTGCCACGTTTATCGTGGTCAACCTGTCGCTCGCGTTCTTTAACCTCATCCCGATCCCGCCGCTCGACGGCTCGTCTATCATCGTGCCGTTCCTCAAAGGCAAGGCCCTCGCCAACTACTATCAGCTGCAGCGATACGCCATGCCCATACTCATCATCGTGCTGTATCTGCTGCCCATGTGGACTGGCATCGATGTGATCGGCCGCTATTTCGACGTTACCGTGTATCCGCTAGCTGAGCAGCTGCTTAACTTCGCAATCGCCGGCATCTAAGGTAAACTAACAGGTCGACCGTGCAAAACGGTCGCAACATGCACCCAAACCGCGCCGCGAAGGCGCCGTCAAAGGAGGTCGAAGATGTCGTATCGCGTGTCGACGCAGGTCTACAGCGGACCGTTCGACCTGCTGCTGCAGCTGGTAACCCGCCAAAAAGTAGATATCGGCGCCATCTCTATCAGCGAGGTGGCCGAACAGTACCTTGCCGAGGCCGAGCGCATCGAGGCGCTGGACCTGGACGTGGCGAGCGACTTTTTGCTGGTCGCGGCAACCCTTTTGGACATCAAGGCCGCCTCTCTGGTGCCGCAGGAAGCCCCGCGCAAAGTCGATGACGACGATGACGAGTTCGACGAAGACCTCGAGGAACTCAGCGCGCTCGACGGCGACGCCTTGCGCGAGGTCCTGATCCAGCGCCTGATTGCCTACAAGCAGTTTAAAGGCGCGGCTGCGGCCCTCGGTACCCGCATGCAGGCCGAAAGCCGCATGCACCCGCGTGTGGCCGGCCCCGATCCCGAGTTCCTAGGCCTTATGCCCGACTACCTGGCCGGCATCACCCTGCGCGGCCTCGCCGTCATCTGCGCCGACCTGGACGGCAAGCGCCAGACCTTCCTGCTGGAGGCCGAGCACGTGGCACCGCATCGCGTGCCGCTCGATCTGACGGTGGCCTCGGTCGACCGCTTTACCATGGCGCACCAAACCTGCACCTTCCGTGAGCTGTTGGACGGCGACGCCACCACCGAGCAGCTCGTCGTCACCTTCCTGGCCATGCTTGAGCTCGCCAAGCGCGGCTCGCTCACGCTGAGTCAGGACGAGATCTTCGGAACCATCTGCATCAACCGAGTCGAGGGCGCCGAGGCCTATGTGCCCGGCGAGGGCCCCGAGCTCACCGAATAGGAGCCGCAACCATGTCAACCCTCTCCACGCTGGAGGCAAACAGCCTCAAAGGCGCCCTCGAGGCACTGCTGCTGGTGTCGAGCGACCCGGTGAGCGCGCCCGCGCTGGCCGGCGCACTGGATATCGCCCCCGGCGAGTGCGCGTCGCTGCTCGCCGAGCTCAAGGTTGAGTACGAGGAGGCCAACCGCGGCTTTCAGCTGCGCGAGGTCGCCGGCGGCTGGCGCCTGTTTACGCATCCCGCCTACCACGACGTGGTCGAGGCCTATGTTCTGAGCTGGGACACGCAAAAGCTGTCGCAGGCGGCGCTCGAAACCCTGGCCGTCATCGCATACCACCAGCCCGTGACGCGCGAGGTGGTCAAGGGCATCCGCGGCGTTAATTCCGACGGCGTCATCGCGTCACTCGTAGACAAAGGTCTGGTGCGCGAGCTCGGCCGCGACCCCCAGCGCGGTCAAGCCATCATCTACGGCACGACCAACGCCTTCTTGGAAAAGTTCGGCCTGCGCTCCACCCGCGACCTGCCCGACCTGGAGCAGTTTGCCCCAGACGAGCAGTCGCGCCAGTTTATCCGCGAGCGTCTGAGCGGCCGCAGTATTCAGTCCACGCTCGAGGAGCAAGCCGAGGACTTAGACGAAGAACGCGAACTGCTCGATACCGATGTTGTAGATGTTGAGGCAGTCGAGAACTTGGAGACCCTGGTCGTCGACGAGACCTCGGAGGATTTGCATGACGAGGACTAACGAAGTAGGGGAGACGCGCGCCATGGGCAACGCAGTACCCGCCACCGACGCCCAGCCCGTCTATCCGCACACCATGCGCCTGCAGCGCTTTTTAGCGCGCGCGGGCGTGGCGAGCCGCCGTGGCTCGGAGGACCTGATGACCGCCGGCCGCGTGACCGTCAACGGCGAGGTCGCGACCGAACTGGGCACCAAGGTCGACGTCGACCGCGACCATATCGAGGTCGACGGCATGCCCGTCAAGCTCAACCAGGGCGCCGTGTACCTGATGCTCTACAAGCCGACCGGCTACCTCACCACCATGAGCGACCCGCAGGAGCGCCCTTGCGTGGCCGACCTGGTCCCCCGCGACCGCTTTCCGGGACTCTTCCCGGTGGGTCGTCTGGACCGCGACACCACAGGCCTTTTGCTCTTTACCACCGACGGCGACCTGTCGCAGGACCTGCTGCACCCGAGCAAGCACGTTTACAAGACCTACCAGGCACTCGTGGACGGGCAGCTGACCGACCGCGATCTAGAACCGCTCCGCCGTGGCATCGAGCTCGACGACGGCCTATGCCAGCCAGCAATCTGCCGCGTCATCAACGCGCGCGAGGCCGTGGCCGTGGCTCCGCAAGGCGTCAAGCCCGGCACCACCGCCGTGGAGGTCATCATTCGAGAGGGCCGCAAGAACCAGGTCAAGCGCATGTTGAGCAAGATTCACCATCCGGTAATCCGTCTGCATCGCTGCAACTTTGCCGGCCTTGAGCTCGAGGGCGTGGCCAAGGGATCGTGGCGCGAGCTCACCGACCGCGAGGTGCAGATCCTCAAGTCCGGCGGCATCCCGCCTAAGCAGGCGAGCGCCAAGCGCAACGGCGACAAGCCCCAAGACACGCCCGCCAGCCGCACGCGTCACCACGGCAGCCACGGCTCCGCACCCAAGCGCAACACCTACCGCGAGCGCTACACGGGCTAGGCAGACCGCCAAGCCGCAGCACCCGCGAACCATACCAGCACGTCAACCATCGAAAGGAAGCATTGCATGATCGTCGCCATCGACGGCCCCGCCGGTTCCGGCAAGTCCACCATCGCCAAGGAGATCGCCCGCCAGCTGGGCTTTAACAAGCTCGACACGGGCGCCATGTATCGCGCCGTCACCTTCGCCGCGCTCGACCGCGACATCGATCTGGACGACGAGGCGGCCATCGACGCCCTCGCCGAGCAGATCGAGATTCGCTTTACCAACGGCACCGGCGAGGATACGCGCCTGACCATTGACGGCAAGGACGCTTCGGCCGCCATTCGTACCCCGCAGGTCGACGCCAACGTGTCCAAGGTCTCGGCCTACCCGGGCGTGCGCGCCGCCATGCTCATCCATCAGCGCCGCGCCGCCGAGGACCGCGATATCGTGGCCGAGGGTCGCGACATCGGAACCGTCGTGTTCCCTAACGCGCAGGTCAAGGTCTTCCTGACCGCTGACCCGCGCGAGCGCGCCCGCCGCCGCGTGCTGCAGCGTCACCAAAACGACGCCCAGCCGCTCACGCCCGCGCAACTCGAGGCCGAGGTCGACGAGACCCTCGACGCCCTTAAGCAGCGCGACAAGCTTGACAGCAGCCGCGAGGTCGCCCCGCTCGTGCCCGCCGAGGACGCCGTGCACGTCGACTCCACCGCCCACACCATCGACGAGGTCGTCCGCATTATCGAGGACCTCATCAACCAAAGGAGGTAGCCCATGCGCCTGTTTAAGCAGACGCCCGAGGATTATTACAACGCTCCTTATGCAGAGTTCCCAGCGCTCATCCGCGGCACCGTCGTCGTAGTCATGGCCATCCTTTGGGCCTTCTCCAAGCTCATGTGGCGCTGGAAGGTCGAGGACGCCAATCTTCTGTTTGAGCGCCAGGAAGGCCGCGGCAGCGTGGTCATCTGCAACCACACCTCGATGGCCGAGCTCTTGGCCGTGGAGACGGCGCTGTTCTTTGGGGGCCGCCGCATTCGTCCCATCTTTAAGTCAGAGTTCGCTAAGAGCAAGATCGTGCGCTGGGCCTTTAGCCGCGTTGGCGGCATCCCCGTGGAGCGTGGTACTGCCGATATGAAGTGCCTGCGCGCCGCTCAGCATGCGCTGCAGCGCGGCGAGGACGTTCTGATCTTCCCCGAGGGCACGCGCATCCGCTCGCGCGAGATCAAGCCCGAGGTCCACGGCGGTTTTGCGCTCATCGCTCAGATGGGCAAGGCACCTGTGAACCCGCTCGCCATCTGCGGCTGGTCCGACATCACGCCCGCGGGCAAAAAGATCATGCGTCCCAAGAAGTGCTGGATCCGCGCCGGCAAGGCCGTCTCGCTTTCCGACGCACCGGCCGGGCTTAAGCGCACTGAGCGCCTGGCTTGGTTTGAGTCCGAGGCCATGAACCGCGTCTACGCCATGCGAGACGATCTGTGCGCCGAGCATCCGGGCAGGTTCTAGCCATGAGCGAGAACGTGACGAACACCGCCGCGACTACGTCCGACCAGACAACCGCGCCTACCATCGAGATCGCCGCACACGCCGGCACTTGCTACGGCGTACAGCGTGCGCTCGATATGGCGCTGGCCGCCGCGCCGCAGGCAGGTGAGTGCGCTCAGGTCCATACCTTGGGACCGCTCATCCATAACCCCATCGTGGTACGCGAGCTCGCTGAGGCAGGCGTTGGCTTGGCCGAAACCCTGGACGACGCCGCAACCGGCACCGTGATCATCCGCGCCCACGGCGTGGTGCCGCAGGTCATCGATGCCGCTCGTGAACGCGGCCACAACGTGGTCGACGCCACCTGCCCCTACGTGAAGAAGGTTCATGTGGCGGCCGAGCGCCTGGTGCGCGAAGGCTACCGCGTGATCGTCGTGGGCGAGCCGGGCCACCCAGAGGTCGAGGGTATTCTAGGCCACGCCGGCAATGACGCGCAGGTCGTGAGCTGTGCCGCCGACGCCGATGCCCTATCGCTCAAGGGCAAGGTGGGTCTGGTTGTACAGACCACCCAGACCGCGCAGAACCTCGCCGAGGTCGTGGCCGCTATCACCCCGCGCGTGCAGGAGCTGCGTGTGATCAACACCATCTGCGCCGCCACGAGTGAGCGTCAACAGGCAGCAGCCACACTTGCCAACCGCTGCGACTGCATGGTCGTCGTGGGCGGCAAGAACTCGGGCAACACCCGTCGCCTGGCACAGATTTGCGCGGACGCCTGCGAGCGCACGTACCACATCGAGGAAGCTTCCGAGCTCCAGGCCGCGTGGTTTACCGACGCTCACCACATCGGCATCACCGCCGGAGCCTCCACCCCGCAAGAACACATCGAGCGCGCCGTCGAGCGCATCAAGGAGCTTTGCCGCTAACCATGGACCAGACCGTACCCGCATACGCCGCCGAGGTGGCCGATTACGGGCGCAGCCGCGACCCCGAGCCGGGTGAGGGCGCGCTCGTTAAGAACGTGCGTCCCGAGTCGCCCGCATGGGATGTGGGTATCGAGCCGGGCATGCGCGTACTCACGGTCAATGGCGAGCAGCTCACCGACATGATTGTGTGGCTCTGGGAGGCCGACGACGACACCGTCGAGCTTGAGGTATTCGATCCGCGCGACGGCACCGTCACCCCTGTAGAGCTCGACCGCTTCCCGGGCGAGGACTGGGGCCTTGAGTTCGACGGTCCCATCTTCGACGGCATGCGTACCTGCGTCAACGCCTGCGTGTTCTGCTTTATGACCATGTTGCCCAAGGGCGGCCGCTCCACGCTCTATATTCGCGACGACGACTACCGCCTGAGCTTTTTGCAGGGCAACTTCGTCACGCTCACGAACCTCACCGACGAGGACGTGCAAAACGTCATCCAACGCAACATGAGCCCTATGAACGTGTCGGTCCATGCCGTGAGCCCCGACGTCCGCCGTCGTATGATGGGCCGCAACGCCCAGCGCGGCATGGACGTACTCGAGGCCATCATGGCCGCCGGCATCGAGATTCACGCGCAGATCGTGTTGTGCCCCGGCATGAACGACGGCGAGGAGCTGGAAAAGACCCTGCGCTTTTGCGAGGAGCACGAGCAAATCACAAGCCTGGGCATTGTGCCGCTCGGTTTTACCAAGCATCAGAACCGCTTTAGCTGGTCATACAGCAACAAGCCCGAACTGGCGCGCGAGACCATTGCCATGATCCGTCCCTACCAGGACCGCGCCTTCGAGCGTTTTGGCCGCCACACCTTCCAGATGAGCGACGAGTTCTACCTGGACGCCGGCATCGATCCGCCCGAGGCAGACTTTTACGACGGTTACCCGCAGTACTACGACGGCATCGGCATGATCCGCTCGTATCTGGACGAGACGGACGATGTGCTTGCCGCCGATGCCGAGCGACTGGCCCGCGTCCGCGAGGCCATCGCCGCTCGCAGCCAGCACCTGCTTTGCCTCTCGGGCGCCAGCGCACGCGACACCGTGGCCCGCTTTGTGGAATCGCCGCAGGGGCTCGCCGCCACCGTCACGGCCATCAAGAATCGCTACTTTGGCGGCAACGTGGACGTGACCGGCCTCATCGTCGCCTGCGACATTCTGGAACAGCTGCCGCAGGACCTCTCGGGGGTTATGCTCTTTGTGCCTAAGCTCATGTTCAACGCTGACGGCATGACGCTTGACGAGTATCATCGTGACGATTTACTCGCAAGCCTTACCAGTCGCGGCGCCGAGGTTCATGTGGTGTCGACCATGCCGCATGAGCTGCTCGATACCCTGGAGCACATCCTTGGCATTGTGCCTGCCGACTCTAACACTTCCACTGACCCTACCCATTAAAGGAGTGCAGATGAAACCTATCGTCGCCGTCGTCGGACGCCCCAACGTGGGCAAGTCCACGCTCGTTAACCGCCTGGCCCAGACCTCGGACGCCATCGTCCATGAGTCCCGCGGCGTCACGCGCGACCGCTCGTACCACACGGCCGATTGGAACGGCCGCGAGTTCACCATCGTCGACACGGGCGGCATCGAACCGCTCAAGAGCGATGACGTCTTCGCCACGTCCATCCGCGACCAGGCGCTCGCCGCCGCCGAGGAGGCCGCCGTCATCCTGTTTGTGGTCGACGGCCGCACCGGCGTCACCGAAGAGGACGAGTCGGTCGCCCGCATGCTCAAGCGCTCCGACAAGCCGGTCTTTCTGCTGGTAAACAAGCTCGACAACCCCGATCGCGAGAACGACAGCATCTGGGAGTTCTATTCGCTCGGCATCGGCGAGCCCACGCCGCTCTCGGCCCTGCATGGCCACGGTACGGGCGACCTGCTCGATGACATCGTGGCCCTGCTTCCGGAGGAAGAGGACGAGGTCGCCGATGAGTTCCCCGACGCGCTGAACGTAGCCATCATCGGCCGCCCCAATGCCGGTAAGTCGTCGCTGTTCAATCGTATCCTGGGCGCCGACCGCTCTATCGTGTCCAACATTGCCGGCACGACGCGCGACGCCATCGACACCGTCGTGGAGCGCAACGGTAAGCACTACCGCATGGTCGATACCGCGGGCATCCGCAAGAAGAGCACTGTGTACGAGAACATCGAGTACTACTCCATGGTCCGCGGCCTGCGTGCCATCGACCGCGCCGACGTGGCGCTGCTCGTCGTCGATGCCTCCGTGGGCGTCACTGAGCAGGACCAGAAGGTCATGGGTCTTGCCATCGAGCGCGGCTGCGCCATCGTGGTGCTGCTCAACAAGTGGGATCTGCTCGATGACGACCGTAAGCGCGAGGCCTGCATGGAGACCATCGACCGCCGTCTGGGCGTCATGGCTCCCTGGGCGCAGTACCTGCGCATCTCTGCCCTGACCGGCCGCAGCGTCGAGAAGATCTGGGCCATGGTCGACGCCGCCGAGAAGACTCGTTCGCAAAAGATCACCACCTCGCGCCTCAACACGTTCCTCACCGACCTGCGCGAGTTCGGTCATACCGTGGTGGACGGCAAGCGCCGCCTGCGCATGCACTACGTGACCCAGACGGGCGTCAACCCGCCAACGTTCACGTTCTTCGTCAACCACAGCGATCTGGTCAACGACACCTATCAGCGCTACATCGAGAACCGCATGCGCTCGACCTTCGACTTTGCCGGCACACCCATTCGACTCTTCTTTAGGAAGAAGGAGCAAAAGGATGCATAATCCGATTCTGCTGACCGCCATCTGCGCCGTGGTCTCGTTCTTTATCGGGGCGATTCCGTTTGGCCTGATCCTGGGCCGCGTGTTCAACCACACCGACATTCGCAAGGCGGGCTCCGGCAACATCGGCACCACCAACGCACTGCGCGTAGCCGGCCCCAAGGTGGCCGCGCTCACGCTGCTGCTCGACTGCCTTAAGGGCGCCATCTGCGTCCTTATCGCCCGTCCACTCATTGCCGACTTGGGCTATGGTTTTCCGCCGAGTATTATGGCCCCCGGCGCCGCCGGCGACTGGATGCTCGGCGTCATTTGCCTGGCAGCGGTGTGGGGCCATATCTTCTCGCCCTACCTCAACTTCCATGGAGGCAAGGGTATCGCCGTGGGTCTGGGCGTTATCCTCGCCTGGTACTGGCCCATTGGTCTGTCGCTGCTGGGCATGTTTATCGTGGCCGTCGCCATCACCAAGTTCGTGTCGGTGGGCTCGCTTGCCGCGGCCATCGGTCTTCCCATTGCCGCTTGTGCGGTCTTTCCGTACAGCAGCCTAGGACTTAAGTTTTGCATGGCGATGATCGGCATCACCGTGGTGTGGGCCCATCGTGCGAACATCAAAAAGCTCATGACCGGTAAGGAGTCCAAGCTCTCGTTTACCAAGCGCGTCACCGAGCCCGACGATAAGTAGGAGAGAGTCATGAATGTTGCGCTGATTGGCTCTGGCTCCTGGGGAACCGCCGTCGCCGGCCTTGCCGCCGCGCGAGCCGAGCGCGTGACCATGTGGGCCCATAGCGAGCAGACGGCCGCCGGCATCAATGGCGAGCACCGCAACCCCCGCTACCTTGTGGGCTACGAGCTGCCCGGCAACGTCGTCGCCACGACCGAGCTCGTGCAGGCGCTCGACGGCGCCGAGGCCATCGTCTTTGCCGTTCCTTCGACGCACCTTCGCAGCGTGTGCCACCAGGCCGCGCCCTTTATCGCCGCCGATACCCCGGTGCTTTGCCTCACCAAGGGCATTGAGCCCGAGTCCGGCCTGCTCATGAGCGAAGTCATCGCCAGCGAGATCGGCAACGAGGCGCGCGTGGCGGCCCTCTCGGGCCCCAACCATGCCGAGGAGATTTGCCGCGGCGGACTTTCTGCCGCCGTCATCGCCAGCGAAGATCCGCAGATAGGGGAGGCCTTTAAGGACCTGCTCCTGTCCACGGCCTTCCGCATCTACCTGTCGCAGGACATGACCGGCGTCGAGGTTTGCGGCGCCATGAAAAATGTCATCGCGATCGTATGCGGAATCTCCGCCGGCACCGGTGCGGGCGACAACACGCTTGCCCTCATCATGACGCGCGGCCTGGCCGAGATCAGCCGCCTGGTGCACGCCCGCGGCGGCCAGGCCATGACCTGCATGGGTCTTGCCGGCATGGGTGACCTCATTGCCACCTGCACCTCCGAGCATTCGCGCAACCGCACCTTTGGCTACGAGTTTGCCCACGGCGTTTCGCTCGACGAGTACCAGACGCGCACGCATATGGTGGTGGAGGGTGCCGTCGCCGCCCGCAGCGTGAGCGAGCTCGCCCGTTCACTGGGCGTAGACATTCCACTCACCTTTGCCGTGGAGCAAACGCTCTACAACGGTGTTACTTTGGATAGGGCGCTCGAGATTCTTACCGATCGCGTCCCTTCTCAAGAGTTCTACGGACTCACCGACTAGCGCAGAAAGGCTTCTACCATGGGTTCCATCAAAATCGCTCCGTCTGTCCTTTCGGCCGACATGGCCAACCTCAAGGGCGAACTCGACAAGATCGCCGGCGCCGACTACGTGCACTTCGACGTTATGGACGGTCACTTTACCGGCAACCTCACCTTTGGCGTTGACATCCTTAAGGCCGTCAAGCGCTCCACCGATGTACCGGTCGACGCGCACCTGATGGTGTCGAACCCCGACGAGACGGTCGATTGGTACGCCGACGCCGGTGCCGACATGATCACCGTGCACTACGAGGCTTCCACTCACCTGCACCGCACGCTCACGCATCTGCAGCAGCGCGGCGTCAAGGCCGGCGTGGTGCTCAACCCCGCCACCCCCGTGTGCGTGCTCGAGAGCATCATCGACGTCGTCGATATGGTGCTGCTCATGAGCGTGAACCCGGGCTTTGGCGGCCAGAGCTTTATCCCTGGCACCATCGCAAAGCTTCACGAGCTCAAAGCCATGTGCGAGCGCCACGGCGTTTCGCCCCTGATCGAGGTCGACGGCGGCATCTCTTCCAAAAACATCGCCGAGGTCGTCAAGGCCGGCGCAAATGTCCTGGTGGCCGGTTCCGCCGTATTTAAGTCCGAAGATCCCGCCGCCGAGGTTGCGCTGCTGCAGAAGCTGGGCAACGAGGCTGCACAGGAGGCATAAACCCTTATGACCGCAGGTCAAAACCGCATACCCGTGAATCTTGACTACGCCGCCTCGACGCCCATGCGCGCCGAGGCGCGCCTTGCGCAGCGTGAGTACGACGACAGCGAGCTTGCCGGCGTCAACCCCAACTCGCTGCACTCGCTTGGCCGCAAGGCCGCCGCACGCCTGGAAGTCGCCCGTCGCGATATCGCCCGCAGCTTTGGCGCACGCGTTCGCCCGTCCGAGATCATCCTTACCAACGGCGGCACCGAGGCCAACCAGCTGGCGCTGCTCGGTCTTGCCGAGGGCGTTCGTCAGCGCGATCGTAAGCGCGATCGTAAGCGCGATCGCGTAATCGTTTCGGCCATCGAGCACGATTCGATTCTGGACAACCTGCCGCTGCTGCGCGCCGCCGGCTTTACCGTCGACCTGGTGCAGCCCTGCCGCGCTGGCTACATAGAGCCCGCCACGCTTGTCGAGCTGCTAGGCGACGACGTGGCGCTCGTGACCATCATGGTCGCCAACAACGAGACCGGCGTGGTGCAGCCCATCCGCGAGCTGGCCGCCGCCGCACATGCTGCCGGCGCCCTGTTCCACACCGATGCCATCCAGGGCTATCTGCATATTCCTCTCGATGTCACCGAGCTGGGCGTCGATGCTATGACCGTTGCCGCGCACAAGATCGGCGGCCCCGTGGCATCCGGAGCGCTCTACCTTAAGAACCGCACGCCGCTGCGTCCGCGCATCTTTGGCGGCGGACAGGAGGCCGGTCGTCGTGCCGGCACGCAGGACCTGCGCACGCAGCTGGCCTTTGCCGCTGCCGCCCGCACGTTGGCGCCCCGCGTGGCCCAGGAGCGTACGATGCTGCAAGCTCTTTCCGACAAGCTCTACGCCACGCTTACGGCTCATCCGCGTATTCATGCCACCATGGGCGACTACGCACAGGCCGATCGTCTGCCGGGCATGGTTTCGATCTACGTCGACGGCATGGACTCCGAGGAGCTCATCGTCAAGCTCGACGCCGCCGGCTTTGAGGTATCGGCAGGCTCGGCGTGCTCGAGCGGCAGCATGGACCCGAGCCATGTTTTAAGCGCGATGGGCATCGGTCGCGAGCAGGCATTGGGCGCACTGCGCATTTCCTTTGATGACCGCGTGAATCCGGGCGATCTGGACGAGTTTGCCCAGACGCTGCTCTCGATCGTGGGTGCCGCATGATCGTCGCCGAGCTTGAGCGCGCGCTGCTGGCACGCTACCCCAAGGCGGACGCCGAGGGCTGGGATCATGTAGGGCTCTCCGTGGGCGACCCTGCCGCCGAGATTGCTGGCGTGGCCTGCGCACTCGATGCGACCGAAGCTAATGGTCGCCGCGCACAAGATGCCGGTGCCAACGTGCTGCTGACGCATCACCCCGTCTATATCAAGGCGCCCGAGGCGTTTTGTCCGGCGGATGCGTCACGCCCCCAGTGCAGCGCTGCGCTGTACGAGGCGGCCCGTTGCGGCGTGAGCATTATTTCGCTCCACACCAACCTGGACCGTTCGCACGAAGCGCGCGTTCGCCTGAGTGAGTTGCTGGGCGCTGAACCCATGAGCTCGCTGGAGCATGTGGACGACCCCGAGGCAACCGGCCTGGGCGCGCTTGCAACGCTCAACGACCCGTGCACGCTGCGCGATCTTGCCACCCGTGCTGCCACGGCCTTCGGCAGTGACCCGCGTGTGTGGGGCGAAGCCGATCGCCCGTGCCGCACCGTCGCCATTTTGGGCGGCTCCCTGGGCGACTTTGGAGAGCTCGCCATCACCGCGGGCGCAGATGTTGTCGTGACGGGCGAGGCGGGCTACCACGTGGCGCAAGACCTTGCCTTGCGCGGGCTGCCGGTGATCTTGCTCGGCCACGACCGCTCTGAAGAGCCGTTCGTTGATATATTGATGAACTCTACAGTTGACGCCGGGGTCGACCCCCGTCATGCGATTAAAATACTGAACCCTTGCCAATGGTGGACTGTGACAAAAGGAGAGAACTTATGAGCGCCGGCGCTACGCTACTCAAGCTGCAACAGATCGATTTGGAACTCGCCCGCAACAAGAGCGAACTTGCCAATATGCCGGAGCTCAAGGAGCTCGCTTCCAAGCGCAAGACCTATGTGAAGCTCAAGTCCGAGATGACCAAGCTCTACGCCCAGCGCAAGGATCTGGACATTGAGCTCGACGATCTCAACACCACCGAGATTCAGACCAACAACGCCATCGAGGCTGCCAAGAAGCGCCACGTCGACGGCTCCGACTACCGCGAAGTTCAGGATCTGGAGAATGAGCTTGCCACCCTGGCCAAGCGTCTGGACAAGATTGAGCACACCCGCAAGGACGTCGTTGTCGCCCATAAGGAGGCGCTCGACCGCGAGGCCCGCGCGCAGGCAATCATCGCCAAGTTCGAGGAGGGCGTGAAGGCCGATACCAAGGCCGCCCGCGCCAAGGCTGCCGACCTGCAGGCTCAGATTGACGCCGCCACTAAGGAGCGCACCGCGCTTGCCGCCACGCTGCCGGCCGACGTGCTCACCGACTACGAGCGTCTGCTCAAGCAGTTCCGTGGCCTGGCCGTCGAGACCATCCAGGGCAACATCCCCACGGTCTGCCACACCGCGCTGCAGGCATCGTCCATGAGCGACCTCAACCACGACGGTAGCGAGATTACGCACTGCCCGTACTGCCACCGCCTCCTGGTACTCCCGAGCAAGGAAGTCTAGCGATGACGGCGGCATCCAACAATTCAATGCAACTTGAGGAAAAAACGATCCTGCTGGGCATTACCGGCGGGATCGCCGCCTATAAGTCGTGCAATATCGTGCGCCTGCTGCAAAAGCGCGGCGCCCGCGTCAAGGTCGTCATGAGCGAGCATGCCACCGAGTTTGTGGGCCCGCTCACCTTCCGCGCGCTCACCAACGAGCCCGTTGCCGTGGGCCTATTCGACGATCCCTCCGACCCCATCCACCACATCTCGCTCGCACAGGAGCCCGACCTGGTGGTCGTGGCGCCCGCGACGGCCAATATCATCGCCAAGATGGCCAACGGCATCGCAGACGACCTCATCTCCACCACGCTGCTGGCAACGCCGCGACCCATCGTGATCGCACCCGCTATGAACAATGGCATGTGGAAAGCGCCGGCGACACAGGCCAACATGTCCACGCTGCGCGAGCGCGGTGTCCATGTGGTGGGACCCGGCAGCGGCTACCTTGCCTGCGGCGACGTGGACACGGGACGCATGAGCGAGCCCGAGGACATCGTCGAGGCTGTCTGTGAGGTGCTCAACCCCGTGCCGCAAGACCTGGCGGGCAAGCGCATCGTCATCACTGCCGGCCCCACGCACGAACCGATCGACCCGGTGCGATTCATTGGTAACCGCTCTTCGGGCAAGATGGGCATCGCACTGGCAGGGGAGGCGGCTCGTCGCGGTGCCGAGGTCACGCTCGTGTTGGGACCGACATCGCTCGATGTTCCCCGCGGCGTGGAGTGCGTGCGCGTGCAGACCGCCGCAGAGATGCTCCAGGCGGCCCTGAGCGCCTTCCAGACGGCCGATGCGGCCATTTGCGCGGCCGCCGTCGCCGACTACACCCCCGCAGCCCCTGCCAACCATAAGCTCAAAAAGTCCAACGAACGCTTGGATCGCATCGAGCTTGTCGAAACGGTCGATATTTTGGCCGAGCTCTCGCGCCAGAAGGGCGAGCGGTGCGTGATCGGATTTGCGGCCGAGACCGAGAACGTTGTCGAGTACGCCGAGCGCAAATTGGCCCGCAAGGGCTGCGATGCTATTATCGCCAACGATGTCTCGCGCGCCGATTCGGGCTTTGGGACCGACACTAACAAGGCCTGGATTGTGAGCACAACGGGTACGCAAGAGCTTCCCGTGCTAACAAAACCCCAGCTCGCAGATACAATTTTGGACTTGCTTCAAAATTTGTAAAAAAGTTCTTGCACAAGTCTAAAGTTTCGGGTTAATATACTCCCTGTTGCGAGCGAGAGCAGGGCAACAAACAAAAGCTTCGGGACGTGGCGCAGCTTGGTAGCGCACTTGACTGGGGGTCAAGGGGTCGCTGGTTCGAATCCAGTCGTCCCGACCAGAAGTTTGCAGGTCAGGCACTTAGTGCCTGACCTTTTTGTTTTAAGCAATTGCTTAATTTTGATTAAGCAACAGGGTGCTAAAAATCTACCTACGCGATATTCGCCTTTTGCGGCTACTTGCGCGTTTTGCACGCGCTTGAGCCGATTTATTAACGCGATATGAATCTACATACGCGTAGCTGGTATAAAGCTGAGTACGGGCTGTATTTATCGCGGCGATTTACACAGATATAGCGACTGTAACGGACAAGCGTGTCGCTGTATTTATTCCAGTAGTTCACTTGACCGGTGGACAAATGAGCGGTTGCAACGAAACGGCAAGCGGGATGGGCCCTATGCGAGGGCGCCGCAGAGGTAATAGAGGTGAAGTGCGGCGGGCGCTCTGAGAGGCGCAGTACGACCCCTTTTTCCTCGAACCGACTACCTTTGTACCATGAACCTCAAATTGTTCAAGTAATCGCCAAAAGAAAGACCCGCGCAGGATTGCACGGGCCTTTCACTAGACAAACTAGAAGACAAGCTAGAAGACAGGTTAAAAACACCAGGCGAGGCATATGCAATACGAGTACGTCGCGCCGTAGTCGTTATAGTTACCGTTGCTATAGATACAGCGGAAGTACGCGGAGCCGCTCGGATCCACGGAGCGCGTCCAGTGATAAAAGCTCGACGACACCCCTGAATGGTTCGAGTACGTCACGCCCTTGGATTTGTAGTACTCGTACTGGGTGCCGTCGGTCTGGCGGTCTCCGTAGATCTCGGTCATCGAGAGCAGGAAGACTTTATCGGTCGTGGCCGATGGGGCGCTGGCACTGCCACCACCCTTGTTGTCGGTCATCTTCGTGACGGCCTTCGCCTTGGACTGGAGTTCGATCGGTAGGAGCGACCAGAGGTCACCGGAATTGAGTCGGCCGCGGATCTCCGATTTCTCCCAGCCGCCAGCATTGGTGCTCGTGGCGTTCATGCGCTGAGCGCCCAAGACGTTATTGGTTGCCTCGAACGTGAGCCCAGCCTTACCGGAGCCGTCCGCGAGGTCATCGTGGTTGATCCCGATGATGCGATACTCGAGCGTCTTGCCGTTCGTCAACTTCATCGAGAACTTCGTCCCCGCGTCCATCGCGGCCTTCGCCTTGGCGTAGGCGGGCGATGCCTCGCCCTTGGCGGCGATGTCCTCGGCCACGGCCTTCTGCTCGTCCAAGGTCCAGTCCTTGGCATCCTTGGCGACAGCGGCCTGGACGGTCGCGGAATCGGCTCCAGTGGAGCCGCCGTCGGATGTTCCACCGCCCTCGGTGCCAGCGCTGGCCCCGCTATTCACCGTGTTGCCGACCAGGTTGAACTGGTTGCGGATGGCCCCGGCCACACCGGGTCCAGCGAACACGATGACCAGGCCGATGATTGCGATAATCAGGACGTACTCGATGATAGATTGCCCTCGGAGGCGGGTACTCCTAGGAGATACCCCCCCCCCGAAGGTCAATTGCCGCTGCATGCATATGCGACACTCCCTTCGCTCAGGGTTTGTAGATACATTGCCGAGCGTAGGGCTATTCCATAATTCTGCTCCGGTCTTGCCGCAGCGGCAACCGCACCGATGGTCAACAATCGTGATTGCGCTATAATAGAACACGCGTTCGTTATTGATTCGAGAGGGGTGCCGTCGTGGGGGAGAGCGATAAGTCGATACGTTTGGTCACGGCCCTCGTCGAGTGCCGCCCCGACGGCGAGTACGCCCCGTGGGGCATCAAATGGTACGACGGCACCGTCTACGCGTTCGACTGCATCGAGTCCTACAGCTCTCGCTCATGGGCGCTCGGCAGGAACAAGCAGTCCGAGTCCTGGCGCGTGGTCGTCGGGGACGGCACGTGCCGCGACATCTGCCATTACCAAAACAGCTGGTATGTCGTTCACGACCCAGACGATGACACCCCAGCGGCAAGCGCACCGCAAAAATAGCCAAAACGCCCATTCGAAACCAAACGCCCAGGTAAACGGCTTAACACAATCGCGAATACGACCCCAAAAAGACCTACTTGGATACCCGCTAGGGGTACCTGTTTTCAGGCACCTTAAATCGCCTCTCGTTGCCTCGTTTTTGATCGCGTCGGAAATGTTGGTGTAAGCGCGCCGACGGCTGACCGCTAAACGCAAGCGGCCCCTGTCCTAGAATCTGGAATTGCTACATAACACAGGTTCTGGGAAAGGACAGGGACCGCTATGGAGATATTAGCAGACGCGATGCCGGATAAGGCCGCCATCCCGAGATCGACCGACGGGATGGTCGACATCCAGTCGCTGCTCAGGCTGCTCGCCGAGCAGGTGGTCAACGCCATCATGGACGAGGAGGCCGACCAGCTCTGCGGCGAGGGGGCCAACAGCAGGAACGGCTACCGCAACCGCACGCTCGAGACGTGCGTGGGCACGCTCAACCTGAGAATCCCCAAGCTCAGGACGGGCAGCTTCTTCCCCGAGGACGTCCTCGAGCGCTACCAGCGCGTCGACCGCGCGCTCGTCGCGGCGGTGGCCGAGATGTACGCCACCGGCAGCAGCGCCAGGAAGGTACAGAGGATAGCCGAGAAGATGGGCATCGAGAGGCTCGGCAGGGACCGCGTGAGCGCGATCGCCGCGACCCTCGACGCCGAGATAGCCGACCTCGCGGAGGGTCCGCTCGATGCGCGCGCGATACCCTACATCTGGCTCGACGCGACCTACGTCAAGTGCCGCCGCGGGGGCCGTGTGGCTTCGACCGCGGTGGTCACGGCGATAGGCTGCGACGAGTCCGGCTGGAGGCGGGTGCTGGGGGTGTCCGTGGTGGACACGGAGTCCTACGAATCGTGGCTCGGTTTCCTGCGGAAGCTGCGCGACCGCGGCGCGACCGGCACCGAGCTCGTCGTATCCGATGCCCACGGGGGCCTGGTCAGGGCCATAGGCGAGGTCTTCCAGGGGGGGGCGGCCTGGCAGCGATGCGCCGTGCACCTGATGCGCGACTGCATGCGCGAGGCAGGCTCCTGGCAGCTGAGGCGCCGCGTGGGGCGCATCGTCTCCTCGGTCTTCCGCGCTGGGGACGCCGCCACCGCCGTGGCCATGTACCACGCGGCATGCGAGATGCTGGAGGGGTGCTGCCCGAGGGCGGCGAGGGTGCTCGAGGAGGCGGAGCCCGACGCACTCGCGTACCTGGACTTCCCGCCGTCGCACTGGAAGCGCCTGCGCACCAACAACGTGCAGGAGCGCGCCAACAGGGAGATAAAGCGTCGCTCGCGCGTGGTACAGGTCTTCCCGTCGGAGAGTTCGCTGCTCAGGCTCGTGGGCGCCGTCATGTGCGACCAGGCCGAGACATGGTCCGGCTCGCGCTACTTCTCGGAGAGGAAGATGGCCGAGATGCATGACGCCGCGTTCAGAATGGGTGCCGCGGGCGAGCACGACTGGGCGGAGCTGGAGAAGGCGGCCAGGAAGATGATCGAATCCAGCCTGGAACTTGCCGACAGCGTGGGGGCAGCCTAGGATATCAACTGATTCCGGATATCGGACACAGGGGCCGCAAGGGCCCTTACACCAACTTTCTCGACACTACCTCGTTTTTTCGGCTACTCAGTAAAAAATAGGGGAGTACGCCAGTACTCCCCCTAAATCGTTTATATCCCGGTTGCTGCCTGCCAGTCTGCTCTCTCAAGCCTAGGCTTGAACGTACTTGAGGTCAAGCTCTCCAGGCGCGTCCACGTACACCGCGCCGAACGTCAGGTTTACCAGCCGGGGCTGAGCTCCATAAGAGCAAAATCATTCTAGCGCTTACTATCAAGGATATCCGTCGTAGTGGCGGCTATCCGGCAAACGATCGTACTCTCGTGGTCCCGTTTCGAGTAATTCTTTGGCACGGTCAGGAGCATTGCGAACGGTTTCCGCTGTTACCGCTCATGTACATGGACGATGAATGAACTTCGATAGCAAACGCAATTTGGTTTTTGAAATATGGACGAATTCCTTGTCAGGAGGGTAGAATGATGCCGACGGCAGCCCAAGTTGTAGAGAGCTGGGCAGAGCCGTTGCTTAATGAAGTTGGGTCATCGTCTTAGCGACGGTGACCTTTCTTTTTGGGCTTCGAGCCCTGCTTGAGTGCCTTGGAAAGGCCGACAAGGGCCGTGAGGAGCGAGACCATAGCGGTCAGGAGCTTCACGAGCTCGGTGAAATCGGTCATGGGCATCACCTCCCATCAAATGGAGGGCTCTGCCCGGCACGAGGGCTGCCGACAGCAAGGACGATTCTATCAGAGCGGCTGACTCCCGCCCGATATTACCATCCCACCGCGCCTATGCAAAAAAGAGGGCCGCCAAACAGCGACCCTCCAGCGAAAGTGCATGTTATTTAGGACAGTCAAATTCTTTGAATAACAAATGACAGCTGTATAATTACATAATAAAGTTCACCCGGAAGGAGCGATCGATGAAAAGCAAACGATTTGCCCTGAATGCACTTCTGGTAGTAGCAATATTGACGCTCTTCGTCTTTTCGGACTCATACATGAATCAGCCAAGATTTGGATATGCTTTATACGCTGTGTTTTCCGGCGAAACAACTTACAACACTTACAACACTATTGGCTTCATTGACGCAATCTTTTTCTATGTAGTCGGCCCCTTATCAAGCGAACTGGTCGCTTTCCTTGTCTGCCTCAACCTGAATCAACGAAGCCAAACTCATTCAGCGACTTCGGCCAAACAAGGAATCAATCTCTTCGCAATAACGATAATTCTGCAAATTCTGACAGTGTTGATTATCGCCCTGACCGCAACAAACGTTTTGAGGTATGAGTTCGGATTCATCGCGAGCTGCCTGATGGCAATTGCCGCGGGTATAGCGGTCTCGTATACGACACCGGCAAAGAAGTGGCTCAACTAACAGGGCCTATTTGGAATCCGAATCGTCCATGGAGCCGTCGATGCCGATTTTGGTGTCGTTGTCCGTATTGGAATCGTCATCCTTGGGGCTTATAGGACAAAATGTGTATATCTCATAATGTATACGTTGCACCATGAGAGAGGGGTCTGTCATGAGCTGGAAACCGAGAAAATGCGTTATCGCCGGTCTCGTGACAACCGGTCCAGGCGGCGGCTTTTTTGCAACCGCAATGACATCGTACCGACTTTTCACTTGCATGCTCTGAAAGGAAGTCGCCATGTTGTCGCAAAATGAATCGAGATACTTGACCACAATCGGCTTTGCCCTGCTTGCATTACTCTTTGCTAGCGACCTTTTGCTGAAACCGCCCAAGGAACTCGTTTTGCTTGCCATAGACTGCATTTCCGCCCTTTACTTTACGGCAACCCTATTCGTCGGACTAAAGGAGAGGAAAAAAGGCGCAGTCGTTGCATCTGCCGTAGGCGTGATCATAACCATTGCATCATTATTTATCTGACACATTGGTGATTTAGGGGCGATATCGTAGGAATACGACCGGGAGAGCCGGGGTCAGATTACCCGGGTTGCCCGGTCGGCTCGCGCGACGGCGCGGCGGTTCGACAGAAAGCTCTCCGGACTTCACGCCGTTTCTGATCGCATTGTAGACAGCCATCTCGTCTTCGCAGTCGGCGAGCACGCGGTGTGCGTCGTCGTTTTGGATGTGCAGTAAATCTCGAAGGTCCTCCATGCACCAGCGTCCGAGATTTGGCCATGCGCGTCGCGCGAGCTGATAAGTGTCGATTGCGATGTTGTAGTTAAAGTCCAGGCCAAAGCCGTCCCAGGCAGAACGGCATTGTTTCCTTGATTATCAACTTCATCCGGACACTTCCCGCATTCATCCGTGTGTGTACGGATGAATGCGGGGTTCGATACCCCGGCGGCCTGATCGGCAGGCCGCCGGGAATTCTCACTCCTCGATAAAAGCCGGCACTCGGTTAGTCCTGCGCATCTTGAAATCGCCAGTCTCGTGGGAGACGTAGAGAATGCCGTCCATCCCGTCTCGCGATGCATATGACAGGTGAACAGAACCGCAATCCGATCCATCATTGTCGAGAAGATCGAACGAATTCGGATCGCTCGTTGCGGCCAAACGACCGCTCAGACAAGAGCCATCGTCATTACAGATTTGCCATTCCATGTCTTCGCCTGCAAGAATCGCCATAGACGGCCCGGTCGCGCCATCGCTGACATACATCCCGTCTATGCCAAAACCGTTTTCAGCGCCATCGATAAACGACTGCTCGGACCTATACCTCGCGAATGATGCGCACAGCGCCATTGCAAGACCGATCGCAAGGCCAACAATCGCTATCTTTGCATAGCTCTTGCCTATCATGTCATTCACCTCCTTCGTATGTATCGAGGTATTCCTGCTTGAGCGTCTGCGAGGACGACTCGGTCT
>CATYDM010000004.1 GCA_958405195.1 uncultured Collinsella sp.
ACCATGGTCGTGGGCATCGTCGGCGCGTTCTTCGGCGTGCTGGCGTAAGGGCCCGGCTGCATAGATTTTCGTTTCAACCTGGAAAGGGGATGGAGCAGGCCTATGCCCTCCATCCCCTTTTTGTATAGAAGGAGTTCGTATGTTCGCGAAGAATCGCGAAGCAATGCGCCTGACGCCGGCAGAGGTCAGGCTGATTCTTATTGAGTCCCTGCAGTGGTGCGCCAACAACGCGGTCTACTTTTTGGGGCTTATCGGTGCTGCCACGTATGATCTGGCCGGCACGGCCTTTTTGGTTGCCGCCATTACGCTCGTGCGCAATCTTATGACGTCGGTGGGCAATATGGTGTCGGGATCGGTCATCGACCGCTTTGGGCCGCGTCGGACGTCGTTTGTGACGTGCGTGATTACGGCGGTGCTTTCGCTTGGCGTGGGGTTGGCGCCGTTGTCTGTCCCCGGGCTTGTGTTTGCCGCGTGCGTCTTGGGACTTGCGGGCGGCTTTATCAACACCTGCACGCATGCGTTTCCGGGATATCTAGAGTCGACCACCGAGGGCCGTACTCGTGTGAACGGTCTCATGGTGTTTTACAGCAATATCGCCTATACCGCTGGCCCGCTGCTCGGTGGTGCCATCGTGAGCTGTTTTGCCACGCAATCGGTCTATCTGCTCATGGCGGGCATGATGGGTGTGGCGGCCGTGCTCTCCTTGGGCTGTCACGAGCGTGTTGCTCCCCCAAAAGGGGAGAAGCCGAAGGGAGGTATTCTGGGCGGCATGGCCGAGGGTGCGCGACTTACGTTTCGCGACCACGACCTGCGTCTCATCTTTATCTCGGGCTTTTTGGGTTTCTTTGCGTTTGGCGCGTTCGATTCGCTGGAGTCGTTGTTCTATCGCGATGTGCTCAACGTGGATATCGTCTGGCTGGGCTGGCTGTCCTCGGTCGTGGGCCTCACTTCCTCGGTGGGTGCGTTCATCCTGACCAAGCTTTCTGCTCGCCATGTCAACCTGCGATTGCTGCTCGGCGCGCTCATGGCCGTGGGCATTGGGTCCATGGTGTACGTGGGCACCGATATGCTGGGGGTCGCGATTATCGGTCAGGCGATTAACGGTCTGGCCTGGGGGTTCCTGGAACCGCTGCAGATGATCTTGATTCAGGAGCGCGCCGACATCAAATACCTGGGGCGCATTACCGGCTTTGTGCGTTTTGGCCTGATGAGCGCCGGCGTGGTGCCGCTGCTGGCGGCTCCGTTTTTGGCGGAGGCTTTGGGCGTCCAGACGGTATTGTTTGGGGCATCGACCATTATTGCGCTGGTAGGAACGCTATTCTTTGTCACACAAGGGAGACGCCAGGGGCGTTAGCTATACATCAAATTCTAATTTAATACCACTCACCAGGGAATATCGACCGTTTACCGAGGATTGGGGCAGATTGAAAAGTGGTATTAAAAACACGTTAGGTGTATGTCTATAATTGGTATCGAAAAGAAACGCGATGTATAGATTCGCGTGCAAGACAGAAAGGAAAAGCAATGAAGGAAACCGAGAAGATCGAGATCATGCACTTTAGCCAGGAGGGCTACGTCGAGGACGGCAAGAACGTCTACGAGGCCGGCAAGAAGATGACCGCGCTCGCCGACAAGGTCGCCGACGAGGGCTACGACGCCGTGTTCCTGATGGGCGTCGGCGGCACCTGGGACGAGCTCATGCAGCTCGAGTACCTCATGAACAAGTTCGGCGACCGCGACCTCGAGGTCTACCTGATCCACGCCGCCGAGTGGGACGTCTCCGGCCACAAGCGCATGACCGAGAAGTCCGTCGTGCTCACCGCCTCCGAGTCCGGCACCACCCCCGAGGTCCTCGAGGCCGTCAAGAAGATGAAGGAAAAGGGCATTCGTGTCTACGCCATGACCAAGCCCGAGGGTCTCATCGGCCAGGCTGTCGGCGCCGAGAATTGCGTCAAGATGGCCTCCGATCATGGTAACGGTGGCTGCGAGATGGGCTACTACCTCGCCGACTGCTTCGGCCTGCGCCTGCTCAACCGCCGCGGCTGCTTCCCCAAGTTCGACCTGTTCATCGAGCAGACCAAGGACATCTGGAAGGACATGCTCGACATCCGCAAGCGCTTCGAGCCGCGCGCCGAGGAGCTCGCCAAGAAGTACGCCCTGGCCCCCTACACCATGTTCATCGGCTCCGGCGCCCTGTGGGGCGAGACCATCCTCTTCTCGATGTGCATCCTGGAGGAGATGCAGTGGAAGCGCACCCGCTACATCACCTCGGCCGACTTCTTCCACGGCACCCTCGAGCTCGTGGAGCCGGGCGTCCCGGTCTTCCTGTTCATGGGCGAGGACGAGAACCGCAAGCTCGACGAGCGCGTCCGCGCGTTCCTGACCCGCGGCGTGACCGGCGACACCGACATCAACATCATCGACACCGCCGAGTTCGCGATCCCCGGCCTTGACGACGAGTTCCGCGTCATCGTGTCTCCGTGGATCCTCTCCTCGCTGATCACCGATCGCCTTGCCGCTTACTACGAGACGGTCACCAAGCACAACCTCAACTACCGTCGCTACTATCACCAGTTCGATTACTAATCGGCGACAAATTAGCTACTGATCAAGAAGCACCCTGCCCGGGCGCATGCGTCCGGGCATTTTTATGCCGAAGTTCGCAAGAAAGGGGAATCGAATGAGGCAGTTTATCGTTGCATCCCATGCTCATTTTGCGTCCGGAATCGTCGAGAGCATTGGGCTACTCTCGGGCGAGCGCGAGAACGTCCATGCGCTGTCTATGTATGTCGACGGAAACGAGGACCTGGTCAAGGAGGCCGCAGCGATTCTGGACGGCTTTGCCGCGGACGATGAGGTCGTCGTTTGCACCGACCTCTTTGGCGGCAGCGTCAACAACGAGTTCACCAAGATCGTCCAGACGCGCCCCAACACGCACCTGGTGACCAATATGAACCTGCCGCTCCTTATTCAGCTGCTGTTCGTGCCCGACTCCACCCCGATCGATGAGGCCATTCGCCAGATCGTCGAGGCGGACGACACCAAGGTCAAGTACGTCAACGACCTGCTGGGGCAGGCCGAACTCGATGAGTTTTAATCGTTAGGAGCACATCATGATTCAGATGATTCGCGTGGACTATCGACTGCTTCACGGCCAGGTTGCCGTTAGCTGGACCTCGGCTCTGGGTGCCGACTGCATCCTGTTAGTGAGCGACACGGTCCTCAACGACAAGCTTCGTCTGCAGGCCCTGTCCCTTGCAAAGCCCGAAGGATGCAAGGTCGTCGTCAAAAACACCGAGGATGCCGTCAAGGCGCTCCAGAGCGGTGTGACCGACAAGTACAAGCTCTTCGTGGTTTGCGAGACGATCCAACAGGCCGGTGCCGTCGCCAAGGCGATGGGCGTCAAGAAGATCAACCTCGGCAATGTGGCCTTTAACGAGGATGCCCGCCAGGTCTCGACGAGCGTATTCCTTACGCCCGAGAACGAGGCCTACGTGAAGGAGCTACTCGGCGAGGGCTATGAGCTGTTCATTCAGATGATTCCGGCGGATGCGAAGACTGACGCCGCAAAGGTCATCGGTTAGGGGCTGTCATGGTTATCAAGACGATCCTGATTTTCCTGATTGCCCTCTTGGGCTATTCCGAGTGGCTGACCGGTACGAGTTACCTTCAGCGCCCCATTGTGCTCGGACCGTTGGTCGGCCTTGTCATGGGCGATGTGGTGACCGGCACCATTATGGGCGCCACGATGGAGCTTGCCATGGTCGGTGCCATCTCGGTCGGTGCGTATAACCCGCCCGATACGATTTCCGGAACCATTCTGGGCGTGTCGCTTGCCATGCAGGCCGGCGCGGACGCTTCGGCGGCCCTGACCCTGGGCATTCCCATCGCAACGATCGTCCTGGCGCTCGATACGGCCCTGGGCCAGCCGGTCATGCTGCTGCTGGTGCACCGTATCGACAAAAACGTCGAGGACGGAGACACCAAGGCCATCACGCGCAACATGCTCATCGCTGGTTACGCGCAGAGCTGGTGCGGCCTGCTGATCATTCCCCTGGCATTCTTCTTTGGCGCCGATGCTGTTGCCAGCCTGCTCAACATCATCCCCGATTTCGTTCAGACCGGCATGGATGTCGCCG
The DNA here is from genome assembly GCA_958405195.1 of uncultured Collinsella sp. Taxonomy (GTDB): domain Bacteria; phylum Actinomycetota; class Coriobacteriia; order Coriobacteriales; family Coriobacteriaceae; genus Collinsella. Next base: position 4,140 of record CATYDM010000004.1, read on the forward strand.
CCGCCTTCTTGCCCGCACTCGGCTTTGCGATGCTGGCGCAGATGATTATGAACAAAACAGTGGCTCCGTTCTTCTTCGCTGGCTTCTTCCTCGTCGCCTACTTTGGCATTAGCACGACGGGCGTGGCGATCTTTGCCGCGATTATCGTTGTCGCGATGACGGTTTTGGGTGACAAGAAAAAGGCGGAGCAGCCCGCAGCGGCAACCGAGGATCCTGCGATTGGGAGTGGGTTCGATGAGTTTTAAGTTTGAGTCTTCTTACAACGGGCTGATTTCCCGCGCAGACCTTAAGAAGCTGTTCTGGCGCTCGATTCCCTATGAGCATTCCTGGAACTACGAGCGTATGGGCCATATCGGCTTTATGTGGGCCCTTATGCCGATCCTTCGCAAGCTGTATCCGCAGGATGCGGACTTTAAGGCCGCACTTAAGCGCCATATGGAGCTCTATAACGTCACGCCGTATATCTCGACGCTCCCCATGTCCATTGCTGCCGCAATGGAAGAAGTCAACGCCACCGAAGATAACTTTGACACGAGCGCGATCTCTAATGTCAAGCTTGCTTTGATGGGACCGCTGTCCGGCGTGGGCGATGCCTTCTACTGGGGTACGCTGCGAATTTTGGCAACGGGTGTCGGCACGTCGCTGGCGCTGCAGGGCTCTATTCTTGGCCCGATTTTGTTCCTGCTCGTGTTCAACGTCCCCCACTACATCATCCGTTACCTGCTGACGTTTGTGGGATATCGCTTTGGCTCGGACATGATCAGCAAGGTCCAGGAATCGGGCATTATGGACACGATCGTCAAGATGGCCTCTATCATGGGCGCCATGGTGATCAGCGCTATGACCATGGAGATGGTCACCGTGGACATTCCGCTCATGGTCGGCGCGGGCGATGGCGCTCAGACGCTCGCCGAGCTGCTCAACGGAATCTTCCCGGGCTTTGTCACGATGGGACTGTTTGGAATTGTCTATCTCATGCTCAAGAAGAAGATGAATCCGCTGCTCATCATGCTCGTGATCCTACTCGTGAGTATCGCCGGCGCGTTCTTTGGAGTGCTTGGTGTTCAGTAGGGCATCCGTCATAATTAAAACAATGTAAGAGGGGGCGTCGCGCACATTGTGCTGCGGCGCCCTTTTGCCGAAAGGTGGACAAGATGGAGTATCCGCAGCTTGCCGTCATGAATATCAGCCATCGTTATTTTGACCTTGAGGAATTCTTTTCTTCGGCAGCGGCCTCGGGCTACACGTGTTGCGAGCTTTGGACTGGGGCGATGCATCTGTATGTCGATTGCCATGGATACGATTCGCTCGAGCAGGTGCGGGAGCTGTCGCAGCGGTATGGGGTTCGGATTGTGGGGCTTTGTCCCGAACAGAACAACCCCAAGCCGTGGAATATCGCGGCGCGTGGGAATGAGGCGCGTGCCCGCACGCTCGCGTACTTTAAGAACGTTGTGGATATCGCGGCGGAACTTGGAGCCGAGCAGGTCATGGTCTCGAGCGGCTGGGCATTTTTGAACGAGCCGATCGAGGACGCGTGGGGTCGCAGCGCCTCGATGCTGCGTGCGATTGCCGAGCATGCGGGAGAGCGCGGCGTGCGACTGGTGCTCGAGGCCCTACAGCCGGTTGAGTCGATGATCGTGAACTCGGCGGCCGACACGAAGCGCATGATCGAGGCAGTTGATCATCCGGCACTTAAGGCGTGTCTGGATATAGGCGCTATGGCGGTGGCGGGGGATACCATCGACGATTATTTCGATCTGCTTGGCGATGATGTCGCCCACGTGCATTTTGTCGATGTTGCGGCAGATGGCACGACGCATCTTGCCTGGGGTGACGGCAACCGCGACATGCGCGCCGACCTGGATAGGCTGGTGGCGCGCGGCTATCGCGGAGTTGTTTCGGCCGAGACCTATGACGGGCGCTATTTTGCCGACCCCGCAGCTGCCGATGCGCAGGTAATGGCAGAGTATCGTCGTGCGATTGGCGCCTAAGTGGGGTTGGGTTGCGGCAACCTACCCTATGTTTCCAAATGAATACGGCGTGAGCGGCTGCGACGGATTTTCCCCGCAAGCACTCTAGTATGCTAAAGTACCCAGAAGACCGGCGGAGCTATGCCGGTCTTCTGTTCCATATGAAGTACAGCATGAGGAGGCTCACCAGATGACGGCCACACCGTGGGGATTCCGGGACATATTGCCCGAGGAGGCTCAGGCGCGCGAGGAGATCGCATGTACGGTGAAGGGCTGCTTCAGGGAGCATCATTACCTTCCGGTCGAGACGCCGCTGCTCGAGGACAAGGGTTCGCTCGAGGAAGGCGGCCGTATTGCGGACACGCCGTTTAAGCTCTTTGATGACGACGGTCGCCTGCTGGTGGTCCGTCCCGACAACACGCTGCCGATCGTGCGCTTGGTCTCGACCCGCATGTGCGCGGCCGATCTGCCGCTGCGCCTTCGCTACGAGGCGCCGGTGGTTCGTGAGTGTCAGCGCAATGCCGGCGGCTCGCGCCAGTTTACCCAGCTGGGCTTTGAGCTCATCGGTGCGGGAGATACCGCGGGCGATGTTGAGATTGTCTCGCTCGTTGCCGAGGCCGTACGCGAGCTGGCACTTCCCGATGCGCGCATTATCGCAGGCAGCGTGCGTCCTTTTAAGGAATTGCTCGCGGTGTGCGAGGATCGTGAGCTGGCTGCCGAGGCCCTGCGCTGCGTGCACGCCAACGACTTTGTGGGCCTCGATGCCCGCGTGGCGGCAAGCGCCGAGTCCGATGCCGTCAAGGCTGCCATTAGCGAGCTGCCGCGCCTGCACGGCGGTGCCGAGGTGCTCGACCGCGTGGATGCGCTGCTGGAGGCCGCCGGTATCGCCGCACCGCTCACGCGCGAGCTGCGTGCCCTGGTCGAGGGTCTAGCTCCCGAGGACGCCCAGGTGCTGTCGTTCGACTTCTCCATCATGAACTCGTTCGATTACTACACGGGCCTGGTCTTTAAGGCCTATGCCGGCGGCCTGCCTGACCCGGTCGGTTCGGGCGGCCGCTACGACTCCATCTTTACCGGCGCATTTGGCGACGGCATCGAGGTGCCGGCGGCGGGTTTCGCCTTTTCGCTCGAGCGCCTGGAGACCGCGCGCACCTCGGCCGAGGATGCCGCTTCCGACGGCGATCACGCCGTGGGCCGTGGCGCCGAGGGCCCGCTGCGCATTGCCGTGCCCAAGGGCTCGCTCAAAGCCGACACACTCGACGTGCTCGAGGCTGCAGGCTTGGACGTCTCTGAGTTGCGCGACACCGGCCGTCACCTCATCGTGCGCGGTCGCGACACGCGTGCTGGTGAGGGCGCGGTCGGCGATATCGAGTTTGTCATCGTGCGCCCCAGCGACGCGCCCGCCTTTGTGGGCTGTGGCGGTGCCGATTGCGGCATTTGCGGTTGGGACTCGCTTATCGAGGCCGATCTCAACCTGCTGCAGCTGGTCGATCTGGGCTACGGCCTGTGCACCTTTATCGAGGCGGAGCCCGCGTGGCGCGCCGGCCAGGCCGAGCGCAACTATGCCCGCCGTGGGTCGCTTCGTGTGGCCACCAAGTATCCGCGCATCGCGAGTGCCTGGTATGCCGAGCGCGGCGTGAACGCCGACATCGTCTCGCTGCGCGGCAACATCGAGCTGGGCCCCATTGTCGGTATGACCGATCGCATCGTGGATATTACCGCCACGGGCGCCACGCTGCGTGACAACGACCTGGTCATCACCGGCCGCATCATGGACTGTACGGCCCGCTTCTTTGTCAATCCGGGCGCCGCGCGCCTGGATCCGCGCGTACGCAATCTGGCCGATCGTTTGGCGGCAGCCGTGAAGGACAAGCATTTTGAGCCCGTCGCGGGCTCGGCACAATAGCGTGAGCACGCACGGGCGCCCCAACGTACGGGCTGCGGGCCGATTGGCGCCGCCGCCCGGCCTCTCGTTTTTCGAACACAACCTCGACCGATAGGGGATACCGAAATGAAGACCATCAAGCTTGCTCCCGGTGGGCGCCTCGTTACCAACCAGCTCAACCGCAAGGGCGTGCTGCCGCAAAACATCGTCGACGCCGCCCGCGATATCGTGGCCAACGTGCGCGCCAACGGTGATGCCGCGGTACGCGATTACTGTCGGCGTTTTGACGGTGTCGAGCTGCAGAGCTTCCGTCTGCCGCAGGAGCAGATCGATGCCGCGCTCGAAGGCCTCGATCCCGCTTTTGTCGCGGCGCTCGAAAAGGCTGCACGCCAGATTCGCGAGTTCCACCAGCGCGAGGTCGAGCAGAGCTGGTTTACCACGCGCCCGGACGGTACGATGCTCGGCGTTAAGGTGACCCCGCTCGCTGCGGCCGGCATCTACGTGCCGGGCGGTCGTGCGCAGTACCCCTCCACCGTGCTCATGAACGCCATTCCCGCCAAGGTGGCCGGCGTCAAACGCGTGGTCATGGTGACCCCGCCGCAAAAGGACGGCCTGATTAGCCCCTATACGCTCGCGGCGGCCAAGCTCGGCGGCGTGGACGAAATCTATATGGTGGGCGGCGCCCAGGCCGTGGCCGCGCTGGCATACGGTACCGAGACCATTCCGCGCGTCGACAAGATCACCGGTCCGGGCAACGCCTTTGTTGCCGCTGCCAAGCAGATTGTCTCGGGCGACGTGGGCATCGATATGGTCGCCGGCCCGTCCGAGGTCTGCGTGCTGGCCGATGCCACGGCCAAGCCCATGGTGGTCGCGGCCGACCTGATGGCCCAGGCCGAGCACGATCCGTTGGCGGCCTGCTATCTGGTGACCTGCGACGAGCAGTTTGCGCGCGAGGTCGAGGCCGGCATCGATATCCTGGTGGCGCAGTCCCCGCGTGCCGAGATCACGCGCGCCTCGCTCGATAACGAGGGCACCATCGTGGTGGCCGCCGACATGGCTGCCGCCGTCGAGGCGGTGAACACCGTGGCGCCCGAGCACCTGGAGCTGCACTGCAAGGATGCGATGGGCCTGCTTGGCGGCATTCGCAACGCCGGCGCCATCTTTGTGGGCGCTTGGAGCTCCGAGCCGCTTGGCGATTACGTTGCCGGTCCCAACCACACGCTGCCGACCGGCGGCACGGCCATGTTCTCCAACCCGCTTTCGGTGGAAGAGTTCGTCAAGCGCTCGAGCGTCATTTGCTATACGCCCGAGGGCCTGCTCTCGGACGCTCCCGCGACGCAGCGCCTGGCCGCGGCCGAGGGCTTGTGGGCGCACGCGCTTTCCGCCGCCCTGCGTCGCCGCGTGCTGGAACAGGGCGAGGATGCCGTGAGTGCCGAGTCGCTGGCCGCGGCCGACCTGACCAAGGTCGCCTGGCCGGGCGATGCCGTGGCGACGGTTGCCGAGGGCGTGGACCTGGCGGCTGCGGGCGCGGATGGCGCTGACGTGACCAGTGGGGAGGCCTAACATGGCCGAGCTGACACCTCGTATGAAGGAGCTCGTCCAGCCCTACTTGGCCGGCATTGAGCCCTACGATCCCAACTTTACGCCCACGCGCATCAACCTTTCGGCCAACGAGAACACCTATCCCGTGCCGGCCGGCGTGCGCGAGGCGATCGACGCGGCGCTTGCCGCCACCCCGCTCAACCGCTATCCCGATCCCATGTCTAACGATCTGCGCGACGAGCTGGCCGCCTGGCATGGCGTGACGCGCGAGAATATTTGCGTGGGAAACGGCGGCGACGAGCTGCTCTATAACTATCTGCTGGCGTTTGGCGCCGCGGGGAGGGCTCTGCTTAACTGCCCACCGTGCTTTAGCGAGTATGCGTTCTTTGCGTCGCTCTGCCAGACCGAGGTGCGCGACGTGTGGCGCGACCCGGCGACCTTTAGGCTCGACCAGGCTGCCGTGTTTGCGGCGGCACCCGAGTGCAACCTGGCAATCGTGACCTCGCCCAACAATCCCACGGGCGACGTGGCGCCGCTCGACTTTGTCGCGGAGCTGTGCGATGCGTGCCCTGGCATGGTGATGGTCGACGAGGCCTACGTGGAGTTTGCCGACGATTCGTTTGGCGCGGCCACCACGGCGCAAGGCCTTATCGCCGAGCACCCCAACTTGGTGATTTTGCATACGCTGTCCAAGGCGTTTGGCGCCGCCGGCACGCGTCTGGGCTATGTGATCGCGGCGCCCGAGGTCGTCGACGTCTTCGCGGCGATTCGCCAGATCTATTCGGTCAACGTGCTGAGCCAGGCTGCAGCACTTGCCTGCGTGCGTGCCCGCGATGCGTACGCGCCCGTGGTGGCGCAGGTTGCATCCGAGCGCGAGCGCGAGCTGTGCGCCCTGCGTGCAATGGCTGCCGAGGGCATGCCCGTGGAGGCGTGGCCGAGCGCGGCGAACTTTGTGCTCGTGCGCACGCCGCATGCCAGACGCGTGCGCGAGCGTCTGCGCGACGAGTATTCGATTTTGGTGCGCGACTTTAGCTACGCGCCGGGGCTCGCGGACTGCCTGCGCATTACCGTGGGCACCCCGCAGGAAAACGACGAGGTGCTGGCTGCGTTTGCCGCGCTGGTGAAGGAGGAGATGTAGATGGACCGCTATGCCGAGCTAACCCGCAAGACGGGCGAGACCGACATTGTCGTCAAGCTTGACCTGGACGGGAGCGGCGTGTGCGATATCTCGACCGGCGTGCCGTTTTTCGACCACATGCTCAACGCCTTTGGCCGCCATGGTCTGTTCGATCTGACGGTGCACGCGGCGGGCGACGTCGAGGTCGACGCGCACCACACCGTCGAGGACACGGGCATTGTGCTGGGCGAGGCGTTTTGCCAGGCGCTGGGCGACAAGGCGGGTATTACGCGCTTTGCCGACGCGACGATCGCCATGGACGAGACACTCGTGATGGCCGCCGTGGATATCTCGGGTCGCGGGCAGGCCTATTGCGAGCTGCCCGTGCCAACCGAGCGCGTGGGCAGCTTTGATACCGAGCTGGCCGTCGAGTTCTTCTATGCCTTCGCGCGTGACGCCAAGCTCACGCTGCACGTGCGCGAGCTGGCGGGCGGCAACTCACATCACATTATCGAAGCCGCCTTTAAGGCCGTGGGCCGCACGATGCGCCGCGCCTGCGAGCTCGATCCCCGCGTGCAGGGCATCCCCAGCACCAAGGGCTCACTGTAACCTAACAAAAAGGGACAGGTTTATTTTGGCAGGTTTTATCTGCGGAAATGGTGTCTCATGCAGTGGGTGAACGTTTAACCGACCAAAATAAACCTGTCTCTTTTTGGCAGGTTTTGGACGAAGGAAAAGGGAGGGTCGCGTGGGCGAACCGAAGATCGTGGTAGTCGACTACCGCAAGGGCAACTTGTCGAGCGTCGTGCGCGGGCTTGCCCGCGCCGGTGCCGCCGCCTGCACGTCGGACGATCCGGAGCAGATCCGTAACGCCGACGGTCTGGTCATCCCGGGCGTGGGCGCGTTCTATGACGCGATCGCCTTTATGCGCCAGAGCGGCGAGGCGGACGCGGTGCTCGACGCCGTCGCCGCCGGAACTCCGCTGCTCGGCATCTGCCTGGGCCTTCAGCTGTTTTTTGAGCGCGGCAACGAGGGCGTGCCTGCGGACGAGGGCGTGGTCGCCGACGGTAACGCCCCCGAGCAGGCTGACGGCCCCTGGGTCGATGGCCTGGGCATTATGCGCGGTTCGTGCACGCGCTTGGAGTCGAGCCGCCTGAAGGTGCCGCACGTGGGCTGGGACCAGGTGCACATGACGCCTGCTGGCGCGGCCGATCCGCTGCTTGCCGGCTTTGCCGAGGGTGCCAACATGTACTTCACCCACAGCTACGCGGTGGCCGACGACGCCGATGCCGCCGATGTGCTGGCGCGCACGCACTATACGCGGAGCTTCCCGTGCATCGTGCGCCATGGCAACGTGTGGGGCTGCCAGTTCCATCCCGAGAAATCCTCTGCGCTGGGTCAGCGCATTCTTAAGAACTTCGTGAGCATCGTCGAGGAGGTTGGCCGATGATCCTGTTTCCCGCAATCGATCTGATCGGCGGCAAGGTCGTGCGCCTGGAGCGCGGCGACCGCAGCCGCTGCAAGGTATATTCCGACGACCCCATGGCCGTTGCCCGCTCGTTTGCCGAGCAGGGCGCGAGCTGGGTGCATGTCGTCGACCTGTCCGCTGCCTTTGGCGAGGACGAGGACGCGTGCGCTGCCAACTCGGCGGCGATTGAGGCCATCTGCGGCGTCGACGGCCTGTCCGTGGACGTGGGCGGCGGCGTCCGCTCGCTCGCGCGCATCGACGAGCTGGCTGGCTTCGGGGCACGCCGTATCGCACTGGGCACCGTACTGGTGACCGAGCCGGGTTTTGCCGAGGTGGCGGCGCAGGGCTTTGGCGAGCTGCTGGTAGCGGATATCGCCGCGCGCGATGGCCAGGTCATGGTGAACGGCTGGCGCGACGGCGCGGGCGTGGCGCTCGACGATGCGGTGGCGCAGCTCACGGAGCTGGGCTTTAAGCACCTGGTGTACACCGACATCGCGCGCGATGGCATGCAGACAGGCATCGACGTGGCGGCGTATCGCCATGTGGCGCAGGTCGCGGGCTTTCCCGTCGTGGCTTCGGGCGGCATCTCGACGCTCGACGATATCCGCGCACTGGCCGCGGTGGGTGAGGATGCCATCGAGGGCACCATTACCGGCCGTGCGCTCTACGAGGGCAACTTTACGCTGGCGCAGGCGTTGGCCACCGCCCGAGGGGAGGTGTAGCCCATGCTTACCAAACGCGTGATTCCCTGCCTAGACGTCAAGGACGGCCGTGTGGTTAAAGGTGTCAACTTTGTGAGCCTGCGCGATGCGGGCGATCCGGTGGAGCTGGCGCGTGCCTACGACCGCGAGGGTGCGGACGAGGTCGTCTTTCTGGACATTACCGCCACGAGCGACAACCGTGCGACGACTATCGAGATGGCGGTGCACGCGGCCGAGGAGCTCGCTATTCCCTATACCGTGGGCGGCGGTTTCCGCGACTTGGCGGGCATGCGAACCATGGTTGCCGCCGGTGCCGACAAGGTGTCGCTTAACTCTGCCGCCGTGCGCGATCCGTCGTTGATCAGCCAGGCCGCCGCGGCGTTTGGCAGCCAGGCCGTGGTCGTGGCGATTGATGCCAAGCGCGTGGGCCTGCCCGGTCAGCCGGATGCCGACAAGTGGGAGGTCTTCACGGCGGGCGGTCGCAACGCCACGGGTATCGATGCGGTGGCGTGGGCCGAGGAAGCGGCTCGTCGCGGCGCCGGTGAGATCTTGCTCACCAGCATGGATCGCGACGGCACCAAGGCTGGCTTCGACCTGGCACTCACCCGCGCCGTGGCGCGCGCGGTGCCGATCCCGGTGATCGCAAGCGGCGGCGTGGGCACGCTCGAGCATTTTGCCGAGGGCGTGATCGAGGGCGAAGCCGACGCCGTACTGGCGGCCAGCGTCTTTCACTTTGGAACTTTCAGCATTCGCGAAGTCAAAGAATATATGGCCTCTCAAGGTATCCCTGTCAGGTTGGACTTCTAGCGCTGCGGCTTGCCCAGGCGCCCGACCTTCCGGCTCCAACCCTCCTCGCGTACTTTAAGTACGCGTCGTCGGGCTTGTCGCTCGGAATCTCGGGTACCTGGACAACCCTCGCCGACCTGTGGGGTTTCGTTTATGACTTGGGAGAAATGATGACTGAGGTAATAGAAGCGTCTGATCTTACGTATGACGCCCGCGGGCTGATTCCTTGTGTGGTTCAGCAATATGACACCGGCGAGGTACTTATGGTTGCCTGGATGAACGAGGAGTCGGTGGGACTGACGCTCAAGACCGGTACCACGTGGTTTTGGAGCCGCAGCCGACAGGAGCTCTGGAACAAGGGCGCGACGAGCGGCAACATGCAGGAGGTCAAGGAGCTCTGGGCCGACTGCGATAACGATACGCTGCTGGCCAAGGTCGACTCGCCGGGCCCTGCCTGCCATACCGGCAACCGTACCTGCTTCTTTAAGCGCGTGGAAGGGGGAGTGCGATGAAGGTCGTGACGCCGTTCGAAGTCGCCGACTGCAACACCGAGCTCCTCCGCGCGGGCGTGCCATGCCGCGTGCACCTGACCGATGCCTGCGGGGCGCAGTCGCTTTGGCTCGAGGCCGAGAAAGAAAGGCTCGATGAGGCTCATGCTGTCATCGTCGAGTTCTTTGAGAAAAAGGGCGCAAAGCCTCGGTTCGATGAGACCGGTACCTACTTTACGCTGCAGTAACGAGAGGAAATAACCATGGGAGTCAGAACAGCTAACGTGCAGCCGGGAAACATCGGCGAGACGCTGACGGGCCTGGCCGAGGTGATTCACGGTCGTCGCGATGCGTCGCCACAGGAGAGCTACACCGCTCGTCTACTGACCGACGTCGAGGACGAACTTCTCAAGAAGCTTGCCGAGGAGGCGAGCGAGGTGATCATGGCCTGCAAGGATAACGACCACGATCACATTCGCTACGAGGCCGGCGATCTGATCTACCACCTGCTCGTGACGCTCGAGCGCTACGGCATCACCCTCGACGAGCTGGCCGGCGAACTCAACGCCCGCCGCCACTAGTCGTTTAAGGACTACTCATTTAAGTCTGTCCCCAATGAGTACCCAACGACTAATCTTAGGCGAGGGGCGTGGATTTCCATTCGCCGGTGGGGTGGGGGATATCGAAGGTTCGGTAGCCGCAGTCGTAGGCGTGGGTCTGGGCCTCGCGGATATTCCAGCAGATGTCGCAGGCGCGGTGTGCGTCCGAGCCAAAAGTAATCGGCACCTCGGCGTGGGCGAAGCGACGCAAAAGGCCGGTCGCGGGGTAGTAATCGTCGAGCTCCTTGCGCGGTGCGGCTGTCGAGACCTCGACACGGCGACCCGTATCGTGGGCGCATTCGGCCATCTGCTCCCAAAACGGTACCGGGTCAAAGTCGGGCGCAAAGCCTTCCTTCGAAAAGCGCATGACCAGGTCGGGGTGGGCCATCACGTCAAAGCTGAGTGAGCTTTCGCAGGCGCGGCACCAGTCGTCGACATAGCGCTCCCACACGCCGTGTACCCCCAGGTTTTCCCAAACATGCAGGTTGGTATCGTCGTCGATCCAGCCGCAGAGCGAATCGGGTGCATCGGGGCGAGCGACGTCCTTCGTTCCCGCCGTGCCCGCAGCGCCGGCCATGATATCGCCCGGATCGCCAATCCAGTGCACACTGCCCAGACGCACCACGGCGCCATCGGACCAGCGCTCCACCAAGGGCTCGCAGCCCTCGTACCAATCGCATTCAAAACCGTAGATAAAGGCGAGCTCCGGCGCGATTTGCGCGGCGAGCTTGCGGGCGTCCTCAAATGCCAGGCGATGCGCCGTCAGGTCGCCCTCGACAATCTGCACTTCGCAGTTGGCGTCCATGCTGGCGGGCAGGGTAAGGTGGTCAGTCGAGACCAAAACGCGGCAGCCGGCGGCGGCAGCAGCGCGGACGATTTCCTCAAACGTGGCATGTCCATCCGAAAACGAGGTATGGGTATGGCAATCGACCAGCGGGCAGGCGGACATGGCGACTCCTTTGCATTTGGCGAATCCGCTCCATTGTAATGGCGCGACCCCTGACGCGTTGGGCACGCCGGGGGTCGAAATCGATTGGAAAGGCTGCGCGGCGCGTGCCGGCGCCGGCGACTACTTGCCTCGTGCCGCCACGCGTTTGGCCTGCACCGTAACCATCGCGTGCCTCACGGCGGTGATGGGGCGATAGCAGATCATGCGCGGTCCCGACCAGCGCATGACCTCGCGAATCTTCTCGCGCATGGCAGGCCGGTAACAATGCGAGGGGCAAGCCGAGCAAAATGTCTTGGTGCCCATGTGGGGGCAGCGCTCGATGCGCGCGACGGCATATTTCTGCAGCTCGGCGCATTCGGGGCAGAGCGTAATGGTTCGGAGTCCGAGCTTGACGCGCACGGGCTCATCGTCGCCAGCCTGCTCGACCGCATGCCCGCCGCCATGATGTCCACGACACCACAGCGCGATCATCTGCGACACCATTTGGGTCTCGCGCTCACGTTTGCGTGCCAGCTCCGGTGTGTCGACCGGGCGCGCCATTAGCTCAGCCTCCCGTGCTCGACCGAAAGCGAGAAATCGGCAAACGCGCAGGTGCTGGCACGGTGGCTCACGAGCACAATGGTCTTGCCGCGGCGTTTGAGCTCGTCGACGGCCTGCATTACGGCTGCCTCGTTGAGGGCGTCGAGTGCGCTGGTGGGCTCGTCGAGCAAGATGAAAGGCGCGTCGTTGAGGAAGATGCGCGCAAGGCCGATGCGCTGGCGCTCGCCGCCCGAAAGCGAGTCGCCCAGCTCGGCAACGGGCGTGTCGAGTCCCTGCGGCAGACGGTCGATGAGCGTGGTGAGTGAGGCGGAGCGGCAAGCGTCGAGCAGCTCAGCATCGGAGGCACCGGAGCGCGCGACCAGCAGGTTCTCGCGTACGGTGCCGCAGAACAGATGCGTATCCTGCGTCATGTAGGCCTCGTTGTCGCGCAGGCTCGCCGTGTTGATCCGGCGGGCGTCAACGCCGCTTACCGTGATGTCGCCGGCGGTGGGGTCCCAAAAACGCATGAGCAGCTTGAGCAGCGTTGACTTGCCCGAGCCCGAGCGCCCCATGATGCAGGTCATGGTGCCGGGCGCAAAGGTGCAGGTCACGTCGTCGAGGATGAGACTCGAAGCGGGGTCGTTCGCGACCTGCTCTGTGGCGTCGGCACCGCCCGCGTCCATGCCGCCCGCATAGCTAAAGCTCACGTGCTTGGCTGCGGCGCCGGCAAACTCAACGTCCTGTCCATCGGCGACCTCGGCGCACTGGGGCCGCTCGTCGAGCAAATCGAGCACGCGTGCGCCCGAGGCGAGCGTCTCCTGCAGTGAGGCGCCCAGGCGGCTCACGGCCATCACCGAGCCAAACGACGACACAAAGGTAAAGACGGCGACAAACGCTGCGGCAAAATCAACCGTTCCCGCAGACACCAGCTGCAGCGCACGTCCGAGCATCACCAGATTGGCCGCAAGAATAAGCGCATCGGCTACGGCCTCGCTGGCCGCCTGGCGGCGCTTGAGGCGCGCGTCCACGGCACCGACTTGCTCGGTCAGCTTGCCCAGGGCACGGCTGCGATCGGCGCCACCGGCAAACTGGATAGTCTCGGACGCGCCGCGTAGACTGTCGAGCACAAAGGCACCCAGATTACCGGCACCCTCGCGGCTCTGGCGGCCGGTGGTGCCGCATGCCTTGGCCGAGGTCAGGGGCAGCAGCACGCCCAGGACCGCGTAGGCCACGAGCGCGATACCCGCGAGCTCGGAGCTCACAGCCAGCAAAAAGCCCTCATACACAACGGTGCAGACCAGAGCGATGGCAATGGGCGAGATGGTGTGCGCGTAGAAGACCTCGAGCAACTCGATATCCGAGGTGACCAGGCTCACGAGCTCGCCCTTGCCGCGGCCCTCGAGCTTGGCGGGGGCGAGCTGGCGCAGGGCACCAAACACCAGGTCGCGAATGTGCGCGAGCAGACGGAATGCGATGTAATGGTTGCAGAGCTGCTCGCCGTAGTGGAGCGGCCCGCGTGCGATGCCGCAGGCGGCACAGGCCGCGCATGTGACGATAAGACCAAGCCCCAAGGCGTTGCGGCCCAGCGCGGCCATAAGGCCAAAGGCGCCAAAGGCCGGAACAAACGCGGCGGTGAGCATGCCAATGCTGCCCAGCACGACAGCTAGCATAAGCCAGCCGGCAAGCGGTCGGACGAGCCCCATCATGCGCCACATGATGGACGGCGCCGAGCGACGGGCGCGGCCGGAGTCAGGCACCGCGGCAGCAGAAGACGAGCCGGCACCGTTGAGGCCATCGGCACAGGCGGCGCTGCCGTCAACAGCCTCAACCGCGCCGGCATCCTCGGCATCACCCTCTGCATACGCATATGCCGAGAGCTGCTCCTGGCTGTTCCACATGCGCGCATAGGCGCCCGCGGCGGCCAAGAGCTCGCCGTGAGTCCCGTGCTCGGCAATACGGCCACGCTCCAGCACCAGAATCTGGTCGGCGTCCACGATTGTCGACAGGCGATGTGCCACCACGATTACGGTGTGCTCGCCGGCGAGCGACGCGATGACCTCGCCGATCGCGGCCTCGCTTGCGGCATCGACGTTGCTCGTAGCCTCGTCAAACACATAGATCGGCGAGCCGTGCAGCAGGGCGCGGGCCATGCACACGCGCTGGCGCTGGCCGCCCGAAAGGTTGGTGCCGCCCTCGTTAATCACCATGTCGAGCCCGCCGTTGGCCCGCACAAAGGCCGCCACGCGCGTGCGGTCGAGCGCGCGCAAAAGCTCGGCGTCGGTGGCGTTGGGCTGGGCGAGCAGCAGGTTGTCGCGCAGGGTGCCGGCAAACAGGTAACCGTTGGTGGGCACCAGCGTGACGGCGCGCATGAGCGAGGCGGCCGTGGCATCGCGCAACTCGACGCCGCCAATGCGAACGCTGCCACGGTAGGCACCCTTGCGGCCCGCGATAATCCCCGCGAGCGTGGACTTGCCGCCGCCGCTTTCGCCCACGAGTGCCACGAGCGAGCCGTGCGCAATGGTCGCGCTGCCGCTGTCCAGCACCGTGCGGTCGCCGTATGCATAGCTCACGCCCGCGAGCTCGATATCGCCGCGACCGTCAAGCTCAACATCGCCGCGCTCGGGCTCGGGCGTATCCAAAATGCCAAACATGCGGCGCGAGGCGGCCATGCCGTTCATGGCCGTGTGGAACAGCGATCCCAGGCGGCGCATGGGCAAAAAGAACTCCTGCGACAGAAAGACGATGAGGAAGGTGGCCTCAAAGCCGATCTTGCCCGTGGCGAGCTGCAGCGCGGCTACGATAATGCCGAGCGCGGCGCCCATATAGACGACCAGGTCCATAACGCAAATGGAGCGCAGCTGCATCACCAGCAGGCGCATGGTCGCCGTGCGGAAACGCTCGGACTCGGCGTTGATGCGCTCGTGCCAGCTGCGATCGGCCTGGTAGACCTTAAGGGTGGTGAGACCCTGCACGGCCTCCAGGAACATGCCGCCCAGATCGACATAGCTACCCCAGTACTCGGCACCGATCTTTTTGGCGTTGCGCATGACCATCATGATGGAGACGGGGATGACCGGAACGCAGGCGAGCAGCAGCGCGGCGGGAAGACCCGCCTGGCCCACGAGCAGTACAAAGAGCGTGATGGGTGCCAAGCCGGCAAAGAAGAGCTGCGGCAGGTAGCCGCCAAAGTACACTTGGAGTTGCGTGGCGCCCTCGACGCTGGTCTGGACGGCCTCGGCGGTGGGGACGGTCTCGGTGTAGGAGGGGCCGAGTGCGGTGAGCTTGTCGTAGACGAGCGAGCGCACGCGGCGGACGGCCTCGAACGCGGCCTTGTCGCCGGCGCGTTGGGCCAGGTAGATGGAGGCGGCGCGCACGATGATGGCGGCGGCGAGCGGCAAGGCCGCCTGTGCGAGGGCATCGACGGCGAGCGCGGCGGAAAGGCCGTCCGTGACGATGCCGCCCAGAATGCGTGCAAGCGCCCACATCACCGTGATGTTTGCCATCAGCGCGATCCACTTAAACAGGACGCTTGCCAAAATGTAGGGCGTTGCCTGCGGAACCAGGGAGAAGAGCCGCTTCTCGAACATGAAACCTCCGATGCCATAACGGTGCCGGGCGGGGTCCTCGGCAGCCGCTTAGTTAGCCAAATGCAACTAGAGTAACATCGTGCAGCGGGTAAGTATGCCGATGGTAATTTTTTGGCCGATGAACTGCGTAGAAAGTTCAAAATTGTTGAGTGCGGCGAACTTTGTGGTGGACGGAGTGCGGGCGCAATTCTGATCGTGTGCGGCCCCGCTCCAAAACGTGTACGTCAGCCCCCAAAACCGACAAAAAATGACATGTTTGGAGGCTGACGTACACGTTTAGATAGGGGCGAGGGCGGCGACGGACGAAAGTCACGCCTGCGCCACGTCCGATGTGCTAGCGTTTGAGTGAACAAAACGAGCCCGCGCGGAAAGGATTCGGACCGTATGCAACGTGGAAGTACATCTCCGCTGTCCCGCGAGACCGATGCGCCCGAGACCATCGTCAAGCTGGAGTGCGACATCGACGACGCATCGCCCGAGGTGCTCGCCTACGCCGCCGAACGCCTGCGCGAGGCGGGTGCGCGCGAGGTGCACTGGCTACCCCTCTACTGCAAAAAAGGCCGCCCCGGCTGGCAGCTGCAGGTGATTTGCTCGCATGAGGATGTCGAGCGCCTACAGACGATTATCTTTTTGGAGACCACGACCAACGCCGTTCGTCGCCAGGTGATGGAACGCGTTTGCCTGCCGCGCCGATTCGAACAGGTGGCAACGCCTTGGGGCGAGGTATCCGTTAAGGTGGCGACCCTGCCCGACGACAGCGAGCGCGCGGCACCCGAGTACGAGGATTGCGCCCGTCTTGCCCGCGAACATGGCGTGCCGCTCCAACGCGTGATGCAGGCGGCCCAAGCCGCGGCGTTGCGATTTGAGTGATGCGCGCGATTGACGCGCCGCGCCAATCCAATTACCCCCACCGAAAGGACCACCCATGAAATACTTCATCGCCTCTGACATCCATGGCTCGGCATACTGGGCCGAGCGCCTCTGCACTGCCATCGAATCCGAACAGCCCGACCGCATCGTGCTGCTGGGCGACCTGCTCTACCACGGCCCGCGCAACGACCTGCCGCGCGACTACGCTCCCAAGCGCGTGATTCCGCTGCTCAACGCCCTGGCCGACCGCATCATCGCAGTGCGCGGCAACTGCGACGCCGAGGTCGACCAGATGGTGCTCGATTTTCCCGTCATGGCCGACTACGCCACCCTGTTTGACGAGACCGGCCGCGAGCTGTTCCTGACACACGGCCACGTCTTTGGCGCCGGCATGCACAACAGCGTTGACCATGCGCCCGCGCTGCCCGAGGGCTCCGCGCTCGTCTACGGCCATACGCACATCAAGGTCAACGAAGCGAGCGAGACGCACCCGGGCCTGTGGCTCTTCAATCCCGGCAGCGTGAGCATTCCCAAAGACGGCACGCACAGCTACGGTATCTACGAGGACGGTGCGTTCCGCCACGTGATCCTGGAGGAGGAGTAACCATGCCCGAGCATATGGCTCAGCAAAATGCCGAGGGTTCGCGCGACCTGTCGACGCTGGTAGATGCGTCGGCCGAGCTGCAGCATCTGGTGCAGACCATCTGGCGCCTGCGTCAGCCCGACGGCTGCCCGTGGGACCGTGAGCAGACGCATCAGAGCATCGGCAAGAACATGATCGAGGAGGCCTATGAGGCGCTCGATTGCATCGAGGCGGACGACGTGGCGCATCTACGCGAGGAGCTGGGCGACGTGCTCATGCAGGTCGTGCTGCATGCGCAGATCGCGGCGGACGCCGGAGAGTTTACGCTTGCCGACGTGGCGCACGATATCGACGCCAAGCTCATCCGTCGCCATCCGCACGTCTTTGGCGATGCGGATGCCGACAGCTCCGACGAGGTACTCAAGATTTGGGACGAGGTCAAGCTTGCCGAGAAGGCCGCTAAGGACAATGCCGTGGCGGCGGGCGAGGCTGCGCCCGAGGGCCTACTCGACGGCGTGCCCACGCATCTGCCGGCGCTGATGCAGGCTCAGAAGGTGTCGCGTAAGGCGGCTGCCGTGGGCTTTGAATGGGAGACGGTCCAGGATGTGTGGGACGAGGTCGCCGAGGAGCGTGCCGAGTTTGAGGCCGAGGCTCCCGGCTCGCCCGAGCGCGAGATGGAGTTTGGCGACCTGCTCTTTGCCCTGGTCAACGTTGCGCGCAAGGAGGGAATCGACGCCGAGAGCGCCCTGCGTGCCAGCACGGCAAAGTTCCGCCGCCGTTGGGCTGCGATGGAGCAGATGGCGGCCGACGCCCACGTTGATCTGGCCGAGCTTTCGACTCACGGCCTCAACGACCTGTGGGACGCAGCAAAGGCGGAGGAGTAAGACTGCGGGGGCGACGAGCTGACACGCCTCATCGTTCCCGCTAAATTTTTCGAAAAACAAGTGTATCCCTCGGCTAACTTAGGGCATAATGCAAAAAGTGCGACATGGCTAACTTACGGAGGCGCACCGACGGTGCACGGTCAGCCGGTCGCTTGCATCCACTATGTTTCCAAGTGAGAGGGAGACAACATGAGCGATATTTTGGACGTCTACGGTCGTGAGGTGCTCGACAGCCGCGGCAATCCCACTGTCGAGGTCGAGGTCGTGCTCGAGGACGGTAGCTTTGGCCGCGCAATGGTGCCTTCGGGCGCTTCGACCGGTGCCTTTGAGGCCTGCGAGCTGCGCGATGGCGACAAGGGTCGCTACCTGGGCAAGGGCGTTTCGCAGGCCGTCGAGCACGTCAATAACGAGTGCGCTAACGCCGTCGTGGGCCTCGACGCCTTCGACCAGCGCGCCGTCGATGCCGCGCTGATTGCCGCGGACGGTACCCCCAACAAGACCAAGCTCGGTGCCAACGCCATTCTGGGTGTGTCGTTGGCAGTTGCCCGCGCCGCTGCCGAGTCGGCGGGTCTTTCGCTGTACCAGTATCTGGGTGGCGTCAACGCCCACCTGCTGCCCACACCTATGATGAACATTCTCAACGGCGGCGTGCATGCCGACAATAACGTCGACTTCCAGGAGTTCATGATCATGCCGGTGGGCGCCCCGAGCTTTGCCGAGGGCCTGCGTTGGTGCGCCGAGGTCTACCACACCCTCAAGGGTGTGCTGCACGAGGCCGGCCTGGGCGGCGGCGTGGGCGACGAGGGTGGCTTTGCGCCCAACCTTAAGACCAATGCCGAGCCGTTCGAGTACATTACCAAGGCCGTCGAGAAGGCTGGCTTTAAGCCCGGCGTCGACTTCATGTACGCCATGGACCCGGCCTCGACCGAGTTCTACAACGCCGAGACCGGCATGTACGAGCTCAAGGGCGAGGGCGTGGAGTACACGAGTGCCCAGATGGTTGATTACTGGGAGAAGCTCGTCGACACCTATCCCATCATCTCCATCGAGGACGGCATGGCCGAGGAGGACTGGGACGGCTGGGTTGAGCTCACCCGTCGCATTGGCAACAAGGTGCAGCTGGTGGGCGACGACCTGTTCGTCACCAACACCGAGCGCCTTAAGAAGGGCATCGAGCTGGGTGCCGCCAACGCGATCCTGGTCAAGGTCAACCAGATCGGCACACTCACCGAGTCGCTCGAGGCCATCGAGACCGCCAAGGAGGCCGGCTATGCTTGCATCGTGAGCCACCGCTCCGGCGAGACCGAGGATTCCACGATCGCCGACCTGGTCGTGGGCGTCAATGCCGGCCAGATCAAGTCGGGCGCCCCGTGCCGCAGCGACCGTATCGTCAAGTACAATCAGCTCATCCGCATCGAGGACGAGCTCGAGGGCAGCGCGCGCTACGCCGGTAAGACCGCGTTCTACAACATTCGCTAAACGGGCGAATTTGGCGAGGGGGAGGCTGACTCGGTTCCGTCTCGCCTTGACTGGATGCTGCAAAGCGCCATTGGGCGCTGGGCCATATGGCTCAGCGCCTTTTTTATGTCGAGCAAAGGCTGCCGAAGGTGGTGCGCGCGCTCGTGCTATAACTAGAATACTTAGCGCAAACAAACCTCAACCGCACAAGGCGCACATGGATCAGATTTACGACAACAGGTACTATTCCGCCGGTTCGCGTGAGCCGTCGCCTCGCCGTGCGCGCACGGTGCAGCTCGGTGGGTCCGCCTACGCCGGCGCCGACCGCTCCACGCAGCGCCCGACAAGTACCTCGCGCCCCAATGCTCATGTGAATACTTCGGCAGATGGACCGGTGCGCCCGGCACGTTCGACACATGCGTCGCGTCCCTCGGCCCAGACGCACGACAGGTCGAGCAGGCCTTCGAGCCGTCTTTCGGGCTCGGACTTTATGCGCTACGCCAACGACAATGCGGTGGTCAAGGCGATCTATGACTTTACGCATGGCTCTCTGCGTCCGCTGTTTATCGGTATCGTGGTGGCGCTGGCGCTCGTGAGCCTGTATTTTCCCGTACGCGACCTGTACGTGGCAAAACGCTCGAGCGACATCTTGGCCAAGCAGGTCGAGATTCGCCAGCAATACAATGATGAGCTGCAAAAAAGCGTCGACAAGCTGCTCTCGGAGGAGGGTATCAAGGACGCGGCGTCCGAGGACCTGGGCCTGGTGATGCCCGGCGAGAAGAAGATTGACGTGCTAGGCTTGGACGACGATTCGGACTCGTCGTCGAGCAAAAAGTCCTCAAACGCCAAGAAGGCCAGCGAAGTGGCCAAGGAAATCGAAGAAGTCGGCAAGGACGCGCCGTGGTACATCCAGGCGCTCGACATGCTGTTTGGGTTTAACGGCGTCGAGGGTCAGACGGTCGTGTCCAACGGCAAATAGCGCCCGGAGGGGAGCCCGCAATGACAAATTGCAAACGCTATAAGGTGGCCGCGATCGACCTGGGAACGGTGTCGTCGCGACTGGTGTTGGCCCAGGTCGAGGGCGGAGCGATTGTGGAATCGTCCAAGCATACCGAGATTACCGACCTGGGCGAGGGCGTGGACGCGACGGGCCGCTTTTGCGAGGCGGCCGTTGAGCGTGTGCTCGCTGCGTGCCGCATGTTTGTGGACGAGGCCCGTGCCTTTGGGGCCGCGTGCGTCTGCACCACGTGCACGAGCGCCGCGCGCGATGCGTCCAATGCCGCGCTGCTGCTGGACGGCCTGCGCGAGCTGGGGCTCGAGCCGCAGGTGATTCCGGGCGAGGTCGAGGCGCGCCTGACATTTTTTGGCGTGGCGCACGACTTTGCCGGTGAACGCATTATCGTCGCCGATTCGGGCGGCGGCTCCACGGAGCTCGCGACGGGCGTGTACGCGCCGGAGCGCGGGGTCTTTGCGCTGGAGGGAACGCGCTCGCTGGACATCGGTTGCCGTCGCGTGACCGAGCGGTTTTTCTCTGCGCTGCCGCCGTCGACGAACGAGCTTGCGGTTGCCGCCGCGTGGGCGGGCGAGCAGTTCTCCGCCTATTTTGAGGGCCTGCCCAGCGACTTTGAGCGCGCCGAGCGCCTCGTTGCGGTGGGCGGTACCGTCACCACGCTCGTGGCGCTGGTCCACGAACTGGAGCCGTACGACTCGAACTTTGTGCACCTGCGCGAGCTTTCGATGGAGAAGATTTCGGCCGCTATCGAGCGCATGTCTGCGTTGGATGTTGCAGGCATTGCCGCGTTGCCGGGCGTGCAGCCCAAGCGCGCGGGCGTGATTCTGGCCGGCGCCGTGGTGATTCGCGAGCTCATGCACGCCGGTGGCTACGATACGCTCACCGTAAGCGAGAACAGCCTCCTCGCCGGCATGGCCGCCACCATCAACGAAACCCTCGACGGCGCGAACCCCACCATCGGCTGGACCCCGAGTCTGAGTGCTCTTTAACCGTCTTCCTCTGAGTTGCGGTGAAATAGTTCCTAAATAAGCTGGTAAACGGTATAAACAGGATATATTCCACCGCAACTTAGAGCCCCGCCGGCGTGTAAAAGAAACGAGCCCGCATCCCTGGGGAACACGGGCTCGTAAAAGCCAAATGGTAGGGGCGGTGGGACGTCTGCGTATTTGCTGCGCAAATACGCACCGGCTTCGGACGCCTGCCGGCGCCCTCGCCGGCTCGCTGCGGACGCTGCGCGTCCGCTTGACGCTCGCCCCCTCGCGGGTTCGAGTCCCACCGGCATCTAAAAGAAACGAGCCCGCATCCCTTGGGGACACGGGCTCGAAAGCTCCATATGGTAGGGGCGGTGGGACTCGAACCCACAATCCTTGCGGCGAGAGATTTTAAGTCTCCTGCGTATGCCAATTCCGCCACGCCCCCGTGAGACTAGAAGTCTAGCACAAGCCGTCCGTTACGCGTTGACGGCCATCGAGTGTTGGCCCGACTTCTCCAGGAACTCCTGGAACTTGGCTTCGTCGCCCTTGTTCTGGTACTGCAGGGCTAGCAGGTACTCCAAGCGGCAGCGCTTGACCGGGTCGTCGCCGACATCCTCGAGCATGCGCTCCAGCTCGGGAATGTCGTTGTGGCGCTTGAGGATCATCGTGTCGTACATCAGCTGACACTCGTGCGCAACTGCCTCGGCCTGACCGCCCTCAAAGCCCTTGATCTCGTGCAACAGCTCTTTGGACTTTTTGCGGTCCTCCTGGCCAACATAGTAGTTAAAGGCCTTAATCACCAAGTCGACGCGCTGCATCTTGGGGAGGTTGAGTCCCAGCAGTAGGTCGAACATCTCGCTGGCGCGCTCGTGGTCCTCGCGCAGCAGATAGGAGTTCAGACGCAGGTAGTCGCGGTTGTAGCGCGGGTACAGCATGCTGGTGAGTTTGCCGTTGAGCAAACGATCGAACTCGTCCCACTGCTTGGCAGCCATAAGCTGCTGCAGGCGCTTAAACGTGGTGCGTTTTTTGACGCTAAAGAACACCGACACGGCGATGCAGATGATAACGACGGCGGTCCAGAGGGTGCGGGAATCGGGCATATTAGGGTCCTTAGTCGCTCATAAAGCGAGCGGTATGACAACACGTACTAGATGTATTATACGCAGCGCGCAAGCAAACTGGCATAAAAGCTCATCGAGGCCGAGTGCCATCGCTCGCTGCGGTACACTTACCTAAAGTAAACCATGAAGGGAGACATTACCTATGAAGAAGATCGTTTTGGCTTGCGGTGCTGGCGCTGCTACTTCCACGCTCGTTGCCCAGAAGGTCGCTACTCTGCTCGACGCCAACGGTTATGCCGACAAGTACGAGATCGTGCAGTGCGCCATCTCCGAGGCCAAGGATTACTGCGACGAGGGCGCCGACCTGCTGATCGCCACCACCGTTGCCCCCGAGGGCCTCACCTGCCCGTACGTGAGCGGCGTGCCCTTCATGACTGGCATGAACCGCGTCGCTGCCGAGAAGGCCGTTCTCGACGTCATGGCTCAGTAGGCGCTGACTGTATGAATGAGCAGAACGCCAATCCGGTCGAGCTCTTTGGCATGCGCGTTGCCCATGTGGGCATTAACGCCACCGACCCGGCAGACGCCCTGGAGATCGCGGAGCTGTTCTCGACGATGATGGGCCTGCCCGTCATCGAGACCCCGGTTTCGTACTTCAACGATTCGCTGGTCGAGATCATGAAGCAGAACGGTCGTGGCACCAAAGGCCACATCGGCTTTGCCGTTAACGACATCGATGCAGCTGAGAAGTGGTTTGCCGAGCGCGGGCTCGAGGTCAACGAAGAGTCGCGCGTGCTGCTGCCCGACGGCGGCACCAAGCTCGTGTACTTTAAGCGCGAGTTCGCCGGCTTCGCCGTGCACCTGTGCCGCGAGTAGCGCACAAGCTGCCATAGCTAGCAAAAAGGGATAGGGCCACGTGGCCCTATCCCTTTATTTATGCCGAGGGGCTTCCTATCGTGGCAGGCGAATCGTAAAGCGGCTGCCGACGCCCTCGACTGAGGTCACGCCAATGACACCACCATGGCTATCGACGATCCACTTGGCAATGGCAAGCCCCAGACCCGAGCCCTGCGCGCCGGCATCGCGTGCGTTGTCGGCGCGGTAGAACCGTTCAAACGCGTGAGCTGCGGATTCCTGGTTCATGCCGATGCCCTCGTCCTCAACGCTTATGTCGATCGTGCCCGCGCCCGCATCCGGCGTCACGCCAAACGAGATGGATGTGCCCGCGCCCGAATACTTGGCGGCGTTCTGCACGATCACGCGCAGGGCCTGCTTCACGAGCGCCACGTCAACGGGCGCGTCGCAGCGCGGGTCGCTGACAAGCGCAGCGTCAAAGGCCAGCCGATACGTGTGCTCGGTATCGATCATCTGCGATTCCTCGCATACCTCGTCGACCAGTGCGGCAAGGTTGGTATTTGCGCGCCGCAGGACCGTGCGCCCGGCATCGCCGCGCGCCAAAAACAGCAGCTGCTCCACGAGCTCTTGCATGTGCTCGCTTTCAGCCTTGAGGGACGCGATGGACTCCGCCAGCACGTCCGGGTCGTCTTTGCCCCAGCGGTCGAGCATGTTTACGTAGCCCTGAATCACCGCGATGGGCGTGCGCAGTTCGTGGCTTGCATCGTTGACAAAGCGCATTTGCTGCAGCTTGGCTTCTTGCATCTGGTGCAGCAGGCGGTTGAGTGCGACCTCGATGCTTGCCAGGTCGGCGTCGCCGGTGGTGACGCTCGGCGAGTCGACGCTTGCGCGCTCGAAGGCCTGCTCCAGCGTTTCCATCTTGCCGCCGGAGAGCTGCATACGGCCGAGCTCGTCCACGCGCAAGGCCAGGTCGTTGAGCGGCGCCATGGTGCGGCGCACGCGCCTCGCGCCGCCGAGCATGTTGAGCACGCTGATGACCTGCCAACCCACAACGACAAGGTAGAGAGGCCATAGCGCGACGAGGTCCTGCGCGAGGGGGAAAGTCTTGGTGGTACGCGCAAGCTCGACGGTATAGGTGAGCGTTGCCAGGTCCCAGCCGCGCGCAGGCGCCAGCGTCATGCCGCGAACGGTGGCGCTGGGGATCCATCCTGCGGTAAACGCGCCGTTGGGCAGCGTCTGGTTGTATCCATAGACAAGGATCGCCGCCACAATCACTACTAGCAGCAGGTCGAGCCAAACGTAGCTCATCAAGCGGCGCCACATATAGCTCCAGTTGATGGCGCGGGCGATGGATGTGACGCGCTTGGCTTCGGCGTTACGCGCGGCAGACATAGCCCACCCCGCGCACGGTCTGGATGATGCGGGTACCACCGGCGTCCTCGATCTTGGCGCGCAGGTGCGCGATGTGCACGTCGACGTTGTTGGTGTCGCCTACGTAGTCGTAGCCCAGCGCCTCGTGCGCGATGCGCTCGCGCGTGAGCACGGTCTCGGCATGCGCCATAAGCAGGGCGAGGACATCGAACTCGCGGGCCGTGAGCGCGATGGGCGAGCCGCCGACCGTGACTTCGCGGCGGTCGGGGTCGAGCACGACTGAGCCAACGGTGAGCGTAGCGGGGGAGGGCGAGGCGGAAGCCTGGGCCGAGTCGCTGACCGGGGGTATCGCAGCGGCGCCGACGCCCGTGCCGCTCGCTACGTCCGCCCCAACGCCGCCAACGCCCGAAGCCGCCCGCACGGCCTCCGAGCGCTTCAGCGCCACGCGGATCCGGGCGAACAGTTCCTCAATCGCAAATGGCTTGGTCAGGTAATCGTCGGCGCCGGCATCGAGCCCGGCAACCTTGTCCATCACGGCATCGCGCGCGGTGACCATAATCACCGGCACATCCTTGTGCTTGCGGACGCGTCGCAGCACCTCCATGCCGTTGAGCTGCGGTAACAGCACATCGAGCAGAATCAGATCGTAGTTGCGCTCCAGCGCCAGGTCCACGGCGGTGCGGCCGTCGGCGGCGTGCTCCACCTGGTAGCCCTCGTGCTCCAGCTCGAGCGTCACAAAGCGGGCGATTTTCTCCTCGTCCTCTACGATCAGGATCCGTGCCATGCGTGCCCCCGTCTGCGATTACTTGTCGTCGTTGAGATTTTGCTTGATGTCGTCCGCGGCATCGGCAGCGTGATTCATAAGGTTGTTGATGCTGCCGGGCACGTCGCCGTCGCTGTCGATGCGGTAGCGCATGCCAAAGAACAGGCCAATCAGCATCAGCCATATCGTGGCGCCCCAGGCAAACAGCGCGACGATGGGGATCAGGATGGGAATGTTGAGGATGATCGCGTCGCGGCGCGTGGCAATAAACTTGGTGTCCAGGCTCAGGCGGAAGAGCTTTTTGAGGTACTCCCACACGCTGTCCATCTTCTTGGAGAAGTCGGTCTTTTCGCTCGACTTTTCGTAGGCTGCCTGCGCGGCGACCATCTCGGCAGAGGGCTCATCGACTGGCACGGACTCGGTGGCGGCGTGCGCCGACGTGGTCTGGGTCTTGCCCTGCGACTCGAGCCAAATGATGGCATCCAGAACGTTACCGTCGGCGGCGTCGAGTGCGGCCTTGGCATCGGTGTAGCTCACGCTGCACTTGGTGCGGATGGTTTCAACTTTTTCGAGGTCGTCCATGACCTGTCCTTTCGTTCGATGGGCGCGACGCCGGGCGATCTGCCCGGGCGCGAGCGTTGCGTTCGGCGGCCTGCGTTGCGCCGCTCCGCCCTTGGTCGAACTCTATAGTGCAGGTTATAGATTAAGCGATTCTTGAGCCAAGATTAATGTTGGATGAGTTTTTGCGCGGCGGTGGGGAAGGGAGAGGTGTCTTTCTGGATAGCTAGCAGCGAGGTCTAATACTTTTCCCGAGAAGTGAACGAGCTAAAACGGACCCCCGAAGCATCGACACTTTAAAGGTGCCGCTTCCTGCGGTTTCGGCGCTGAAATCCTGCGATTTTGCCGCCGAAAAATGCGGATGTTTCAGGGGTTCAAAAACAGCCGTTCACTTCTCGGGAAAAGTATTAGACCTCGATAGCGGGGGATGTGGTGCCGGTGCAATACGGCGTCAAAGGTTGGTCGAGCAGGCGGTTTCTCCATTGATGTCCGCACGGCATGTGACACTTACCCTGCCGCTCTGCTCTGCCGCGGCGGCGCGAATTCAAGCAACGACCTTCTAAGGAGTTCGATATCGATGAGTGACAACGCAAAGCATCTCGCAAAGAAGTGCGTTAAGGACGCGGGGCCGTGCCTCGCGTTGTGCCTTGCCGGCGCAGCGGTCGCGCTGCTGGCTGTTCTTGGGCCATTCGACGTGCTCCGAAGTGCCAGTTCCCTGCACGTTTGCATGGCCCTTGCCGGCGCCATGATGACCGGCGGCGTGCTCGATCTGATTTTTTGGGTGCTTGACCCGTTTGGATGGAAGAACGAGGGGTGAGCCCTAAGGGATGGAAGGACTGGAACGGTTAGCTTAGTGATCGTGCAGAATGCGGGCTAGCGACTTACAGGGAAGTGGTAATCCGATGACGGTCTATGTAACAGGCGATATTCACGGCGGTGCCGACATGCAAAAGCTTCGCGACTGGGAGCTTGGGGATAGTCTGACGAGCGACGACTATCTCATCGTCGCGGGCGACTTTGGCTTTCCGTGGGATTTCTCTGCCGAGGAATGCGCCGATATCGCTTGGCTGGAGTCGCGCCCCTATACGTTGCTGTTCGTCGACGGCAACCACGAACGTTTCGATCACTGGGCGGAGCGTCCCATGGAACTGTGGCACGGCGGCCTGACGCAGCGCCTGTCGGACACCTCGCCCATCCGACGCCTGACGCGCGGCGAGGTTTTTGAGCTCGACGGCTCAACGATCTTTACCATGGGCGGCGCCACGAGCGTGGACAAGGAATACCGCATTCCGTATTCCAGCTGGTGGCCGCAGGAGCTGCCGGACGAGCGCAACTTTGAGGAGGCGCGGGCAAAGCTCGACAGCGTGGGCTGGACGGTCGACTACGTGATCACCCACACCTGCTCTACGCGCATGCTTTCGTCCACGCTTTATCCAGCGCCCGGCTGGAATTGCCCCTCCGTTGATCGGCTTACGGCATTTTTCGATGAGCTGGAAGACCGCTTGGACTACAAGCGCTGGTACTACGGGCATTTTCATCGGGATACCAACCCGGCCGAGCGTCACACCGTGCTCTACGACCGCATCGTTCGCTTGGGCGACGAACTCCAGCCCTGGGATGTTGCGTAGAGGCGGGGTGGCTGGCTACTCGACCGTTACAGTGATGTTTTCCCGGTGCGCGCGGATAACATCCCAGCTAAAGTGCTCGACCAGTTGCTCGGCAGAGCGCGGCGTGGCGTCCGGCGCGATGCCCGTTTGCCCGGCGAGCCAGCCCAGCAGTGCTTCGGGCGTACCAAAGCGGGCGCGGAGCTCGCCCAGGTCCAGATCGCGGTCGCGCTTGGAAAGGCGGCGGCCGTCCGGCGACATGAGCAGCGGAATGTGCGCGTAGCGCGGTGTGGGCAGCCCCAGCAGATGCTGTAGGTAGATTTGGCGGGGCGTGGAGCCCAGCAGGTCGCATCCGCGTACGATCTCGGTAATACCCATGGCGGCGTCATCGACCACCACGGCCAGCTGATAGGCAAACACGCCGTCGCTGCGGCGCACCAAAAAGTCGCCGCACTCGGTGGCGAGTGCCTCGCATTGGGCCCCGTACGTGCGGTCCACGAATTCGATCACGTCGCCCGCGAGGTCGTCGACGACGGGCACGCGCAGGCGCGTGGCCGGAGCGCGCAGGATGCTGCGGCGGGCAACCTCTTCGACAGAAAGGCCTCGGCAGGCGCCGCGGTAGATGGGTGTGCCGTCGCTCGCGTGCGGTGCGCTCGCGGCGTGGAGTTCGGCGCGCGTGCAAAAGCAGGGATAGGTGAGGCCGGCGTCTTGCAGCTGGCGCAGGGCGTCCTCGTACAGGTCCAGGCGATCGTGCTGGTAGTAGGGGCCTTCGTCCCACTCAAGCCCCAGCCAAGCTAGGTCGTCAATCAATTGGGCGGCAAGTTCCGGGCGCTTGCAGCGATCGTCCAGGTCCTCGATGCGCAGCACGATGCTGCCGCCCTGGCTGCGGGCCGAAAGCCACGCGCACAGGCAGCTGAACACGTTGCCCAGGTGCATGCGGCCCGAGGGCGACGGGGCAAAACGGCCCACGGCAGGCGCGAGGGCGGGGTCGAGCTTGCTGTTGGGCGCCGTCGACGTGGCCACGGCGGGCGTTGCTATGTTACATGCGTTGATATCCATGCGGACGAGTATAGCGCGGGGTGAGGTGGGGGGCGTCGTCGATGCTCGCGAGTTGCCGAGGCTGCGTGTTGTGCGTGCCGGACCACCGGCTCGGCACCTTAATCATCGTCAATCAATCTAGCCCTCAAACGACAGAAACCCCGGCAGCTCTTCGCAACTGCCGGGGTTTCCGCGGAAAAGGGGGACATGATCCTCAAGCGAACGGCAAAGGGGCAAACCGTTTTCGCTCAACTGCTTTATGCCCCTCGCTCGCCGGCTTAATCGGCTCACGCCGTGCCCACACAAAGCCGCTACAGCTGTGACGGAGCTATGAAGTGGTATCTATTGCCGGAGCGGGCTATGCCAAGGAGTGTCCCAGATTGCCGGCAAATAAGGAACGTCCCCAGGTGCCAGCCGCGGGCGTGACTTTCGTCCCGTTTGATACTCCGCTGACCTAGATGTTCGTCACATGAACCCGCAAACGTGGGACAATGACGCTACTGGTATCACAGACAAAGGATGTGCCTATGAACGCTCCCGTTGCCAAGACCTGTCGGCAGCGACGCCTGTTTGCGCGATTTGCTTCCGTCTGCGCGCTCGTTGCGCTTGCGTTGTTGCTGCTGCCTGCCGCCGCGCACGCCGACGGCTACTCCATGACCCAAACCTACATCGGCGCCACGGTCGAGGCCGATGGCTCGCTGACCGTTGTCGAGGGACGCCAGTTCGATTTCGATGACGATATCAACGGCGTGTTTTGGGAGATCAATGCGGGCACCAACCAGCAGGGCGGCGCGGCGGGCGTCGACGTGCTGAGCGTCGAGGAAGAGGACACCGCGTTTAACAAAGTCGATAGCGCGAACAAGGGCGACTCTGGCGTCTACACGGTCGAGCAGACCGGTGACGGCGTAAAGATCAAGGTTTTCAGCCCCCACGAGAGCGGCGAAAGCGCGGTCTATTACGTGAGCTACACCATGACCGGTGCGGTCATGAACTGGGCCGATACCGCCGAGCTTTACTGGAAATTCGTCGGCGACGGCTGGTCGGCGGATTCCGATGACGTCGAGATGGAAGTTCACTTCGCAAATGCCGCTGCCGGGACGGCGGCCGTCAAGGGCGACAACTTCCGCGCATGGGGCCACGGTCCGCTGACGGGCGACGTGTCGCTCGATGAGGACGAGCCCATGGTCACCTATACCATTCCCTGCGTGCATCAGGGCGAATTCGCCGAGGCACGCATCGCCTTCCCCAGCGACTGGGTGCCGCAGCTTGCCGCCTCGGGCGAAGAGCGCATGTCAACGATCCTGAGCGAAGAGAAGGAATGGGCCGACGAGGCCAACGCCCGCCGTGAGCACGCGCGTGCGGTTGCCAGCGCGATTGCCGTGGTGTGTGTTGTTGTGGCGGTTGCCTATACCGGTGTGATCGTGATGCTCAAGCTGCGCAGGCCCAAGCCCAAGCCGCTCTTCCAGGACGAGTACTTCCGCGATGTGCCCTCGGCCGACCATCCCGCGGTGCTTGCAGCTCTTATGAGCTGGAACGACGTGCCCGATCAGGCATATATCGCCACACTGATGAAGCTGACCGACGACCGCGTGATCAAGCTGGAAGAAGCGACCGAGACCAAGAAGAAGGGTCTGCTCCGTCGCGAAAAAGAGGAGCAGACGTATCGCATCACAGTGACCGATGAGGCTTGGAAGGCTGCCAAGAAGGACGGCATCGATCGCGATGTGCTCAAGGTCTTCTTCGCCGGCGTTAAGCCCGATAAGGACGGAGTCCGTTCGCGCACGTTTAGCGAGCTGGAGGAGTACGCTAACGAGCGCACCACATCTGTTGGCGACAAGCTCGAGGACTATCAGAGCACGGTTAAGGGCAAGCTGGAGGCGCGCGAGCTTATTGCTTCGGATGGCACTATCGCGATGGTGGCCGGCCTGGTTCTCGGCATCATCATTGTCTTTGGCATTCTGGGCTCTCTGTTCTATACCGACTTTGCGGATGCCAACGTCGGTGCCGCTATGATCTCGATCCCCGTCACGATCGTGGGCTTTGTCCTGAGCTGCACCTTCCGCCGTTACACGCCGGAGGGCGCCGAGGTAGCGGCTCGCTGCAAGGCGCTTAAGCATTGGCTCGAGGACTTTACGCGCCTGAAGGAGGCCATCCCCAGCGATCTGATTCTGTGGAACAAGCTGCTGGTGATGGGCGTTGCCCTGGGCGTTTCGAAAGAAGTGCTGCGACAGCTGGCCGAGGCCGTGCCTGCGGACCTGCGCAACAGCGACGATTTCTACGACAACTACCCCTGCTACTGGTGGTATTACCATCACTACGGCAACGAGTCTCCGCTCGATTCGTTCAATGATGTGTATCACGAGACCATCCGCGAGCTGGCTTCGAGTTCCGATAGCTCGAGCGGCGGCAGCGGCGGCGGCTTTTCCGGTGGCGGCGGTGGCGGCGTCGGCGGAGGCGGCGGCGGAACGTTCTAGCGGTCGTAAATTATGGGATGGGCTTTTCTCGACAGCCGTCGGGGGAAGCCCATCCCATTTTTATGCGCTACCTACGAAGGCTGTCCCCAACGACTAGTCACCGGGGACGTTCCTAAATGACTAGGTATGGCTGCTGGGCCTAGGCTGTTAGGTCGAGTTCGTAGAGGAAGCTTTCGCGCGGCATGTCGTGACGGCGCTCTTCGCGGTTGGCGCGGTGCGTGGCCGTGCGCTTAAAGCCGTGCAGCTCGTAGAACTTCCACGAGCAGTTGGAGTCGGTGTACAGGTGCGCCCTCGTCGCTCCAAGCGAGGACAGGTGCGAGACCGCGGCATCGAGCAGAACCGTGCCAACGCCCAGGCCATGGACATCGCGATCCACGGCAAGCAGCGTGACCTCGTTGTCGTGCGGCAACGGGCTGCTCTCGAGCAGGCGGTTGTTGGTCCGGATGGTTGCGCGCACAAACGAGAGGTACTCGGCGCAGGCATCGGGCTCCAGCTCACGCATCTGCGATAGCAGCGCGCGTTCGGTATCCATCCAATGTTCCTTAACGGTGGCGCCGGAGCTCTGTCCTGCGCGTGCAAGCGCAATGCCGCGTGCCTGGCCGTCGATTACGGCAACCTGCGAAAACGTCGACGACGAAAGGCAATAGGCGAGGTCGCACGCGGCCTCAAGGCGGTTGTACTCATCGTTATCCGAATTGTTATGCCAAAGCTGCTGCAGAATCAGCGCGATGGCGTCGAAGTCTTCGGTATCAAACGGTCGGTAGAGAACCCGCGAGACCATGGTGCCTCTTTCTTTTGCGGATGCATATCGAGCACAGTTCTACCACGCCATTGGCATCTAATTATGGTGCCCCTGTGTTCCATGAACTCACCGTGCCCGGTGCCATGCCCATCCCCTCCGCTCGCAAACTTTTTCTGCACATGCGCCCGTTGCGGGGTGCATCGATGCGCTCGATGCGCTACATTAAATCAGTATTTTCAATGCCGCTGCGCGAGCGCTGCAGATCGACGTATCACCGACTCACAGAGCACGGCGGCGTACCAGACAGGAGGACTGCATGGGATCTGATGTGAAGATCGCACGCGCGTTGATCTCGGTTACCGATAAGACGGGCGTCGTCGATTTCGCACGGACGCTGGTTGACGACTTTGGCGTCGAGATCATCTCTACGGGCGGCACGGCTCGTGCCATCGAGGACGCGGGCATTCCCGTAACCCCCATCGAGGAGTTCACGGGCTATCCCGAGATGATGGACGGCCGCGTTAAGACCCTGCACCCCAAGGTTCATGGCGCGCTGCTGGCCCGCCGCGATTCCGAGCAGCACATGCAGGAGGCGGCTCAGCACGGCATTAAGCTGATCGACCTGGTCGTCGTCAACCTGTACGAGTTCGAGAAGACCGTTGCCAACCCCGAGGTCACCTTCGCGGACGCTATCGAGCACATCGACATCGGTGGCCCCTCCATGCTGCGCTCTGCTGCCAAGAACGCCGCGAGCGTTACCGTCATCTCCGACCCGGCCGACTATGATGCCGTCCTGGCCGAGATGCACGAGACCGGTGGCTGCACCACGCTTTCCACCCGTCGTCGCCTGCAGGTGAAGGTCTACCAGACCACCGCCGCCTACGACACGGCTATCTCCCGTTGGCTTGCCGCCCAGGCAAGCGACGTGGCGGACACCTCTGCCAAGCTCGAGATTTCGCTGGAGAAGGTCGACGACCTGCGCTATGGCGAGAACCCGCAGCAGAAGGCCACGGTCTATCGCTTTGCCGAGGGCTGCGAGAACACCGCGAGCTCGCAGTTCCCGCTCGTGGGCTCCGAGCAGATCCAGGGCAAGCCGCTCAGCTACAACAACTATCTGGATGCCGACGCCGCTTGGAACCTGGTCCGCGAGTTCGACGAGCCGGCCTGCGTGATCCTCAAGCATCAGAACCCCTGCGGTTCCGCCGTTGCCGAGGACATCACGGCCGCCTACGACCGCGCTTTCGCCTGCGATCCCAAGAGCGCCTTCGGCGGCATCATCGCCTGCAACCGCGAGGTTCCCTTTGAGCTGGTTGAGCACTTCGCCGACCAGAACAAGCAGTTCGTCGAGGTCATCATCGCCCCGAGCTACACCGATGAGGCGCTCGAGCGCATGGCCAAGCGCCCCAACCTGCGCGTGCTGGCTACCGGCGGCGTGGACCACGGCGCCCAGGTGGAGCTGCGCTCCGTCGACGGCGGCATGCTGGTGCAGGAGGTCGACCACGTGACCGAGGATCCCGCGACCTTTACGTTCCCCACCGACCGCAAGCCCACCGACGCCGAGATGGCCGAGCTCGAGTTTGCCTGGAAGGTCTGCAAGGGCGTTAAGTCCAACGCCATCCTGATTTCCAAGGACAAGGCCGGCATTGGCATGGGCCCGGGTCAGCCTAACCGCGTTGACTCTGCGCTGCTTGCCTGCGAGCGCGCCGAGGACTTCTGCGAGCGCGAGGGCGTGGAGAAGGGCGGCTTTGCCTGTGCAAGCGACGCGTTCTTCCCGTTCCGCGACAACGTCGACGTGCTTGCTGCACACGGCGTGACCTGCATCATCCAGCCCGGCGGCTCCAAGCGCGATGACGAGAGCATTCAGGCCTGCAACGAGCACAATATTGCTATGGTGTTTACGGGCGCCCGCCACTTTAGGCACTAAGTAGGGAAGCGGCGCTGCGGCTTGCCCAGCCACCGCACCTTGCCGTTCATTCGTCGCTCGCGTACCCAAGTACGCGTCGCTCCTCTTTCACGGCAATCTGCGGCACCTGGGCAACCCTCGCCGACCTGTTAGGTTGACTGGGGAGGACGGGATGTTATCTCGTCCCTTGAACTGGCCTCGCTTCTAAAATAATCTCCGCAAAAGACGGCTGCTCCGTTTGGAGGGCCGTCTTTTTGGTATAAGAGGACGGAATGACTAACACGAAAGGTACAACCATGCCCCAGATTGATGATGCCGAGCTGTTTGGCAATGCCGAGGATCAGCGTGCGTACGAGGAATTTTGCGCCAATCAGGAGGCGGTCGAGAAGTTCACGCTCGACAAGCCCGCGCTTGTCTGTCGTTGGCGCATGTCCAACAAAAAGGTGCCCATGCTCAACCGCCACATTCGTGCGCTGTCCGAGCGCCTGGTGCAGGGCGAGCCGCTTACCCATAACATGCTCAGCTGGGCCAAACAGCACGTTGAGTGGTCGCTTGCCGAGGGCGATTACACCGCACGCGACGGCGTGCTCATGCTGGTGATCGACGTCAACGGCAACGCCGCCATGACGGTGGGGGAGTACGAGCCGCTCGCCGATACGTCGGCCAAGGCGCTGCGTGCCCGTTCCGCCGAGGCCCGCTCCGAGGCCGACGAGACCGGCGTGGCGCCCGAGTTGCTCGCCGCCGTCAACAACGGCGAACTCGCCTTTGTGGCGCCGGCGGACGAGTGCCTGTGCGGCACGGCGACGCTCATCGAGCAGCTGGCCCAGACCAAGGGCATCCCGGTCACGCGCGTAGATATTCCCGCGCAGCTTAAGGGCGCGCTGTTCCTGGTGAGCGACGAGCACGGCGTGGTCCCCGCAACCGAGACGGACGCCGCCGAGGCCGACGCCGCCACGGTCGCCTTCTTCGCCGATGGCTACGAAAAGCTCCGCGCCCGCCGTTCCTAACCTCAAGGTGGGGTGGGCTTACTGAAGCGAGCGAGCGCGTTCGATGGCGTAGGCGAGCGACAGCTGCTCCATCTCCGGGGCGCATTTGTAGCTCAGTCCGGTGAGAGCCGTCACCTTATCGAGGCGATATCGAATCGTGTTCGGGTGCTGGCTAGTCTGCTTGGCGGTTCGCTCGATACGTCGGTCGTTCTCGATGAATGCGGCGAGCGTTGATTCCAGTTCGCTGCCATGCTCACTGTCGTGCTCGCGTATCGGCGAGAGAATCGCCTCCGAGAACGATCGCATCTCCGGGGTTTCCGCAAAAGGCATCACGGTTCTCAGGATGCCGAGCTGCGCATAGCGGACGGGGCCCTCGGCTCGTTGACAAGATAGGCGCTGCGCGTAAATCGCCTGCGAGATCGCCTGCGCCACTGCCTCGTCTCCAAACAGAATATCGCTGATGCCAAGCCCTTCCGCTCCGCCATCGATGCCGCTAGCCTCGATGAGCTCCGTGAGCGCCTGCACGATTCGCTCCACATCGAGCGTCTGCTCCGAGTCGCTTGTCGCTACGAATAACAGACCTCCGTCATAGGGTGCCAGCATGTTGTGGCATCCGGCGAGGGTCGATTTTGCACAGAGACGTTCGATTTGCAAAAACGTACGCGGGTCGAGGGGCTCTGCAAACGATGTGAACAGGGCGACCGCTTCGTCCAGAAATGACGGGTTGAGGCCTCGGATGCGTCGGCAGATGGACTCGGGCGATACGTCTGTCCTCAGGGCATCGATCTCGCGCTGTGCGAAGTCGATGGACGCGAGCTGCTCGATATGCCGTTTGACCTCATAGATGACGCTGTCAAAGAACAGTGAGTCGTCGGTCGTGAGAAAGACCGGGTAGTGCCGCGCGTTGGCGTAGCGGATGGCTTGGTCGGGAATCGGGATGTGCAGGACGTTTTTGATGATGAGACCGCTCGTTCCCTTGGCGACGAGGTATTTCACGGCTTCAGTGATGAGGTACGGGTCGTCCTTCGCATAGAGGAAGGTGCTGAGGACGATCTCGTCTGAGCTGAAGTTGACGCGCTGGTACTTGTTCTTGAGGCCGGGCATGAGTTCATAATCGAGGATCCCAACGCCGGAGACGGCACGCGAGATGCCATCGCTGCCGGCGATTAGACGGACCGACCCCTCATATTCCCGTGAGAAGTCCGAGACGGTGTACAGCATCAACATCACCCTGTAAATCACTACAATAAATACCGGCATAAAAAGGATAATCGCACATCCGTATGCCGTTGATGCGAGAAATAGTTCAAATATATGCTGATGGAACGAAAAATCAGATTGAGAATCGTTGTAGATTCCAACAAGAAATGATCCTTGGCGGCATCGTTACTAAACCGTACAGTGAAGCAACGTAAAGCTTTCGCTGAAAGGAGCGATGATGGGGCAGATGGTGGTGCTTTCGGCCGAGGAAGTTTCCAAGGTGCTGACGATCGAGGATGCAATCGCTGCCGTGGAGGAGACATATCGCCAGAAGGCAACGGGCAAGGGTGTTGCGTGGCCGATGGTATATGAGCAGTTCGAACCCGGCGTGGCCGATATGGATATCCGCTCGGGCGAGTTGGCGGGAAGCGGCCTCTTCGGCCTGAAGCTCACTGCTTGGTTCTCTCAGAATCCCAAAAAGGGGCTCCCCGAGATCTTTGGCACTACGCTGCTGTGCGACAACGCGACGGGCGAGCCGTTGGCGCTGCTCAATGCCTCCGCCGTCACTGGACTTCGCACCGGTGCTGCCGCTGCGCTCGGCGCCAAGTGGCTGGCTCGGGCGGATGCGTCCAAACTGCTTGTTGCGGGTGCCGGCCACATGAGCACCTATATGGTGGCGGGCGTGCTCGCCGCCTGTCCCAAAGTGAGCGAGGTCAAGGTGTGGGAGCCGGTTTCCGATGCCGCGCCCGAGGCTCGCGTCGAGCGCATGCGAGACGAGCTCGCCCATATCTTGGGCGCTTGCGAGCATGCTCGCGAGGCATCCACCTATTCCATCGAGGCGACGGCCGACGGCCAAGGCGCCGCGGCAGAGGCCGACATCATCGTGACGATCACGCCTGCGACCAAGCCCATCATCCCCGATGCATGGGTGCGCCCCGGTGCGCATATCTCCTGCGTCGGTGCCGACATGCCCGGCAAGCAGGAGCTCGCCTCGGCGCTTGTCGCCCGTGCCGCTGTTTACGTCGACGACCGCGAGCAATCGGTCGCGTCCGGCGAGCTGGAGATTCCGGTTGCCGAGGGTGCCATCACACCCGAGGACATCAAAGCGGAGCTCGGCGAAGTCATCGCCGGCACGGCTACGGGGCGTTCGGATGACGAGCAGGTGACGGTGTTCGATACGTCGGGCATCGCCGTTCAAGACCTTTCGGCATCGAAAATTGCCTACGACCGCGCCGTCGAGGCGGGGCTGGGCACCGTGGTGGAACTGTAAGAAAGTCAAGGAAAGGAAACGACAATGCAGATCAAGGATTTCGCCGTCGAGCAGTGGATGAACGAGTGGGAGACCAAGTGCACCCACAACGTTGCGGAGACGTGCGTCTACTCCCTCACGCTCGACCAGCTGTTCGAGCTTACGAACACCGACAAGAAGGCGTGGCTCGATAGCCTGTGCTCGCGCCGATTCACCTACGGAGACATCGAGGGGCAGCCCGGCTTCCTCGAGGGGGTCGCGCGTCTCTATAAGACGGTCGAGCCCGAGCATATCGTGCCCACGCACGGCGCGACCGGCGCCAACTCCCTGGTTATTTCCACGCTCGTCGAACCGGGCGATCATGTAGTCTCCGTCAAGCCCACCTACCAGCAGCTTTATTCGATTCCCGAGATGTGCGGTGCGAAGGTCGATATCCTTCAGCTCGATCGCAAGAACGGTTACCACGTCGACGTCGACGCACTCGATGCCTTGGTGACCGACGATACCAAGCTCATCTGCATCAATAACCCGGACAACCCCACGGGCGCCCTGCTCGACGCCGATACGCTCAAGGCGATTGTCGAGGTCGCACGCAAACACGACGCGTGGCTGCTCTGCGACGAGGTCTACCGTCTGCTTACTCAGACGGATGAGTACGCCGAGTCCGTGGTCGACCTGTACGACAAGGCCGTCGCCACCGCATCCATGTCCAAGGTCTGGTCGTTCGCCGGCCTGCGTCTGGGCTGGGCGGTCACCAAGAGCCCGGAGCTCCGTCGCGCGCTGCTCTCGCATCGCGACTACAACCTGATTTCCGCCGGCATATTCAGCGAGTCGGTGGCGGAGCTGATTCTGGGCAACGCTTCCGTGATCCTTGAGCGCAGCCGTCGCATCGTCCGTCAGAACCTTGCTGTTCTGGAGAAGTGGGTCGAGAGCGAGCCGCACCTGTCGTTCGTCAAGCCCGAGGCGGGTAGCACCGCGCTCGTGTATTACGACTACGACATTGACTCCAGGACGTTCTGCACCGACATGATTAAGAAGTCCGGCGCACTCGTCACCCCGGGCGATTGCTTCGAGGAGCCCAAGAGCATGCGCATTGGCTATGCATACTCCGATAATACCGACGACCTGCAGAAGGGCCTGGATGCTATCTCCGCGTACATGCGTACGCTCGAGTAGAGGCTCGAGGTCGAAGCGATGGGGCCGATCGGTTTAGGACCGGTCGGCCCCTATTTTCTCTCAAGGCTACCGAACACTATTGTCACATTAGATGCCCACGGGGTCGCATCGCTGCGACGCCGTGGGCATAATGGTGTGGAAAGTGCAAGTTACGAGAAACGGGAGGACACATGGCGCTGATTTATGTCGTTGAGGACGACGAGCCCATTCGTCGTGAGCTTGTCGACATCCTTGCCCGCGCCGGGTTTGAAATCGAGGCCTGCGAATCGTTCGAGCATGTCTCGCGCGATATTCTCGCCGCCGCGCCCGACCTGGTGCTGCTCGACCTCACGCTTCCCGTCAAGGACGGCCAGCATATCTGCCACGAGGTTCGCCGCGAATCCGAGGTCCCCATCATCGTCCTCACCTCGCGCACGACCGAGATCGACGAGGTCATGGCCATGACGCTCGGCGCGGACGACTTTGTTCCCAAGCCCTATAGCGCGCGCGTGCTCGTGGCGCGCATCAACGCACTGCTGCGTCGCACCGCGGCGTCAGGCGAGCGCAGCACACTTGTCCACAAGGGGCTGGAGCTTGACCTCGCCCGCTCCATGGTCACCAACACGCAAACCGGCACTAGCACCGAGCTCACCAAAAACGAGCTGCGTATCCTCTCGCTGCTCTTGGGTCGCGCGGGCAAGATCGTTTCGCGCTCGGCCATCATGCAGGACCTGTGGGACTCCGACGCCTTCGTGGACGACAATACGCTCACCGTCAACATCAACCGCCTGCGCACCACGCTCGAAAAAATCGGCATCAAGGGGTATTTGACCACGCATCGCGGCCAAGGCTATTCGGTCTAGGGGCCGGCTATGTCGTTTGGCAAGTTCTTTAAAGATGCACTGCTTCCCGTCGCCGTGTGGACGTGCGGCGTGCTGCTGAGCTGCTTTGTGCTGACGGTCGCCGGCGCACCCGTTTCTATCGTGGTCGTGGCGGTTGGCGTGTCCTTTATCTTCGGTATGCTCGGCATCGTGATCGAGTACGCTCGCCGTCGCCGTTTTCTGCGTCAGTTGGAGCGCGCGGCAGAGGAGCTCGAGAGTCCCGCATGGGTGCAGGAGATGGTGCAATGCCCGACCTATGCCGAGGGCGAGCTCGAATACGAGGTCTTGCGCCGGGTGGGCAAAGCTGCCTGCGACGAGGTTGCCGAAGGCCGACGTCAGACCGATGACTATCGCGACTATATCGAGAGCTGGGTCCACGAGGCCAAGCTGCCCCTGGCGGCGGCCCACCTGATTTTGGAAAACCTGGACGGCAGCGAAGACGACCTGTCGCGTGTGGATGACCTGGGTCGCGAGCTGGCTCGCGTGGAGCGCTATATCGACCAGGCGCTGTACTATGCGCGCTCGGAAGTCGTGGAGCGCGACTACCTGATTCGCCGTTGGGATCTCAAGACCTTGGTGACGGGCGCGATTAAAGCCAACGCGCGCGAGCTTATCGCGGCGCACGTGGCTCCGGTGTGCGAGAACCTCGACTTTGAGGTCTTTACCGACGAGAAGTGGCTCGAGTTTATTCTAGGCCAGCTTATTCAGAACAGCATCAAATATGCGCGCGAGGACGGCGCAAAGATCGTGTTTTCGGGCGCGTTGCTGGACGAGGGCCTGGCGAGCGAACGCATCGAGCTTACCGTCGCGGACAACGGCTGCGGCGTGAGCGCGGCCGACCTGCCGCGCGTGTTCGAGAAGGGTTTTACCGGCGACAACGGCCGCACCACCAAGCGCGCAACGGGCATCGGCCTCTACCTGGTGGCGCGCCTGTGCTCCAAGATGGGCATCGACGTCACCGCGGCATCCGAGCCCGGCGAAGGCTTCGTCGTAACATTCGCGTTTTCAACGAATAAGTTTCAATATTTCGAGTAACGCATGCGGCAGACGCCCACCCAAACAAAAACGTGCAGCCCAAACAAAACGTGCCACCCCAAACGGGGCGGCACGCTATCTTTTATCAGCCAACTCGCTGAAGTAAGGCTGCGAAGGCCGCGGGGCCGGGAGGGGTTTCCTAAGGGCACATCCCGCAGCCGCAACGCGGCGAGGACGTGCCCGTGGAAACCCCGCAGGCCCCGCGGCCGGTGGGAGCAACGCTACTTCACGACCAAAATGTCGCAGTCCGTATTGCGCAGCAGGAACGTCGAAATCGAACCCAGCAGCGCATACTTGATCGAGGACAGGCCGCGGGCGCCGCAGAGCACCAGGTCGGGCTTGACCACGTCGAGCATCTCGTCTTTGAGCGTCTCACGAATACGGCCGGCGCGAATCATGACTTCGACCTCGGGAATGTCGGGATTGGCCTTGGCCTCTTCGAGCTGCTTGGCGATGGAGTTCTTAAATGCCTCCTCTAGGCCGTTGACCAGATCGACCGGATAGGAACCGGCGCTCTCGAGCGCCGTGGAATCGATAACGTGGCCGATGATTAGCTTGGCGCCGTTGTTCGCGGCGACCTTGATGGCGCGTGCGAGCACAAAATCCTGCTGTTCAGTACCGTCGAGTGAAACAAATACCTTGGTGTAGCCCTCGTTCATGGTTTCCTCCTTGGTCTATCGCACGGGCGCGGGGCTCGTGCATCGGGCGGGCGCGGGCGCGTTGGCCGCCGGACACTTTATCTTGTTGCAGTTATACCCAAGGATTTGGGTTTGACCGCTCGCAATTCTGTGAACGGGCGAGTTTTTTGGTAAGGGTAGGCGCAGGCGCGCCGCCAACGGTTGATAATGGGACATCGCCCGCACCGTCCGCAGAACAATATCGGCGGGTGTCTAACGAGGGGGTCCCTTTGGATATCATCGAGCTTTTAAAATCTGCCTTCATGGGCCTGGTCGAGGGCATCACCGAATGGCTGCCTGTTTCGTCGACCGGTCACATGATCTTGGTGGACGAGTTCGTCAAGATGAACGTGAGCGAGACGTTCTGGAACATGTTCCTGGTCGTGATTCAGCTTGGCGCCATTTTGGCCGTCTGTGTGCTGTTCTTCCATGAGCTCAATCCGTTCTCGCCCAGCAAGGGCAAGGAGGGCCGTCGCGACACCTGGGTGCTGTGGGGCAAGATTGTGCTCGGTTGCATTCCTGCGGCGGCGATCGGCCTGCCGCTCAACGACTGGATGGAGGAGCATTTCTACAATGCTCCCGTCGTGGCGCTGGCGCTCATTGTGTACGGCGTGCTGTTTATCGTGATCGAGAACTGGCGCGCAAACAAGCGCGAGGAAATGGCCGTTGCCGGTTCGTTTGGTTCGCGTGCTGTGGTGTCGGGTGGACGTCCCGCCGGTGCGCATTTTGCGGCGCCCGCCACGGCTACCGCTGAGGATGAGGACGATGACGAGAACCTGGACTTTGGCTCCATCGCCACGCTCGAGGACCTCAGCTGGAAGACTGCGCTGGGTATCGGCTGCTTCCAGGTACTTTCACTGGTGCCTGGTACGTCTCGCTCCGGTTCTACCATCATCGGCGGCCTGCTGCTGGGCTGCACGCGCTCGGTGGCGTCTAAGTTCACGTTCTTCCTGGCTATTCCCGTTATGTTTGGCGCAAGTGCGCTCAAGCTGGTCAAGTACTTTATTAAGGGCGGTACTTTCGGTACCAACGAGATCGCCATCTTGGGCGTGGGCTGCGTCGTCGCCTTTGTAGTGTCGCTCATCGCCATTAAGTGGCTCATGGGCTTCGTCCGCCGTCACGACTTTAAGTGCTTCGGCGTCTACCGCATCATCCTGGGCATCGTGGTGCTCGCATACTTCTTTGTCCTGGAGCCGATGCTCGGCCTCTAACTTAGTCGACGCTGCGCGGCGGCCAGGGCGACAACTTGTCATTCAAAGGGGGTGGCATGACCAAAAGGTCTATGCCGCCCCCTTTTCAGGCCAATTTGTTCGCCCTGACCGTCGCTCGCTGCTGCTGCCATGACATCGGCGGTTTCGTGATTGTCAATAGATTGGTGCAAAGTAACCTGAACCCATTGCGCCAAATCCGCTGGGGCGGGCCTGACGGTGGCGCACGGAGTCGTGGTGTGATTTGCGTCGGTGTCCGCGCGGCTCGGTATACTGGTACGGCTCAAACTATGGCGCTGCCCGCAGGCGCGCCGTCCGTCAGATGAGGAGTCGCCCATGACCCAGCCCTTGCCCTGGGAAAAGAACGCCGCGGTGCCCGTGCCGCCTGCGCCGGAACCCGTGCCGCTCGATGCATACACCGCCCCCGCTGCGCCGGAGCCCGAGCTCGTTCCGCTCGACATCTACGACGCTTCCGCGCCGGCGCCCAAACCTGCCAAGCCGCTCGTCGACATCGACAGCCTTAATCCCGCCCAGCGCGAGGCGGTCCTGACCACCGAGGGCCCGCTGCTGGTCCTTGCCGGTGCTGGCTCGGGCAAGACCCGCGTCCTGACCTTCCGCATCGCTCATATGCTCGGCGACCTGGGTGTTAAGCCTTGGCAGGTTCTTGCCATTACGTTTACCAACAAGGCCGCTGCCGAGATGCGCGAGCGTCTGGCGGCACTCATTCCCAGCGGCACCCGTGGCATGTGGGTGTGCACCTTCCATGCCATGTGCGTGCGCATGCTGCGCGGGGACGCCGACCTGCTGGGCTACACCGGCCAGTTCACCATCTACGATGACGATGACTCAAAGCGCATGGTGCGCGACATTATGCAGGCGCTCGGCATCGAGCAAAAGCAGTTCCCCATCAACATGATCCGCAGCAAGATCAGCTCTGCTAAAAACGCCATGATCGGGCCCGAGGACATGCTCAAGAGCGCCGATAGCCCCAACGACAAAAAGGCCGCGCAAGTCTACCTGGAGCTGGAGCGCCGCCTGCGCGCCGCCAACGCGATGGACTTCGACGACCTGCTCGTGCGCACGCTCGAGCTACTGCGCACCCGCCCCGAGGTGCTCGACAAGTACCAAGAGCGCTTCCGCTACATTAGCGTCGACGAATATCAGGACACCAACCACGTCCAGTACGAAATCGCCAACCTGCTGGCCGCCAAGTACCAAAACCTCATGGTCGTGGGCGACGACGACCAGTCCATTTATAGCTGGCGTGGCGCCGACATCACCAACATCCTGGACTTTGAGCAGGACTTTAAAAACTGCAAGACCGTCAAGTTGGAGCAGAACTATCGCTCCACGGGTCACATCCTGAGCGCCGCCAATGCCGTTGTTCGCCACAACTCGCGGCGCAAGGACAAGCGCCTGTTTACGGCCGAGGGCGATGGCGAGAAGATTCAGGCTTTCCAGGCAAGCGACGAGCGCGATGAAGGTCGCTGGATTGCCGGCGAGATCGAAAAGCTGCATGCCAAGGGTACGAGCTACGACGATATCGCCGTGTTCTACCGCACCAACGCCCA
Source organism: uncultured Collinsella sp. (assembly GCA_958405195.1). Lineage (GTDB taxonomy): Bacteria > Actinomycetota > Coriobacteriia > Coriobacteriales > Coriobacteriaceae > Collinsella. Next base: position 47,863 of record CATYDM010000004.1, read on the forward strand.
GTCGCGTATCCTCGAAGATATGTTCCTGCGCGCGGGCGTGCCCTACAAGATCGTCGGCGGCACGCGATTCTTCGACCGCGCCGAGATCCGCGACGTCATGGCCTACCTCAAGATGATTGTGAACCCGGCCGACGAGATGAGCGTCAAGCGCGTCATCAACACGCCGCGCCGCGGCATCGGCTCCACCTCGATTCAAAAGATCGAGCAGCTGGCGCGCGACAACCGCTGCTCGTTCTTCCAGGCCTGCGAGATCGCAACAGCCGAGACGGGCATGTTTAGCGCCAAGGTGCGCAACGGCCTGTCGAGTTTTGTGGCGCTGGTGCGCGAGGGCCGCCGCATGGACGGCGAGCTCAAGGACGTCGTCGAGATGATTGTCGATAAGACGGGCCTGCTGCAGGCTTTTCGCGCCGAGGGCACCATGGAGTCCGAGAGCCGCGCCGAGAACATTCAGGAATTCTTGGGCGTTGCGGCCGAATTTGAGGAGACGCACGAGGATATCGAGGGTACGCTCGAGAGCCTAGAGGAGCTGCGCGCAGCCGGTGTTGCCGACGTGCCTGCCGGCGTCGAGCCCGAGCCCGTTGTGGTGAGCGCGCCTGCGCCCGAGCCGGGACCGTCCGCGTCCGCGTCTTCGTTTGAGGCACTTGTCGGCGCTCGTGACGCCGCGGGCTCCAATCCGCTCGATAGCCTAGCCGCCCCGGCGCTCTCGCCGCAGGATGCCTTGGCCGCCGCCATCGCGGGCAACGCGTATACCGTGCCAACAGAGCTACCGGCGGGCGCCGTGCATGCCGACGAGATCGAGCGCACCTACGGTCCGCTCACCTGTAAGGCGCTGCCGGCACTCATGGAGTGGCTGGCCCTGCGCTCCGACTTGGATTCCCTGGCCGGCGAGACGCATGCCATTACCATGATGACCATCCACTCCGCCAAGGGCCTGGAGTTCCCAGCGGTGTTCGTGGCCGGCATGGAGGAGGGTATCTTCCCGCACGTGCACGACTTTGGCGGCAGCGATGATCCGGGTAAGCTCGAGGAAGAGCGTCGCCTGGCCTACGTCGCCATTACGCGTGCCCGCAAACGCCTGTTCTTGACCTACGCGGCCACGCGTCGTACCTACGGCTCGACTTCTGCCAACCCGCGCTCGCGCTTCCTCAACGAGATTCCGTTTGAGGATATCGAGTTTAGCGGTATCGGTTCTGCCGGTTTTGAGGGCACGGGCTGGGAGAAGCGCGGCGACCGTCACGGCACCTTTGGCTCGGGCATGGGCTCGGATATGTACGGCGGCAAGGTGTTTGGCTCGCATACGCGCTCGACCGGCGGCTCCGGTTCGCGCGGTGGATCGAGCTTTGACGATTTCTTTGGCGGTAGCAGCTACGGGACCGAGCGCCATCGCGGGGTGTCGCCCGATGCCGGCCGTGTTGCCTCGACCTTTGGCTCGGGTGCACCGCGAGCTAAAAAGCCGTCGTCCAAGGTGTCGCCGACGGTGGAGCGCAAGGTCGATCGCGCCAGTGCATCGCAGGACTTTGCCGCGGGCGATACCGTGAGCCACAAGACCTTTGGCACGGGTACCGTGATCTCGGTCGCCGGAGACATGATCGAGGTTCAATTCGAAAAGACCGGCCAGACCAAAAAGCTAATGAAAGGCTTCGCACCGATCGTCAAGCTGTCGTAATCCCGGCGGACCCGGGCGGGCGTATGGGGCAACATCGCCTGCTCGGACAGTCCTGCTCGCACGGAGAGCACATTAAGTGCTCTCCGGCTCGTGCGGAACTCGCGATCGATGTTGCCCCATACGCCCGCCCGGGTCCTTAGATAACGTTGCTTGCGAACGTCGCTTTGCTCGTTCGCTTTTTGGTCTGGAGAGCCGGGTGGGCTGATATATAGATACGAGTAGGGGCTCCTCCGTTGATGAACGGGGGAGCCCCTTGTTTCGTTTTGGTTGTTGTTGCGACCTAGAGGTGGCTGATGATCAGTTCCATCTTGCCTTCGAGTTCGATCTGGTCCACGGTGCTCGGAGCCAGCAGGTGGCTGCCCTTGTGGACGGGGTCGCCGCAGACGGTGCCTTCGCCGTCGATGACCGACAGGCACATGAAGGGCCAGCGCTGGTCGAGGGTCTTGTTGTCGTCGACGCGCACGCGATCGACGGTGTAGCAGGGGTTGGACTCGAGCTCGGTCACGCCGTCGACCTCGGGCGCGGTCACGGTGCCGTCGGTCGGCGCCTGAACATCAAAATCGATGCAGTCGAGGCTCTGCTCGATATGCAGCGGGCGCAGCTTGCCGTCGGTGCCGGGGCGGTCGTAGTCGTACAGGCGATAGGTCACATCGCTCGACTGCTGCGTCTCCAAAATGAGCGTACCGGTCTTAATAGCGTGCACGGTACCGGAGTCAATCTGGAAAAAGTCGCCCTTGTGAATCGGCAGCACGTTGAGCATGTCGTCCCAGCGGCCATCTTCGATCATCTGCGCTGCCTCGGCGCGGTCCTTGGCGCGCTGGCCGACGATGATCGTGGCACCGGGCTCGCAGTCCAGCACATACCAGCACTCGGTCTTGCCCAGGCTGCCGTTCTCGTGCTCGGCAGCGTACTCGTCGTTGGGGTGAATCTGGATCGAAAGGTCGTCCTTGGCGTCCAGAATCTTAATGAGGAGCGGGAACTCCTTGCCCTCGCAGTTGCCAAAGAGCTCACGGTGCTCGGCCCACAGCCACGACAGCGTGTGGCCGGCATACGGGCCCTCCGCAATCTGGCAGTCGCCGTTGGGATGGGCCGAGATGGCCCAGCACTCACCGATGGGACCCTCGGGAATGTCGTAACCAAATACGGTTTCGAGCTGGCGGCCGCCCCAGATCTTCTCGTGGAAGATCGGCGTCAGTTTAATCAAATCGGACATGTTCATACCCCCATGGTGTTGTGCGGTTGCCCACTCTAAACGAGCCATAACGAGCGCCCGCATGACTACAAAACTATGCCAACGTTACGTTGTGCAGCTCAAAGCGGTCACCGACGTTGCGCGAGATCGAATGCTCAAAGGCGGTGCCGCTATCCAAAAAGCCAATCTGGTTGAGCTCGAGCAGGGGAGAGCCGGGTTTGGTGTCCAGGCGCTCAGCCTCTTCCTCGGTTGCCGCTACGGCGCGAATGGTGCGGTGGAAGCTCGAAATCTTCAGCCCGCATTGCTCGCGGATGAAGCTGTAGACCGATCCATACAGGTCTTTCTTTTTAAGGCCCGGAATCAGCTCGAGGGGCATGTAGGTGTACTCGATAACGATGGGCTTCTCGTCGACCTGGCGCACGCGCACGATGTGATAGGCAAAGTCATCCTCGGCAATTCCCAGCTGAGTCGCAACCTCTGCCGGCGGATTGACAATCGAGAAAACGTAGACCACCGAGGTTACCTTCTCCCCGCGGTGCTCATACGAAAAGCCCTGGGCGCGGTCGTTCTTGCCCTGGAAAAACGCCTTGTCGGGAAGACCCGCCGTGTCTTTAACGTAGGTGCCCGATCCGCGCCGGCTGGTAACAAGACCCTCCTCGGTGATCTGCTCGATAGCTCGTTTGACGGTGATTTTGGAAACGCTATAGAGCTCACAGAACTCAACGACGGTGGGTAGCTTGTCGCCCGGTTTAAGAGCGCCATCCTCGATGCTTCGACGGATATCTGCAGCTATCGCCTCGTATTTGGGAATCATGGAACCTCCTTTCCGACATATATCAATACGCAAGTAAGTATAACCCTTAACAAGGCACCCATATAACCTTTATCTAAGAAGCTCGAGAAAGAAAAAAGAAAAAGACGCTTTACTTTTAGAATTAGAGCGCTATAGTTTAAGCAACGAACGGAATCTTTCCGCAGAACAGGATCGACCGTTTGGGGACGGTTTTGTTTTGGCGGGTTGGATATCGGTATGACCGGTGCGCGCCCGCGCCGGATAACCTGCCAAAGCAAACCCGTCTCCAACCGAAAGCTCTAGACACGAAAGCGAGGACTTTGATGGCTCAGTATCAGCTGCCCCGTGACTTCTTCTTTGGCGCCGCTATGTCCGGCCCGCAGACTGAGGGTCAGTGGAACCAGGGCGGCAAGCTCGAGAACCTGTGGGATACCTGGTCCATCCAGGATCTGGATTCGTTCTATAACCGCGTTGGCTCTTATGCTGGCAATGACTTTATGGCCAAGTACCGGGACGACCTTCGCATCATGAAGGACCTGGGCCTGAATACCTATCGCACTTCCATCCAGTGGAGCCGTCTGCTCGATGCCGACGGCAACCTTAATGAGGAGGGCGCTGCGTGGTATCACGAGCTGTTCCGCGCCTCTCGCGAGGCCGGCCTGGAGCCGTTTGTCAACTTGTACCACTTTGACATGCCCACCTACCTCTTTAACCGTGGCGGCTGGGAGAGCCGTGAGGTCGTCGAGGCTTACGCTCATTACGCCGACGTCGCCTTCCGCGAGTTTGGCCAGGAGATTAAGTACTGGTTCACCTTTAACGAGCCCATCGTCGAGCCCGAGCAGCGTTATCAGGAGGGCGTGTGGTTCCCGCAACTCCACGACTTCAACCGCGCTCGCGCCGTGCAGTATCACATCTCGCTGGCACATGCGCTGGCCGTGGCCAACTATCGTAAGGCCTATGACGAGGGCGCTATTCGCGCCGATGCCAAGATCGGCATGATCAACTGCTTTACCCCGGTCTACACCAAGCAGAACCCCAGCGAGGCAGACCTCGAGGCCGTGCGTATGACCAGCGGCATCAACAATCGCTGGTGGCTCGACCTTATTACCAAGGGCGAGCTTCCCGCCGACGTGCTCGACAGCCTGGCCGAGGGCGGCGTTAAGCTCCCGTTCCGTGCCGGCGACCAAGAGATTCTCAAGCAGGGTGTTGTCGACTGGCTCGGCTGCAACTACTACCACCCCACGCGTGTTCAGGCGCCGGCGAGCAAGGTCGACCAGTACGGCCTGCCGCACTTTGCCGACGAGTACGTATGGCCCGACGCCGTTATGAACGAGAGCCGCGGCTGGGAAATCTACCCGCAGGGCCTCTACGACTTTGGCATGGACTGCGCTAAGAACTACCCCGATCTTGAGTGGTTTGTATCCGAGAACGGTATCGGCATCATGGACGAATACAAGAACCGTGACGCCGAAGGGACCATTCAGGACGACTACCGCGTCGACTTTGTGCGCCAGCACCTGGAGTGGGTTGCCAAGGCAATCGCCGAGGGCGCCAAATGCCGCGGATACCATTACTGGGCCGTCATCGATAACTGGTCTTGGGCCAATGCCTTTAAGAACCGTTACGGCTTTGTCGAGGTCGACCTCATGGACGGCTACAAGCGCCGCCTTAAGAAGTCGGCGGCCTGGCTCAAACAGGTCGCCACGACCCACGTGGTTGATTAGCGACCGGGCGAACGCCCAGACCGCGCGCCGCCGCGCGCAAAACATGGCACATCTGGTGGCAGAGGGCGACAGACCACCGTGCGCATAGGAAAAGGCCGGATTTGAAAGTTAGGAGCAATCATGGCCAGTGACAACGGAAAGAGCTTCCTCGACAAGTTTGCCGAGGTCTCTGCGAAGGTGGGAAACCAGGTTCACCTGCGTTCCCTGCGCGATGCCTTCGCGACCATCACGCCGCTCTATATCCTTGCGGGTATCGCGGTTCTTATTAACAACGTCGTGTTCCCCCTGTTCCCGCTCGATGCAGCGGGCCTTGCCAACCTTCAGACCTGGGGTTCGGCAATTACGCTGGGCACCCTCAACGTCTCTGCCATTATCTTGGCCGGATTGATTGGCTACAGCCTCGCTAAGAACGAGCGCTTCGATAACCCGCTTGCCTGCGTGGTCGTCGCCATCTCTGCTTTCGTCATCATGATGCCGCAGCAGATCACCGCCACGCTTGCCGCCACGAGCCCGCTGCTCACCGACAAGATCACCTCTGCCGAGGTCACGGGCGCCCTTTCGACTGCCAACACCGGCACCAACGGCCTGTTCGCGGCTATCATCATCGCCCTGCTCTCCGTCACGCTCTTCATTAAGATTTCCGGCGTCGAGAAGCTTAAGGTCAAGTTGGGCGAGGGTGTGCCTCCCGCGGTCTCCAACTCCTTTAACGTCATGATCCCGATGCTGCTCAACCTCTCGATCTTCGCCATTGCCGCGGCTCTGCTCGCCGTGTTTGCCGGCACCGATCTGTGCGCCATCATCTCCACGTGCATTTCCAACCCGCTCAAGAGCATCATGAACGCCGGTCCGTGGGCTGTTATCCTCATCTACACGCTTGCGAACCTGCTGTTCTGCGTCGGCATTCACCAGTCCACCATCTCTGGCGCTACCGTCGAGCCGATTCTGACCATGCTCATCGTCGACAACATGGCTACCTTTGCCGCCGGCGGCACCATCCAGCCCGATCACTACATGAACATGCAGATCGTCAACAGCTTCGCCCTTATCGGCGGCTCGGGCTGCACCCTCATGCTCCTGCTCGATACCTTCCTGTTCTCTAAGAACAAGGCTTCCAAGACCGTTGCCAAGATGGCTATCGTTCCTGGCCTGTTTAACATCAACGAGCCGGTCATCTACGGTTACCCCGTCGTGTACAACCTGCCGCTCATGATTCCGTTCGTGCTTCTTCCCGACCTGTTCATCGGCATCACCTATGGCCTGACCTGCGCGGGCATCATCAGCCCCTGCATCGCCCAGGTGCCTTGGACCATGCCTCCCGTCATTAACGCCCTGCTTGCCACGGGCTTTGACTGGCGCGCCGGCGTGTGGCAGGCTCTCGAGCTTGTCATCGGCATGGCTGTCTACCTGCCCTTTATGAGGATCTCCGAGAAGGCCATCGCCAAGCAGGAGGCCCTTGCCGAGCAGAACGCTTAAACGTCGTTCTCCCTTCCACCGTTGCGGGCACCGGTACGCGGTGCCGATGCCCGCGGCTCTCCTCTTGTGTGAAGACGCAGGGGGTGGGCACAATAGCCGCAAGGAATAAAACCAGTTGTCGTCTGCGCGCCGCGCAGTTATAAGGAGGAAACCATGAAGAAGATCATGCTTTGCTGCAATGCCGGCATGTCCACGAGCCTGCTGGTCCAGAAGATGCAGTCCGAGGTCGCAAACCGTGGTCTGGACATCGAGGTCGAGGCCCGTCCTATGAACGAGGCTCACGATCACCTGGACGAGTGCGATATCTTGCTGCTCGGCCCGCAGATTGGCTACACCAAGGGCGATTTTGAGAAGGAGGCCGCTGGCCGCTTCCCGGTTGAGGTCATCAACATGGTCGACTACGGCCGCATGAACGCTGCTGGCATCATCGACCACTGCGTCAGCGTGATGGGCTAGGTTCAGCGCATGGAGGATATGAACGAGCTGCAGATGATCTGCTTCGAGATCATCAGTTTCGTCGGAACCGCCAAGAGCATGTACATCAATGCCGTGCAAAAGGCCAAGGAGGGCGATTTTGACGCCGCCGAGGAGCTTATTAAGCAGGGCGACGAGGCTTACAACGGTGGCCACGATGTCCATATGGGGCTCCTTAAAAAGGAGGCCAACGGCGAGCGTAACGGCGAGGCCCCGCTGATTCTGCTGCATGCCGAGGACCAGATGGCCGGCACCGAGACCATGCGCGTCATGGCCACGGAGCTCATCGAGGTCCACAAGCTGCTGCAGGCGCTTAAGGCCTAGTCGGCGTTATCGCCGCGATGGACCGCGGTCCAACAGACAACACAGTCCCTTTGACGGGCGCCGGGAGTCTCCGCCTCCCGGCGCCCTTATATTTGGCGAAGGCCCTGCGCGACCTTTTGAGCGGTCGTTTGCGTTTTCCCAGATAAAACCTGCCAAAACAAACCTGTCCCTTTTTGGCAGGTTTTTGCCTGGGGAGCGGTACCATACAGGCAATGTTTAAACGAGAAAGGTGGGCTCCCATGGAACCTAAGCAGTACTATATCGGCATCGACGTCGGCGGCACTTCGGTTAAGGAGGGCCTGTTCGACGAGGACGGCAACCTGCTTGCCAAGGCCAGCGTGCCCACGCCTCCCATCGTTGATGCTGCGGGCTTTGCCGCGGTGACCGAGGCTATCGACCAGGTGGTCGCCAAGGCGCAGATCCCGCGTGCCTTTGTGGCGGGCATTGGCCTGGCCGTTCCGTGCCCCATTCCGGCTTCGGGCGATGCCAAGGTCAAGGCCAACATTGCCATCAACCTGCCCGAGCTTAGGATCGCCATCCAGGAGCACTGCCCCGACGCGGTCGTTAAGTACGAGAACGATGCCAACGCCGCTGCCATGGGCGAGGCCTGGCTCGGTTCTGCCAAGGGCGTGCAGAACGTGGTGATGGTCACCATCGGTACTGGCGTGGGCGGCGGCGTTATCGTCAACGGCGACGTGGTGTCGGGCGTTGTGGGCGCCGGCGGCGAGATTGGCCACATGTGCCTGAATCCCGACGAGGAGCGCACCTGCGGCTGTGGCGGCCATGGCCACCTGGAGCAGTATTCCAGCGCCACCGGCGTGGTGAGCAACTACCTAGCCGAGTGCAAGAAGGCGGGCGTCGAGCCCATCGAGCTCACCGGCCCCTCCGATTCCAAGGACGTGTTCCAGGCCTGCCGCGAGGGCGACAAGCTCGCGCTGGCAGCTGCCGATACCATGGCCGACTATCTCGGCCGTGCCCTGGCGCTTATTGCCAACGTGGTCGACCCCGAGATGTTCCTGATCGGTGGCGGCGCGTCCGCTTCGGCCGATGTCTACCTCGACAAGGTCCGCGAGCACTTTAAGCAGTACGCGCTCTCCGCCTCGCGCGAGACGCCCATCAAGGTCGCTTCGCTCGGCAACGACGCTGGCATCATCGGTGCCGCCTACGTAGCCCTGCGCGCCGCCGGCAAATAGCTGGTGCAAAGTAACCTGTCCCCCGTGCCTGCCCCAAAATATGCCGTGGCCCTTCCGTCTGCGAAGGCTCGGCATCGGCGTGCTACCATAGCTACGTCCAAGTACACATATCAAGTGGAGGATATCCATGGCAAACGTTCTTGTCTTTGGTCACCAGAACCCCGATAACGACGCCATCATGAGCGCCGTTGTCCTGTCCCAGCTGCTCAACCAGGTTGAGTATGCCGGCAACACCTACGAGGCCTGCGCCCTTGGTCAGCTTCCGGCAGAGTCTGCCAAGCTGCTCGCCGACGCCGGCATCGCCGAGCCCCGCGTGATTGATTCCGTCGAGGCCGGTCAGCTCGTCGTCCTCACCGACCACAACGAGTCCGCCCAGTCCGTCGCCGGCCTTAAAGACGCTACGGTCTTTGGTGTCGTCGATCATCACCGCATCGGCGACTTCGAGACCGCCGGCCCGCTGCACTACATCTGCCTGCCCTGGGGCTCCAGCTGCACCATCGTCACCAAGCTCGCCGACGTGCTCGGCGTTGAGCTTTCCGACGTCCAGGCCAAGCTGCTGCTCTCGGCCATGATGACCGATACGCTCATGCTCAAGAGCCCCACCACCACCGCCGTCGACCGCGTCGTCGCCGCCAAGCTCGGCGAGCAGGTGGGCGTCGACCCGGTCAAGTTTGGCATGGAGGTCTTCCTTACCCGTCCGTCCGGCTCCTTCACCGCAGCCGAGATGGTCGGCAACGACATCAAGATGTTCGAGCCCGCCGGCAAGAAGCTGCTCATCGGCCAGTACGAGACCGTCGACAAGAGCCGTGCGCTTGGCATGATTGATGAGATCCGCGAGGCCATGCGCGCCTACGCCGCCGAGAAGGGTGCCGACGGCATCGTCCTGTGCATCACCGACATCATGGAGGAGGGCTCGCAGGTCCTGCTCGAGGGCGAGACCGAGGCCGCTCAGAAGGGCCTGGGCATTGCCGACGAGCACGACGGCGTCTGGATGCCGGGCGTCCTCTCCCGTAAGAAGCAGGTCGCTGCCCCCATCATGGCCGCCTGCTAGGTTTAGTTGACCGAACGCCACGACCGGATCGCGGACGCCCCGCGCTCCGGTCGTTTTTTGTGCACGGCGCCGCGTCGTCTCTTGGATAGGCGCGCCCGTGCCGTTGAGCAAATAATGTTCAACCTGTGGTTCCGCTTTTCGGCCACGCCTGCGTGCCTGTCGTGCAGGGTAGGCTAGATGCAAGCGTAATACGTTAGAGCGCGGCACCGCCACTTGGGCGGGCCGTGCTTTTTTAAGACGGGAGCTTTCCCGTGAAAGGAGCCGCCCATGGCAGCACCCGAGCAGCTGTTTAACGTTCGTGAGCGCAAGCGTTTTGAGCGCCACGACATTTGGGAGCGCATCACCGAGAACGGCACGATTTCCGCCGCCGTCATGGTCCTCGCCGCCATCGCCGCCGTCATTTGCGCCAACACCGATGCCTACGAGGCCATCCATCACTTTTTGGAGACCCCGCTGTATGTGGGTCTGGGCAACCTTACGGCCGGTCTCACCGTTGAGCTTTTCGTCAACGACTTCCTCATGGCGATTTTCTTTTTGTTGGTGGGCATTGAGCTTAAGTACGAGATGACGGTCGGCGAGCTCAAGAATCCGCGTCAGGCCATGCTTCCCATGCTGGCGGCCGTAGGCGGCGTCGTCGTTCCCGCCTGCATCTACCTGATCTTTAACCATGCCGGCGCCCGCAACGGTTGGGCCATCCCCATGGCAACCGATATTGCCTTTGCGCTGGGCGTGCTGTCGCTTTTGGGCAACCGCGTGCCCAACGGTGTGCGCGTGTTCTTCTCGACGCTCGCCATTGCCGACGACCTGATCTCCATCGCCGCCATCGCCATCTTCTACGGCCAGAGCCCCAGCCCGTTTTGGCTGGGCGCCGCTGCAGTTGTGACCTGCGCGCTCGTGTGGCTCAACAAGACGCAGCATTACCGCCTTGCCCCGTATTCGGTACTAGGTCTGCTGCTGTGGTTCTGCATGTTTAAGAGCGGCGTGCACGCCACGCTCGCCGGCGTCATCTTGGCCTTCACCATCCCGGCCAAGTGCGGTGTTAAGCTCGATAGCCTTACCGATTGGCTGGGCGAGTGCCTGCCCCTGCTCGACGACCGTTACGACGACGAGGCGCACATCCTGGGCCAGCACGACTTTACCGTCTCGACCACCAAGGTCGAGCGCGTCATGCACCGCGTGACCCCGCCGCTCATCCGCATGGAGCGCCTGATCTCCACGCCGGTCAATTTTGTGATCCTGCCGATCTTTGCGTTTGTCAACGCGCAGGTTCGCCTGGTGGGCGTGGATATGAGCACGCTGCTCACCGACCCGGTGACGCTCGGCGTGTACTTTGGCATGTTGCTGGGCAAGCCGATTGGCATCTTTGGCATGACGTTTGCCCTGGTTAAACTCAAGATTTCCGAGTTGCCGCATAACGTTAACTGGCACATGATCGCCGGCGTGGGCATTTTGGGCGGCATCGGCTTTACCATGTCGATTCTCATCAGTGGCCTCGCCTTTCCCACGGCCCAGTTTGAGGTCTTGGCTGCAAAGGCCGCCATTCTTGCCGGTTCGGTCACCGCAGCCGTGCTCGGCATGATCTACATGAGTGTGATCTGCAAACATCCCGCGCACAAGGACGAGTAAGAGCACATACAAGTTTGTGCAAGTTTAAAAACGCCGCCTGTGAACACCATCACAGGCGGCGTTTAGTCATTGGATAGTCATTGGGGACGTACTTAAATGAGTGGTTCTATTCATTTAAGTACGTCCCCAATGAGTGGGTTTATTCCACGGTGCCGTAGACGGCGCCCCAGCCGTGGGCGGCCAAGGCGGAGTTGAGCTGGTCGCAAAGTGACTGGCGGTCGTAGTAGCCGGGCGGCAAAAGATTCACGATCTCCATGAGGTCGGGCGCCAGGTCCAAGATTTCGGCCTGTACGATCAGATCCAGGCGGTCGATGGCGTGGCGGTCGTAAAACAGTCCGTCGACCAGGCGCTGCAAGTCGCCGAATTCCTCGGCCTGAAACGATCCGTACTCCATAGTGCCTCCTTGGGCGCCCCACGCCGGCATGCGCGGCGATTCGTAATTGATTGCGATGAACTTAATCTATCACGGCTTCATAACGTTGCGACGATGGCGGTCTATACTTAGACGAACTGCAACGTACCGCTTCGCGAAAGGTCGCACCCCATGCAGACGATCTACCAGAAGATGGAAACCACCGAACTCGATGCCGCCATCGAGGCGCTCAAAGCCGAGGTCGCCGAGGTCAAGGCCAAGGGCCTGGCGCTCGATATGGCCCGCGGCAAGCCGTCGCCCTCCCAGGTGGACATCTCTCGACCCATGCTCGATATCCTCAATGCCGATGCCGATCTGCACGACGGCAACGTCGACTGCTCCAACTACGGCTGCTTTGAGGGCATTCCCTCGGCACGCAAGCTGGCGGGGGAGTTCCTGGGCTGCCCTGCCGAGCAGACGCTCGTGCTGGGTTCGTCGAGTTTGCTGATTGAGCACGACATCGCCGGCATGTTCTGGCGCTGTGGCTCGTGCGGCAGCGACCCTTGGGAGGCTTACGAGGCAGCGCACGACGGCAAGAAGGTCAAGTTCCTGTGCCCCGTTCCCGGCTACGATCGCCACTTTGGCATCACCGCCGACTTGGGCATCGAGAACGTCCCCGTCGCGATGACCGACAACGGCCCCGACATGGACGAGGTTGAGCGCCTGGTTGCCGCCGACGACTCCATCAAGGGCATCTGGTGCGTGCCCAAGTATTCCAACCCCACGGGCATCACCTTTAGCGAGGACACCGTGCGTCGCCTGGTCGAGATGCCCACGGCCGCGCCCGATTTCCGCATCTTTTGGGACAACGCTTACTGCGTGCACGACCTGTACGACGAGACCGACGAGCTCGCAAATATCTTTGACCTCGCTCGCGCGGCGGGCACCGAGGATCGCGTGGTGGCCTTTGCCTCGACGTCCAAGATCACCTTCCCGGGTGCCGGCATCGGCTTTATCGGTGCGAGCCCCGCGGTCATCGCCGAGTTCTCCAAGCGCCTGAAGGCCGGTCTTATTAGCGCCGACAAGCTCAACCAGCTGCGTCACGTGCGTTTCCTTCCCACCATCGAGGCGGTCAAGGAGCACATGAAAAAGCATGCCGAGTTCCTGCGCCCGCGCTTTGAGGCCGTTGAGCGTAAACTCACCGAGGGCTTGGGCAACACGGGTTGCGCCACTTGGACTCATCCCCATGGCGGCTACTTTGTGAGTTTCGATGGCCCCGAGGGCTCGGCCCAGAAGGTCGCCGCGCTTTGTGCCGACCTGGGCGTCAAGCTCACGCCGGCTGGTGCCACCTGGCCTTATGGCAAGGATCCGCGCGACACCAACATCCGCATCGCGCCGAGCTATCCCACGGTCGAGGACCTGGAGGCTGCGCTCGATGTGCTGGTGCTGGCTGTCAAGCTCGTCGCTGCCGAGCTTGCGCGTACCGAGCGCGCCTAACGCGTAGGGCCCCGCAAGTCCGCGCCTAGTACTATCCGCACTTTCGATACGTAAAGGAGCGTATACATGGATTTGGGTATTTCCACCAACCCCACGCCAGAGCTCTACACCATTAAGGTGACCGGTGAGATCGATATCTCTAACGCCGATAGCCTGCGCAATGCCATCGACCTGGCGCTCGAGCAGCCCACTGAGGCCGTTGAGCTCGATTTTGCCCAGGTGAGCTACATCGATTCGACGGGCATTGGCGTGCTTGTGGGCGCCGCACACCACGCAGCTGATCATGGTAAGCGTTTTAGCTGCGTCAACGTGCAGCCCCCGGTGATGCGCGTGGTTCAGCTGTTGGGCGTCGACCAGGAGATTTCGATCACCGCTGCATAATCTTTGCCCCCAAAAGGGCGTGCCGTTTGGCATATGTTTGTGATGCGCTCGGACGTTTTGGCGTCCGGGCGCTATACTTGACCGAATGAATAGACGAGTTCCGGCCGAATGGCGCGGTGCGGGCTCGACTCACATCGAGCCTTGGAGGTATGTGTGTTTGGTATTGGAGAGGGTGAGCTCGCGATCATCGTGGTCTTCGGCTTTTTGCTGTTTGGCCCGGATAAGCTCCCGCAGATGGGCCGCACGATCGGCCGTGCTATCCGTCAGTTCCGCGAGACGCAGGAAAAGATGACGGCCGTTGTTCAGTCCGAGATTATCGATCCGGTGAGCGAGGCCGCGTCGGCCCCGGTCAAGCCCAAGAAGACTGCTGCGACCGACGACGATTCCGATGCGGACGAGGATGCCGCCGAGACGGCAGCGCCCGCCAAGAAGGAGACCTTTGCCGAGCGTCGCGCCCGTCTTGCTGCCGAGAAGGCCGCAAGCGAGGGTGCTGCTGAGGGCGAAGGCGCTGTTGATGAGGCCGAGGGTACAGAGCCTGCTGCTGCCGTCGAGCCCGAGCCTGCTGCAGAGCCCAAGCCCGAGCCGGCAGAGCCCACGACGGCTGACCTCTACGCCCGCCGTCCCCGCAAGCGCAAGGCTGTCGTCGACCAGCTCGCTCGCGAGCTCGAGGCCGAGGACGCTGCCGAGACTGCTGCCGCCGATGCCCCGAAGGGAGGCGATGAGTAATGCCTATCGGACCTGCGCGTATGCCGCTCTTCGATCACTTGGGAGAGCTCCGTCGCCGCCTGACCATCGTGGTCGTGTCGGTGTTTGCCGCCGCCATCGTGCTGTACTTTGCCACGCCCGTGGTGCTCGACATCTTGGAAGACCCCATCCGCTCCTTTGTGCCGGACGGTAAGTTCTACATCACCACCACGCTCGGCGGTTTTGGCCTGCGCTTCTCGCTGGCCATCAAGATGGCCGTGGTCATGTGCACGCCCATGATCATCTGGCAGATCCTGGCATTTTTCCTGCCGGCGCTGCGCCCCAACGAGCGCAAGTGGGTCGTGCCCACGGTGCTCGCCTCGACGGTGCTGTTCTTCCTGGGTGCCATCTTCTGCTATTTCATCATCATCCCGGCGGGCTTTGAGTGGCTCATCGGCGAGACCTCGGCCGTCGCTACGGCGCTGCCCGACCTGGAGAACTACGTCAACATGGAGCTGCTCTTTATGATCGGCTTTGGTGTGGCGTTTGAGCTGCCGCTCATCATCTTCTATCTGTCCGTCTTTCACATCGTGTCCTATGCGGCCTTCCGCAGCGCCTGGCGCTACGTGTACGTAGGCCTGCTTGTGGGCTCGGCTGTGATTACGCCCGACGGCTCGCCCGTTACGCTGGGTCTCATGTATGGCGCCCTGCTCTCGCTCTACGAGATTTCGCTCGCCATTGCTCGCGTGGTCATTACCGCGCGCGAGGGCAAGGAGGGCCTGTTCGTGAGCCGTCTGGACCTGTTCTCGGACGACGAGGACGACGAGGAGTAAATCGGTATGCACGAGGTTGGCATTGTCAACGGCATACTCGATACAGTGATTCGCGCGGCGCGTGGGGCGGGGGCCTCGCGCGCCGTTTTGGTAACGCTGCGTATCGGGGATATGACCGAGGTCGTGCGCGAGGCGCTTGACTTTGCGTGGGAGACGTTTCGCGACGAGGACTCGCTCACGCGCGGCTGCGAGCTTGCCGTGGAGGAAGTCCATCCACAAAGCGAGTGTCTGGACTGCGGTGAGGTCTTTGAGCACGACCGTTTCCATTGCCGTTGTCCCCAATGTGGCGGTGCCAACGTGCGTCTGCTGCATGGCCGCGAACTCGACATCGCAAGTATCGAGATCGAGACCCCCGACGATTAGCACGCTCGCCATCTAGCGATGGGGTATAAAAGGGCCAAAGTAAGGAGCGCTAAGTATGGCCGAGAAAACGATTGATATCGCGTCGCCGATTCTGTCGCGCAACGAGCGCCTGGCAGATCAGCTGCGTCAGCGGTTTGAGCAGACGAACACCTACGTGATCAATGTGCTGTCGAGCCCTGGCTCGGGTAAGACCACCACGATTCTGGGCACCAACGAGCGCTTGCGTGACAAAGCCAGCCTGCGCTGTGCCGTTATCGAGGGCGATATCGCCTCGGACGTCGACGCCATCACCATGAAGGAAGCCGGCATGCCCGCCATCCAGATCAACACGGGCGGCCTGTGCCACCTCGAGGGCAACATGATCATGGAGGCCGTCGACGCCTTCGACCAGGCCGTCGGTCTGGAGAACATCGACGTCATCTTTATCGAAAATGTGGGTAACCTGGTCTGCCCGGTCGACTTTGACTTGGGCGAGAACCTGTCCATCATGATCCTCTCGGTGCCCGAGGGCGACGACAAGCCCATCAAGTATCCGGGCATCTTCCAGCACGCCGGCGCGCAGCTGCTCAATAAGGTCGACGTGGCCCCGGCTTTCGATTTTGACATGGATAGGTATACTAAGACACTCGATGACCTCAATCCGCAGGCGCCGCGGTTTGCCGTGAGCGCGCACAAGGGCGAGGGCATGGATGCCTGGTGCGATTGGCTCATCGGGCAGATTGAGCAAGCAAGGGCGTAAGTCGGCCGCCATACGGGCGGGCGTAGCCGCAGAGATACGAGATAGGAGCCTCTTTTGAAGCTCATCATCGCCGAGAAAAACGACGCCGCGCGTCAGATTGCCGAGCGTCTGTCCACGGGCAAGCCCAAAAAGGACAAGGTGTACAACACCGCCATCTACCGTTTTGAGTGGAAGGGCGAGGAGTGCGTGACGATCGGCCTTGCCGGTCACATCCTGGCACCCGATTTTTGCGACAGTGTGCTGTTCGATAAAAAGTTGGGCTGGTATTCGGTCACGGAGGACGGCGAAATGCTGCCGGCCGATATGCCCGATGGCCTGGCCCGCCCGCCGTACGACACCAAGCGCAAGCCGTTCCTTGCCGATGGCATTTCCATCAAGGGCTGGAAGCTCGAGAGCCTGCCCTATCTCACCTGGGCGCCCGTCATTAAGCTTCCGGCCGAGAAAGAGCTCATCCGCTCGCTTAAGAACCTCGCCAAAAAGTCCGACAGCGTCATCATCGCCACGGACTTCGATCGCGAGGGCGAGCTGATTGGCTCGGACGCCCTCAACAAAGTGCGCGAGGTTGCGCCGGACTTGCCGGTCGCCCGTGCCCAGTATTCTTCGTTTACCAAGGCCGAGATCACGCACGCCTTCGATAATCTCGTCTCGCTCGACCAGAACCTGGCCGACGCCGGCGAGAGCCGTCAGCACATCGACCTTATCTGGGGCGCGGTGCTCACGCGCTATCTGACGCTCGCCAAGTTTGGCGGCTTTGGCAACGTGCGTTCCGCCGGTCGTGTGCAGACGCCGACGCTTGCCCTGGTGGTCGAGCGCGAGCGCGAGCGTATGGCGTTTGTGCCCGAGGACTATTGGCAGATTCGCGGTATGGGTGCCGCGCAGGGTGCCGCCGAGGACGACCGCTTTAAGATCGCGCACAAGACAGCGCGCTTTACCGACAAGGATGCTGCCGAGACGGCGTATGGTCACGTCGACGGTGCCAAGACGGCGACCGTTGCCGCGGTGACCAAGCGCTCGCGTAAGCAGCAGCCTCCCACGCCGTTTGCGACGACCTCGCTGCAGGCTGCCGCTGCGGCCGAGGGCATCTCGCCTGCGCGTACGATGCGAATCGCCGAGTCCCTCTACATGGCCGGTCTCATCAGCTACCCGCGTGTCGACAATACCGTGTACCCTGCGACGCTCGATCTGGGCGCCGTGGTGAGCGACCTGGCAAAGATCAACCCGGCGCTGGCGCCCGTGTGCAAAAAGGTGCTCGCCGGTCCCATGAAGCCCACGCGCGGCAAGGTCGAGACTACCGACCATCCGCCGATCTATCCCACGGGCGAGGGCGATCCGTCCACGCTCGACGGCGGCCAGCGCAAGCTCTACGACCTCATTGCCCGCCGCTTCCTGGCAACGCTCATGGGGCCCGCGACCATCGAGAACACCAAGCTCGAGCTCGACGTCAACGGCGAGCCGTTCGTGGCTTCGGGCGACGTGCTCGTGACCCCGGGCTTCCGCGAGGCGTATCCGTATGGACTTAAGCGCGACGAGCAGATGCCGCCGCTGGAGCAGGGCGATACGGTCGACGTTTTCGACATTAAACTCGAGGCCAAGCAGACCGAGCCGCCCGCGCGCTACAGCCAGGGCAAGCTCGTGCAGGAGATGGAAAAGCGCGGCCTGGGCACCAAGTCCACGCGCGCGAGCATCATCGAGCGCCTGTATGCCGTGCGCTATCTCAAAAATGATCCCGTGGAGCCGAGCCAGCTGGGCATCGCCATTATCGATGCACTGTCGCAGTTTGCCCCGCGCATCACGAGCCCCGATATGACCAGCGAGCTCGACGGCGACATGACCCGCGTGGAGCGCGGCGAGGACACCGAAGAACATGTCGTGACGCACTCGCGCACGCTGCTGGCCGGCGTGCTCGACGAGCTGCTCAAACATACGCAGGAACTGGGCGAC
Organism: uncultured Collinsella sp.; assembly: GCA_958405195.1. Taxonomy (GTDB): domain Bacteria; phylum Actinomycetota; class Coriobacteriia; order Coriobacteriales; family Coriobacteriaceae; genus Collinsella. The sequence continues at coordinate 66,169 of CATYDM010000004.1, forward strand.
GCCATCAGCGACGCCGTCACGGCCGATGCGCGCGTGGGCGCTTGCCCCAAGTGCGGTAAGGACCTGGTTATGAAGACGAGCGCCAAGACCCGCGGCAGCTTTATCGGCTGCATGGGCTGGCCCGACTGCGATGTGACCTATCCGGTGCCGAGCGGCGTCAAGGTGAGCCCGCTCGAGGGCGAGGCGGCCGTGTGCCCCGAGTGCGGCGCGCCGCGCATTAAGTGCCAGCCGTTCCGCCAGAAGGCCTTCGAGATTTGCGTGAACCCCACGTGCCCCACCAACTACGAGCCTGACCTTAAGGTGGGCGAGTGCAAGGTGTGCGCCGAGGCCGGACGCCATGGCGACCTGATCGCGCACAAGAGCGAGAAGAGCGGCAAGCGCTTTATCCGCTGCACCAACTACGATGACTGCGGCGTGAGCTATCCTCTGCCGGCGCGCGGTAAGCTCGAGGCGACGGGCGAGACCTGCCCCGAGTGCGGCGCCCCCATCGTGGTGGTCAACACGGCGCGCGGTCCGTGGCGCATCTGCGTGAACATGGACTGCCCGACCAAGGAGAAGAAGCCCGCCCGCGGCCGCAAGACCACAACCAAGGCGAGCACGGCGAAGAAGACAACGGCGGCCAAAAAGACGACGGCTAAGAAAGCCACTGCCGCCAAGAAGACGACCGCGAAGAAGTCAACTGCGAAGAAGTCGACTGCCAAAAAGACCGCTGCCGACAAGTAGCCGCACGGTCGAAACATCACCTAGAACAAAAACGAGCGAGGACCTCAAGATCCTCGCTCGTTTTTTATCCGGCAGTTAGGGACGTTCCTTTTCTGCCGGGCGGCGAAAGAGTGCGCCCAACGACCAGCCGTTTAAGAGCGCCCCCGATACATAGTTGTCGGAACCTGGTCGTCTGTTGATAAAAAAGAAACCGCTAACGGACAAAATGGCGCCTTTTGCGGATTAGTTGCTGTGCCGGAAAATAAATTGTCAGAACCAGGCGATAATTAAATTGCCGCGGCTGTCGTTACATATGACACGTGACAGGAGGACATGATGAAAAAAATGCCCAAGTTGTTGTTAGCAATGGTTGTCCTATTTTTCGCCACCGGATTTATTTTATTGCCCTCCGCAAATGCTTCTGAGTATTTGACGCCCGCCGACGCATGCTTCGATTTGAATGATGGGCCGAAACAAGAACGTACTATCGAGCTGTCAGATGGCTCTACAGGTGTTTTTGGGATAGAGAAAGAGCAAGCTGATGTTGCCCCGATTTGGGACGGCTACTACAACGCTACTGATGGGAATTGGAAGGTTTACTTCTATACTGGAGTGCTCGATGCTGAGTACTGGATATCAATCAAGAACTACAACATTACATCGTGGTGGGGCCATAAAGCATCTTCCGTTGGCGGTGCCTTATCGAATTTCAGTAAGAGTTTTTCTTCCAAACGAACAAAGTGGAGCTTTCTTTTTACCGGAGTAGGCGGTATGGCGTCTGCGACTTATACTCTTGGAGCTGAAATAAATGGCTCTCGGCTGCATACATATCTAGCGTGATTCAATATGGGCGTGTTGGGCAAGATCAACATTGGCGGAGAGGTTTCCCTCCTGGCAATAGTTCTGGTTGAGATCGGGATCGTCGCTGCGGTGATCTATCTCGTTTGCAAGTTGATAAAGGCTCTCAAAAAGGTTATTGAACGAACCAAACAAGAGTAGGCGGTCAGTCCGCTCGATTTCGAATCCATTTCAGCGGGTGCCATCCTCTCTGTCTGCTTATCTGTGGGCGGAGAGGATTTTTCTATGACTGAGACCGCATCAGCGCCAAATCCACGCCTATCCACGACCCGTCACCTGGGGACGTTCCTTTCCAGCCGGTGCTTGGGGAGACTCCTTGCCACCCGGTCGTCGTGGATGTTCTTAAACGACTAGCGATCGGGGACAGCCCTTGCCGATTGGCCGGTTTGCCGTCCGGGTTGTCAAGGACTGTCCTTTTCTGCCGGCAGTTTAGGAACGTCCCCAACTGCCGCCTCAGGTAGTCATTGGGGACGTTCTTTAATGACTAGTCGTTTAAGAACGTCGCATGCGACTAGTTCACCTCGACAGGCTTAGCGCCGGGATAGCGCTCCTCAAAGTCTAGGCGGTACTTATTGTCATTGGTGCCCGCCACGTTGTCGCGCGACAGCGGCGCCACGATCTCATTCTTGTGGTCCGCAGGCTTGGCGTATTTCAGGCTGATCTCCCAGGCATCACAGATTGCGTCAATGCGGTGATCCAGGTCGTCGTACAGGGCGATGATATCCTTCCAGGAGCTGTAGTTCTTGGAGCTCGTCGGGACGTCCAGGTCCTCGACGATGTCGTAATACTGCTCGATGGTGTCCTCCGTGCGCTCGGCGACGTCGGCGAGATTTTGACGGGTGGTTCGATCCTCTTCCAGATAGTTGCCGTTGAAGTTCTGCGCGCAGCCACGGACCTGGCTGTCGAGATCTTCGAGCAGGTCGTAGTATTCGCTCAGGCGACGGTAGAGGTTCTGCTCGGAGAGCGTTGCTTCGCCGCCATCCTCGTCGTCATCGTCATCATCGTCGTACAGGCTGTTGGGATTGCCGAGAGGCTTTAGGTCATCGTCGTCGACGTCATGGTGCAGCTTAGCTACCTCGGCAGTCGTCTGCGTGGCGGCGTTGTCGAACGGTCTGATCGCAAAGAAGATGACCAGGGCGATGATGATCGCCACCAGCACAACGATAACGGCGATAAGCGGCCCGGTGCCGCTCTTTTTGGGAGCGGGGGTCTGTGGCGAAGCGGGCGCGTATGCGGGAGCCGGCTGCTGTTGGGGCGAGCCGCTCGCGACGGGTATGCGCTGCGTGGTCTCGACGGCCTCGGTCCTTGCGGCGGGGTCGGGGCTATAGGCGAGGGGGTCGTCCGCCTTGGCTTGCGGCGTATCAAGGGAGCCGGTCTGCTCAAAAGCGGGCTGGCTATCGCTCGCGGCTGTTTGCTCAACGGGTGCACCGCACGAGGTGCAGAACTTGGCATTATCTTCAAGAAGCTTGCCGCACGAGGCGCAATACCGAGACATTGCCACTCCTTTCGCCACATTTCAATGCAATACGACGATTATACCCACTGCCCCAAGAAGCCGGCAGTTAGGGACGTTCCTTATCTGCCGGCAGTTTAGGAACGTCCCTAACTGTCGGCTAATCGTTGGGGCGCGCCTGTCCCTGGGGTATCATGGCTTGGTTGATATATCCGCATTTACGCGCCTTGTAGGAAGGGGCTGCGTCCATGGCTTTTGAGCCCGCTCAACATAGCTTTATCACGCTCGAGGGCGTCGACGGTGCCGGCAAGTCCACGCAGGCGCGCCTGCTTGCTCGCGCGCTCGAGCTCGCTGGCCACCAGGTTGTGAGCCTGCGCGAACCGGGCGGCACCGCCATCAGCGAAAAGATCCGCGCCCTGCTGCTCGACCCCGCCAATATGGCGATGGGCGATACCTGCGAGCTGTTGCTCTACGAGGCCGCGCGTGCCCAGCTGGTGCACGAGGTCATAGCCCCCGCCCTCGCTGCCGGCAAGGTGGTCCTGTGCGATCGCTTCTACGATTCCACGACCTGCTACCAGGCGTTTGCCGACGGCCTCGATCGCCAGATGGTGCGCGACGCCAACAACCTGGCCGTCGCGGGAACGCACCCGGCGCTCACACTCGTCTACCGCATCACGCCCGAGCAGGCGGCGCTACGCATGGCAGCCCGTGGCGCGGCAGATCGCATGGAGGCTAAGGGCATGGCATTCCAGGAGCGTGTGTACCAGGGATTTTGTGCCATTGCTGCCGAGGAGCCAAACCGCGTAAAGCTCATCGACGCCACTACGACCGTCGAGGAAGTTTTCGAGAAGACGGTCGAGCAGGTTCGCGCGTACGGTCTCGATATCCCCCAGGATGCTGTCGCCGCCGCGCTTGCCAAGGAGGCCGAGTAACATGGCCCCCGCTCAGGCAAGCCTGCTGGCCAAGCTCGACACCCAAGAGCGCGTGCGCGACTTTTTGACCAATGCCGTCGCCAGCGGCCGTGCATCGCACGCCTACCTGTTTTTGGGCGCCCCCGGCGCGGGCAAGCTCGATGCCGCGTGGGCGCTCGCCCAAGCCTTCCTGTGCGAGCAGGACGGCTGCGGCGCATGCGACAGTTGCGTGCGCGTCTCTCGGCATACGCATCCCGACGTGCACTATTACACGCCCGAGAGCGCCACGGGCTACCTTATTGCCCAGACCCGCGAGCTGCTCGATGACGTGCCGCTGGCACCCATTCGCGCCAAGGCCAAGGTCTACATCATCGACCGTGCCGAGCAACTGCGCGCCAACACCGCCAACGCACTGCTCAAGACACTCGAGGAGCCGCCCGAGGGCGTTATGTTCATCTTGCTGGGCACCTCGGCAGACGTGATGCTGCCCACAATCGTGAGCCGCTGCCAGTGCGTGCCGTTTCGGCTGGTGTCGCCCGCCGTCGCCGCGCAGGCCGTGAGCCGCGCCACCGGTCAGGACCCTGCGCGTTGCCGCATGGCGGTCGCCGTGGCGGGAAGCCCCACACGCGGCATCGAGTTTCTTAAGAGCGCCGAGCGCCAGGATGCCCGCCGTCAGATGGTCCGTGCCATCGACTCACTCATTGCCGCCGACGAGGCCGACGTGCTCAGTCGCGCCAAGTCGCTCATCGTCGCCGTCAAGGCGCCGCTCGCCGAGGTCAAGTCCACGCAGGAAAAGGTACTCGAGCAAAATGCCGACTACCTGTCGCGTGGAGCATTGAAGCAGCTTGAGGACCGCAACAAGCGCGAACTCAACGCACGCGAGCGTTCGGGTATCATGGAAGCGCTGGCGAGCGCGCGGACGCTCATGCGCGACGTGCTGCTGACGCTTCAGGATGAGGCGGCCGACGTCGTGAACGAGGATGTGCGCGACACGATCGGTCGGCTTGCCGCCGCGACCAATGTTGCGGGTGCCACGGGGGCGCTCGAGGCAGTCGCGACCGCCGAGCGCAACATCGCCAGAAACGTTACTCCCCAGCTGGCCATCGAGGTCATGCTGTTCGATATCAGGAAGGCACTGAAATGCCGTTAGTCGTACCCGTTAAGTTTACCTACGCCTCGCGCGACCTGTGGTTCGATCCGCAGGATCTGGATATCCTCGAGGCCGATTATGCCATTTGCTCCACCGAGCGCGGAACCGAGATCGGCTTGGTCACGGCCGATCCCTTCGAGGTGCCGCAAGACGAGATCGGTCAGCCGCTCAAGCCCGTGCTGCGCGTGGCGAGCGACATCGACCTGCAGCTTGCCGACGACCTGGCCATCCAAGGCGACGAGGCGATGGTCGATTTCCGCCGTCTGGTCAAAGAGCTCGACCTCGAGATGAAGCCGGTCGGCGTCGAGTACCTGTTTGGCGGCGAGAAGGCCGTGTTCTACTTTGCGGCCGAGGAGCGCGTCGATTTTCGTCAGCTCGTCAAGGATCTGTCCTCGACGCTGCACATTCGCGTCGACATGCGCCAGATCGGCGTGCGCGACGAGACTCGCCTGGTGGGCGGCTATGCCCAGTGCGGCCAGGAGCTCTGCTGCACGCGCTTTGGCGGACAGTTTGAGCCCGTCTCGATCCGCATGGCAAAAGAGCAGGACCTGCCGCTCAATTCCTCCAAGATCAGCGGCGTTTGCGGCCGCCTGATGTGCTGCCTGCGCTATGAGTTCGAAGCGTACAAGGACTTTAAGAGCCGTGCGCCCAAAAAGAAGACGCTCATCGATACGCCGCTCGGCAAGGCGCGTATTCAGGAATATGACACGCCGCGTGAGCAGCTGGTGCTGCGCCTGGAGAACGGCAAGGTCTTTAAGGTCAACCTGGCCGATATGACGTGCTCGGAGGGCTGCAAAAAGAAGGCTGCCGAGCAGGGCTGCAATTGCCGCCCCGACTGCGTGACGCGCGATGTGCTCGAGCGCATCGAGTCGCCCGAGATGCGCCTGGCGCTCATGGAGCTCGATCGCGAGAACGGCGTCGACGTGGGCGATGGCCTGTCGAGTGCCGACCGTCTGGCCGGCACGTCGATGCCCAAGCGCCGTCGTCGCGATGCGGACGCCGATACCCGTGTCGGTCAGAGCCAGGGCGAGGGTCGCGGCCGCGGTAAGGGTCGTGGCAAAGCCGAGGCACCCGAGGCCGAGGAGGCTGCCGGTGGACGTCGCCGCCGCAAGCGCTCGGGTTCGGGCGACGCCGGCGAGGCTGCAGCTGCAGGCAAGAACGCCTCCCGCGAGCGCGAGGTTCAGCAGCCCCAGCAGCAGAATCGCGGCGGTGGTATGAACCCCACGCGTCGTCGCCGCCGTCACCTGTCGAGCGAGGAGCGCGAGGATGCCTTCCGCGCCGCAGCTGCTCGCGAGGCCGGTGCCGCTTCCAAGGGTCCCTCGGGTTCCGATGCGCCTGCCGACAAGGGCGGCAAGTCACGTGGCGAGGATGAGCGCGCGCCGCGTCCGCGCCGTCGCCATTCCTCGGGCACGCAACAGAAGCCCTCAGTGCCCTCCGTTGCCGATCAGGTCTCGGATGGCGAGGTCAAGGTCACGCGCCGTCGTCCCGGAGATGGCGGGGGAGCGGCTGCCAAGGCTTCGCGTGGCGCCGCTCGCGACGAGCGCGAGCCGCGCGAGGATCGCGGTGGCGAGGGCTCGGCCGACCAGGGTCAAAAGCGCCGTCGTCGTCGCCGTTCCCGCAAGCCGCGCCAGGATGGTGGCGAGGGCTCGACCCCGTCTTCGGCCGCACCACAACCGCCCGCCGGCGAATAACGCCCGCGAGCGGATTTAACCCGCCTTACCCCAATCGCGTCGGGGTACCATAGCGCTGAATCAACAACCCTCCCTGCGACCGAACGTAGGGAGGGTTGTGTCTTGAAGAGCCATCTGAAAATATTGAGCCGTCTGCAGGGTGCCGGCGCCCTACCGTTTGCGGACGAATTGCTGCCGTTTGCCGAGCGGGCGGCACGCGAGGCACTCGAGGCATTGTCGCCAACACGATGTGCCGGCTGCGAGCGCGCCGGTGCGCTTATTTGCCAAGACTGCCTGGCCGCGCTCACGCTCATCGACCCACGTCATAGCTGTACCCGATGCGGCGCCCCGTTTGGGGATTTGCTGTGCACTGAGTGTTCGGTCGAGGGCACGTCCTCGGCAATGGCGGAGGCGCTCGACCGCTGCCTGGCGTGCGCCGTCTATGCGCATCCGCTGCCGCGCATCATTAAAGCGTACAAGGATGCGGGCGAGCGACGTCTGGCTCCGTATCTGGCGGAGCTGCTTTACGACACCGCCCTGCATGCCCAGGTCGTAGCGCCCGATCGCTTAGGAGGTGTGCTGTCCGGTGCGGATGCGGTGGTGTTTGTGCCTGCGACGGCGGCAGCGTTTCGGCGGCGTGGCTTTGATCATATGGAGGCCATTGCGCGCCCATTTTGCGAGCTGTCGGGTGTTCCCCTGCTCGATGCCCTCGTCAAGTACGGGCATGGCGACCAGCGCGAACTCGGTCGTGAGGAGCGTCGCGAGCGTGCCCAAGGCATGTACGAGACGGTTGAGGACGTGCACGGCCGTCGCCTACTGCTTATCGATGACGTTATCACCACGGGCGCGACCATGGCAGCAGCCTCGGCGGAGCTCAAGCGTGCCGGCGCTGCGGCAGTCGATGGCCTTGCTATCGCACGTGTTTGGTAGGGGTGGTTTTGTGGCAGTGAAGATGGCGTGTGCGGCCCGTCCTGACCTGCGAAATCTGTACTCGCGATGCGAATGACGCCCCTAACCTTAAACTTTAGCTTGAACTTAGCTATAATGCGCTACGTTCCTACCAGGCTGTGGTTGCGGACGGACGAAATGCCCGTCCTAGTCCAAGACAGACGCGGTCAAAGGGATCCACGTAAGCGACCGCGTGCGCGCGGCGCGATCATGGCGCGTCCTAGATGTAAGCCGCACCGTCCGTTCTACTTTCTTTGGGGCAATACCGCCTCGCGGGCGAGCGGGCCAGTCGTGAGGGTGGCTGCGGCCTCCCGAGCAAACACCCCGGTGCGCAAGTGTGGGGTCAAATACCAGGTCAGCTGGTGGGAACAATCTGATATTCCGCGCAACGCACGGATCGTATACGACACAGAAGGCAGGGTAGTGGACATGGTGAGGGACAGCTTGATGCACGCGGCTCGGTTAGGTGCTGGGACCGCAGCGGTCATCGCCGTTTTGGGCCTGAGCGGATGCGCGTTCAACCCGCTGTCTACGTTCACGACTCCCACGATCGACCAGATCGAGTACGAGACCGTCACGCCCACGGTGTCGGATGATGCCCTGGTCACTCCCGGTACCCTGACGGTTGCCCTCGATACCTCCGATGCGCCGCAGGCCATGCAGGGCGCCGACGGCGAGCTCACGGGGTATGCGGTCGACGCCGCCCGCGCCCTCGCAAGCCGTATGGGCCTTAAGGTCGCCTTTGTCGATGCGTCCTCGGCAGGTTCCGCGCTCGGCGACAAAAAGGCTGATATCTTTATCGGCGAGATCAACTCCACGGATGGGGACGTTAGCTCGCTCGGCACCTGCCTGTACGATGCCGCTTCCGTGTTCGGTAAAACCAGCGATGGTGGGTCGCTGAGCGTTTCCACCGATACCCTTAACACGTCTACTCTGGGTATCCAGATGTCCTCGGCCTCGCAGGAGGCGCTTGCTAAGCAGAGCATCACCGCCAACCAAAAGACCTACCCCAACATCAACGAGTGCTTTGAGGCGCTCGAGTCCGGCGAAGTCGACTATGTGATCTGCGACTCCACGGCTGGCGGTTACCTTGCGCGCCTGATGAGCGAGATCTCCTATGTCGGTGCGCTCGAGGCGCCCTCGACGCTTGGTGTTGCAGGCCTTTCGTCCAATGACGAACTGTGTCGTGCCGTGAGCGATGCCCTCGACGGTATTACGGCCGACGGCACGCTCGAGGCGGTCCACTGCGTCTGGTATGGCACGATGCCCTACGACCTCACCGCTAAGACGGTTTCGGGCGCTAACGTGCAGCCGGGTGACTCTGAGTCCAGTGAGACCATGTCTTCCGGCAGCGAGTCCTCCGATTCCAACAATGAGACCGCATCCTCCGAGGACAAGTCGTCCAGCCAGGAAGGCACCATCACCGACGACGACATTAACAAACTTAATAGCTAGTTATTGCTAGGGGTGGTGTCTCCTATATGTTGGAAAGGACACCTCTTCACGGTTTCAACACGCACTGCCGGGCTTCCCCAATAGGGGAGCCCGGCTTTTTCATCCCAATAAAACCAGCAGGTCAAAGCCAATTTTCAGGACCAAATACAAAGCCGCCGACGCCCTCCCATAGCGCACTTTGCCACGGAAAAGTGCGAGACTTCGGTATGCGGTATCAAGCAATCGTTATTCGGGTCTTTGGGAATCCGCGTGATTAAATGCACGGCAATGGGTACATAGCCAGTACAGTAAGTCCCCGAGGCAGATTGGAGCCACGTATGGATATCAAGGTTTCTGGACGCAAGACGACGGTAACCGATGCTCTGCGTGCGCATGTGGATGAGAAGATCGGCGAGGCGCTCAAGGTTTTCGATATCGAGCCCATGACGGTCGACGTTGTACTTCGCTATGAGAAGAACCCCTCGAACCCCAACCCGGCAATCGTCGAGGTTACGGTTCGCGCCCGCGGTTCGGTGATTCGCGTTGCCGAGCACGGTGCAGATATGTACGCCGCCATCGACCTCTCCGCCGATAAGGTCACCCGCCAGCTGCGCAAGTTCAAGACCAAGGTCGTGGACAACCGCCAGGGTGGTGCCAGCGCAGCGGATGTTGCACCGGTCGAGCGTGTCGAGGATCTGGCCGACCTGCTGCTGCCCGAGGAGGACGACGACCTGCTCGTCCGCGAGAAGGTCATCGATGTCACCCCGATGACTGAGGAGCAGGCGCTGGTGCAGACCGATCTGCTCGGTCACGACTTCTACGTGTTCGAGAACGCGACGACTGGCCTCATCAATGTGGTGTATCACCGTAAGAATGGTGGATATGGCATCATCAAGCCCCGTATCGAAACACTTGACGAGTAAAATACGTTAACTTGCATGAGTTAACGGTTGGCGGCCATCCCATGCGGGTGGCCGCCTTTTTACGTAAGGAGTCGCTTTGATGGACAAGGCCGCATCCGCCGGTCATTCGGACCGTTGCCGCATCGTCGTCGATACCTGCTGCGACTTTAGCCCCGAGGTCGCCGCGAACCTCGATGTCGATATCTTGGGTTTCCCCTTCATTATCGATGGCGAGGAGCGCACGGATGACATCTGGTCGAGCATCACACCCAAGGAGTTCTACGACCGCATGCGCGCCGGTGCCCGCGTGTCCACCTCGGCTGTGTCGCTCGGTCGCTATATCGAGTTCTTTACCGAGTGCGCCAAAGAGGGTACGCCCACGGTCTACCTGTGCTTTACCTCGGCGCTGTCGTCGAGCTACAACTCCGCATGCCAGGCGGCGGACGCCGTGCGCGCCGAGTATCCCAACTTTGAGCTGTACGTGGTCGACAACGCTCTGCCCTGTGCGACCGGCGAGCTCTTGGCGCTTGAGGCCGTGCGCCAGCGTTCGGCGGGACTGACCGCCAAGCAGCTGGTCGACTGGGCAAACGAGGCCAAGACCTATGTCCACGGTTACTTTACGCTCGAGAGCTTCGACGCGCTGGCTGCCGGCGGCCGCATTCCGCCTGCGGCGGCGCAGCTCACGGCAAAGCTCGACGTCAAGCCCGAGCTCTCCTACGACCTGGCCGGCTCGTTGTCGCTGATCGGCGTCAACCGCGGCCGCAAGAAGGCGCTCAAGTCCATTCTCAAGTCGTTCCGCGAGAACTACGTGCCCGATCGCACCATGCCCATCGCCATCATGACGGCCGATGCCGAGAAGGACGGCGACTGGCTCGAGGCCGCCATCCGCAAGGAGGAGGGCTGCGCCGACGTCACGATCATTCGCAGCTCCGTGGGCCCCACTATCGGCTCGCACGTGGGCCCCGGCATGGTGGCACTTGCGTTTTGGGGCAAGAACCGCGCCGAGAAAGCCTCGCTTTCCGACCGCATCGCGCGCCGTGTGCGCGGTGAGTAGACAGGCGCTACGACCACGGGCGCCCCGCAGCTCAGGCGCTGGCACCGAGGATTCAACCTGGTAATAACACCCAACCCAAAAGGAAAGGTTTCATGGCAAACAAGCTCTCTGTCGCATTTATCGGCACCGGAATCATGGGTGCCCCCATCGCCGGCCACATTCTGGACGCCGGCTACCCCGTTACGGTCAACAACCGCACCAAGTCCAAGGCCGCGGCGCTCATCGAGCGCGGTGCCGTTTGGGCCGATACGCCGGCAGATGCCGCGGCAAACGCCGACGTCGTCTTTACCATGGTGGGCTACCCTGCCGAGGTCGAGGAGCTCTACCTGGCGGGCGACGGCCTGCTCGCGTGCACCAAGCCCGGCGCGGTCCTGATCGACCTCACCACCAGCTCGCCCGAGCTCGCGCGCGACATTTCCGAGGCCGCCCAGGTTTCGGGCCGCATGGCGTTTGACTGCCCCGTCACCGGCGGCGAGTCGGGTGCCATCGCCGGCACGCTCACGGCCATCGTGGGCGCCACCGAGAACGACATCGCCCCGGTCCGCGACATCCTTTCCACCTTTGCGGCAAACATCTGCTGCTTCGATGGTGCCGGCAAGGGTCAGGCTGCCAAGCTCGCCAACCAGGTGTCGCTGGGCGCCTGCATGGTCGGTATGGCCGATGCGCTGGCATTTGCCGAGCTGAGTGGCCTTGACCTGGAGAAGACCCGCCAGATGATCCTGGGCGGTACCGGCAAGTCCGGTGCCATGGAGAGCCTGGCCCCCAAGGCGCTCGACGGCGACTACAAGGCCGGCTTTATGGTCGAGCACTTCATTAAGGACCTGCGTCTGGCGCTCTCCTACGCCGATGACCGCGAGCTCGCGCTGCCTGGTGCCGACGTCGCCTTTACGCTCTATGACATGCTCGACGCCATTGGTGGCGCCAAGCTGGGCACCCAGGCCATCACGGTCCTCTACAAGGAGGAGGCCGACGCCATCGCCGCCGGTCTGGACTGGTCGCAGTATCGCCCCGAGGAGCATGGTGCTCACGAGGAGGGCTGTGGTTGCGGCGAGCACGGCGACCACGAGTGCGGTTGTGGCCACCACCACGGCGAGGACCACGAGTGCTGCGGCGGCCACGGTCATGACGACGGCCACGAGTGCTGCTGCGGCCATCATCACGGGGAGTAGCGCCCATGAACTGGACGTTTGTGGTGCTTGCGCTGGTGCTCTTTCTCTTTGCGATCTACATCGGCTTTTTGTGCGGCCAGTGGGCCTGCGAAAAACGCGTCATCACCAAGCGCGACTACTGGATTGCCAACTTTGCAGGAGCGGCGGCAGTCGTCCTACTGACCTGGGTGTTTTCGCTGTTCCCGCTGGTGCAGTTTGCGCCGATCGGTTGGCTCGGCGGCTTTATCGCCGGCCTTAAGATGAGCTTTGGCGAGTCCGTCGGTCCGTGGCGCAAGCACGACGAGGTCTTTAATGTCAACAAGGCCCATCGCGCCGCCGCCGATGCGGGCGACGCCGAGGACCGCCGTCGCGCACGCCGCAATGGCGCGGCCGACCGACAGCTCATCTCGGTCACCGATGACAGCAAGGGTGCTGACAAGCACGCCAAGAAATAAAAAGAAGAGGTAACTATGGCAGAAAACAAAGACGAACAGCTCACCGACGAGGAGCTGGCACAGCTCCAGCTGGCAGAGGAGAACGAGAACGCCGTCGATCGCCTGGTCCAGGAGCTCGGCTGCCCCACGCGCCGCATCCGCCAGTTTGCCGCCCGCGTGCTGCACCTGCTTGCCGAGCGCGATCCGCAGCGCGTCGTGCCCTGCGTGCCCGCGCTGATCGAGGCGCTCGACCGCCCCGAGGCGCAGACCCGCTGGGAGGCCCTCGATGCCCTGACGGCGCTCGCCACCACCTGCCCCGAGCAGCTGGGCGATGCCTTTGAGGGCGCCGAGACCGCACTGTTCGACGAGATCTCCTCCACGCTGCGCTATGCCGCCTTCCGCCTGCTGTGCGTGTGGGGTGCCACGAGTGTCGAGCGTTCGCGCGAGGCTTGGCCCATCCTGGACGAGGCCATCCAGTGCTACCACGGCGACCTTGAGTATCGCGACATGCTCGGTTGCCTGTACGAGTTTTGCCAGGGCGAGATTGACGCTGAGGTTGCCGAGAAGCTTGCGCTGCGCCTTAAGTTCGATGCCGAGAACGGTAAGGGCAGCTATCTCAAGGCCCGTTCGAGCGAGATTTGCGAAATGCTTGTTAAACGTTTTGGCCTGGATCTCTCCAAAAAGAAGAAGCGTGCTAGCGTTAAAAAATCTGACGACGCCGAAGACGAGGAGTAACAGATTATGGCGCACGATGTAGTCCTGATTCCCGGTGACGGCATCGGTCCCGAGATTACGCAGGCCATGCGCCGCGTGGTCGAGGCCACCGGTGTCCAGATCAATTGGAATGTCCAGGAGGCCGGCGCCGGCGTCATGGACGAGTTTGGCACGCCGCTGCCCCAGCATGTGCTCGATGCGGTCGCCGAGACCAAAGTTGCCATCAAGGGCCCCATCACCACACCGGTCGGCACGGGCTTCCGCAGCGTCAACGTGGCCCTGCGCAAGCACTTCGACCTGTACGCCTGCGTGCGCCCTTGCCTGTCGCAGCCGGGCGACGGCTCTCGTTTCCGCGATGTCGACCTGGTCATCGTGCGCGAGAACACCGAGGACCTCTACGCCGGCATCGAGTTTGATGAGGGCGCTGCCGAGGTCGAGGAGCTCTCGCAGCTCATCGAGCGCTCGGGCCAAAAGACCTTCGCCGCCGATTCCGCGATCTCGATCAAGCCGATCTCCATCGCCAAGAGCCGCCGCATTGTAGAGTATGCCTTTGAGTACGCCCGCCGCTGCGGCCGCAAAAAGGTGAC